>NZ_FPJC01000008.1:0-237388 GCF_900119265.1 Pseudomonas sp. NFACC04-2
CGCGAGCAAGCTCGCTCCCACCAATTGGATCGGGGTACAACCGCAAGAGACAGGCCGGCTAGAAGGCCGCCTTCGCGGGCAAGCCCGCTCCCACAGAGGATTGGAGGTGTCGCAGATATCACCGGCAACACAAAACAACTGTGGGAGCGAGCTTGCTCGCGATGGCGGCGGGTCAGTCAACAGGGATGCCAACTGAACGGACGCTATCGCGAGCAAGCCCGCTCCCACAGGTTTTGGCTGCTGACCAATGATCAGCAGCCCTCACTCAATCAAACATTCGGGCAAGGAACCGGTGCCCAGTCACCCAGGTCCGGGTTTTTGCACATGCTATTGACCTGAGTAGTACCGGCACTGGCAACCTGCTTGCTTTCATCCTGCTTGGCCTTGGCAGTCAGCAGGGTTTTCTCGGTGGTTACCGCTTCTTTCGGCACGGTCGGCAGGTCTTTCTTCTTGGCCGGTTGTACGTTCTTGTTCTTTTTCTTGTTGGTGGTCTGAGCCACGACCGGCGTGGTATCAGCAGTGGCCACAGTCACCACGTCAGTACGCTGCACACCCACTTGCTGCAGGTCTTTCTCGTAGGCCTGGGTGTAGTTGTTCAGATCTTCGGAGGCTTTGCCATTGACCGCGACGATCAGGTCGTTCGACTCTTTCAGGCCAGCGACGATTTCCGCCAGGCGCTTGCGGCCTTCGGTGTCGTTGACGGTCTTGGCCTTGCGGTCGGCAACCAGTTTGCTGAACGCATTCTGGTAGCACTGCTGCGAAGTCTTCGCGTAAGCGGTGCTGCGGTCGATGTCGGAGACGCTTTTGTTGACGTCGGCAGCGTAGGAAGCGATGCGCTGGTTGTCATCGGCGATCTGCTTCTGGCGCTCGGTGTAGTAACCGGCGGCACCACCGGCCAGGGCGCCGCCCGCAGCACCGATGGCGGCGTTGCGACCACGGTCTTCCTTGTCGGCAGTCAGGGCGCCCAGCAGCGCACCACCGACGGCGCCGACAGCGGCACCGGTGACGACCGACTTGGTCATGTTGCCTTCGGTGGAGCGCAGGTGCTGCACCGGCTCGTAGCAGTTGGGGTAGTACTCGACCTTGGTGCTAGAGGCGACCTTGGAGGTCGGCGACGTGGCGCAGCCGGTCAGTACGGTGCTGAAGCCGACAGCGACCATCAGCAAGTGACGCTTGGAAACCGAAGCAAATGGTTTACGGGAGAAAAGCATAGTTGTGTTCTCGTTTAAGTGTTGACCAGCTCAGCACGGCGCTATCGCCGCCTGAGTCCCTTCCAAGCTCGCTGACAACGAACGCTCAAGACCGCTGAGCGTTCGATGCGAGCAATTCCTTCAATATCGCCGCCGGGTCGGCTCGTTTTTGCTGACGATAATCCCCGACATGACGAACGAATAACGTTGCACGCGCCACCAGGCTTTTGCCCAGTACCGGTTTGCGCTCCAATTCTTCCTTGATGCGCTGGAACTGCGCCTGGATCACGGCATCGGTGTAGCGCGTGCCGGTGGCCAGGTTGTCGATGTAGATCGCCACCGCGCCATCCAGCGCGCTGCGGCCATTGTCGATGGCCGTGGCAAACAGTTGCGCGCTGGCCTCATCCTTGGCATCCAGCGCGGCTTGCCGGCTGTTCTGAAGATTGGTCAGGCGAATGTTGTAGTTGTTGACGGTCTCGGCCACCAGGGCCGATGACTGGATCAGGTTGCCCGCCGCTTCTTCGCGTTGCTGGGCGATGAGCGAGACGTTGCGCTTGAGCTCTTCGTTGACCAGGCCCAGTTCGGCTTGCAGGCGCGGGTCGGCGCTGGCGGCGATGATGCTGTCCAGGCGTTTGGTCGGGTCGTCGGCGTCATCGATGGCGTCGGTCAGGGACGCGAGGCGGCCTTCTTTCTGCCATTGGGCGAACAACTCCTTGTAGCGTGAACGCGGCGCCGACAACGCCCCAACGGCCACGCGGAAGCCGGTGGTTTCGTTGCTCTGCTCGGTACCGTCGGCGGCGAACAGCGGGTACTCGCGACGCATCCCGGTGAACAACGTGCCCTCGCCTTCCAGGTAGTTGCCGCCCTTGACCACGAAGCCGCCATAGGCGCCCTGGCGGCGACCGGCGTGCACCAACTGGAAGGATTCCTGGACCATCTCGGCCGCGTTGCCCACCACGTCGAACAGACCGATGGGGTTCGGCAGCTTGGTGCCGATGGGCATCAGCCGCGCTGCCTGGCCGGTGCCACCGGCGACCTGGTTGAACACCGCCCAATCGGCCAGCGGCCCGTCGCTCTCACTGCCTTCCAGGCGCCGGGGAAACAGGCGCCCTTCCAGGTCCTGGCGGCTGACGGCTTGCCCGCCGCGGGCGGCGAATTCCCATTCGACTTCCGTCGGCAAGCGCACGAAACCCAACCCGCCGTCTTCGGCAGAGGTGCCGCGACCGCTCACCGGCAGCAGGTCCTTGTGGTATTTCATCAACCAGGCGCTGTACACCGCCGAGAAGCGCTCGGCCTCGAACTTCGACAGTTTCACCTTGGGCAAACGCCCCGCCACGCCTTGGGGCAAATCGGCTTGCAGGGTTTCGCAGGCCGGCGCCGCTTCGCCGCTGGCCAGCGATTGCGCCTGGGCCATGACCTGGGCGTATTGGCGGGCCGTGACCTCGTACTTGCCGATGAAGTACAGCATCGGCTTGAGCGGCGTCTTGGCGTCGGTCTTGGGCATCAACGGCATGATGGTCTTGTTCCAGTCCGTGGGCAGGTCCTTGAGGGTGAACTGGCCGTTGATGAAGTCGCGCCGGTAGCCGGAAATGAACGACTGTTGATAGCCCGCCTCGCCTTCGCTGAACGGGTAACCGAGGCTGATCTCGCGGTCGTCCAGGGTGCCCTGGGCGAGGATGTAGACGTAGCGGAACACCATCTGGCCTTCGCACGGCAGCGGCAGGCTGACGTCGTCGGGCAACGGCTTGGGGTTGTCCAGCTTGTCCGTGCCTTCATCTGCCCAAACCATGCTGGCCAGGCTCAGCGCCACGGCGGCGCCCAATAACTTATACATCGCGAATTCCTTCACACGCCTGGATGCGCGCCACCCGCCAGCCACCACAAGCCGCCGCGACGGCGCTGACGCCGAGCACGGCCACCAGGGCCAAGGTGTAGTGACGCACCAACAGATGACTGGCGTATTCGCCGGGCATCTGCGCAAATAAATAATTCAGGCCCGACTGCGCCAGGCCATACAGGCCGGCACTCAGCAGGGCCGCAAACGTGGCGCTGTAGAGCGCCTGCAGCACCACGAACAGCAACAACGCCGCGGTGGACACCCCCAGCAGGCGCAACACCGACAGCTCCCGACGCTTACGCTCGACCGCCGCCAGGGCGCCGGCAAAGATCGCCGCGAACGCGCCGGTCAAGGCCAGCCCGGCGATGATCCAGAACACGATCGACAGATTGCGGCTCAGCGATTGCACTTGTGCGATGGTCTGGGCCTGGGTCGAAACCAACAGGTTCTGCGCGGCGAAATACTGACGCAGCGGCTCGACGTCGCCGAGGCTGCGGGCATACAAACGAAACGCCGGATAGACCCGTTGCCCGGCCACACTCAGCGCATCGCCCGCCCAGCCGAACGCGGGCACGGCGCGGCCGTCGCGGTAATCTTCAGCGGCCTCCAGCAGGGCCAGCGGTGCAAACAGGCCGTCCCGGGCGAAGGCTTCCAGGGGCAGCACGTGCAATACCTGCACGCGAGTGCGCTGCGCCTCGCTGCGACCGGCCACCTGCCGGCCGAAACTGGCCTGCACCCAATCGCCGGCCTTGGCGCCGAGCTTTTCAGCGGCGGTCTGGCTGAGCACCACTTGATCCAAGCCTTGTGGCACCGGCAAATGCTCGAACAAGGGATCGTTGGCCGCGGTGGGAATCATCTCGACCGTGACGGCCGAAGCCTCGCTGCTCAGATCCGCCGTGGCGGCGATCTGGCGGGTGCGCGGCAAGGCAAAGGTCACGTCGCCACGCTGGCCCAATTGTTCGATGAATTCAGCACTGAAGCGACCGCCGCCCAAGGGGATGATTTCCCGAGTGGCCGGATCGTTCTGCAAGCGCTCGGTCAGGCTGCTGACCAGGCCGAACTTCAGCCCGAACAACACCAGCAGCGGCGCCACCACGGCCACCAGAGCAAGCACCGAGCAGGCCGACAGCCAGGCATCGTTGCGGTAATCCTGCCAAGCCAGGGAAGCCACCAGCGCGCCGCGCATCAGCAAGCCTCCCCGAGGGTGGCGGTGACACCGCCGTCGGCATCGCGACGGCAACTGATGCGGCGCACCTGCAAACCGCTGGCGCGGGCCAGCGCCTCGTCGTGGGTGGCGACCACACAGCACACACCGTGTTCGCGAGCCTGGGCCACCAACAACTGCATGACGCGCTCGGCGTTCAGCGGGTCGAGGGCGGCAGTCGGTTCATCGGCCAGCAGTAGGCGCGGCCCATGGGCCAACGCCCGGGCACAGCTGACCCGCTGGCGCTGACCGACGGATAAGTCCGCCGGTTTCTTGTCCAGTTGATCGGCGATGTCCAACTGCCCAGCCAGGCGCGTCACGCTTGCGTCATCCTTCAAGCCCAGCAATTTGCGCGACAACGCGATGTTGCCGCGCACATCCAGGAAGCCCAACAGGCCGCCGGTTTGCAGAACATAACCCAGGTAACGGCTGCGCAGCTCGGCCAAGGTGCCCTGTTGCGACGCACGCCACAATTTGGCGATGTCCAGCGGCGTGTCGGCGGGCGTGAAGTCGAACCGGCCAGCCTGATCCGGTGCCGACACCAGCGCCAGCAGGTCCAGCAACGTACTCTTGCCACAACCGCTGGGGCCGACCACTGCCAGTTGTTCACCGCCGCGCAATTGCAGCCGTGGAATCACCAGGCTGTAGCGCTGGCTGCCGGCGCCCCGGCTTTTGTGCACTGCGTTCAGGGTCAGCATCACGGCAGCGTCGACAACGGAACGCGGTACAAGGCATCGCCCGGCTCGGCGTCGCCGAAGCGCACCCAGTTGGCGAGGTCGTTGTGGAAGGTTTCGTAGAGGCGGATTTTCGAATCCAGCTCGTCGATGAAATCTTCCTGCTCGGCCACGCTCAAGGACAGCCACAAGTCCTGGGTCATGTTCAGCGACTTGCTGCGGTACGGCAGCCCTTCCAGGTACTCGCCCAGAATCCCGCCGTCGGCCAGGTTGCCGCCCTTGCGCAGGGCCGACGGGTCGCGGCTCATGTAGGCACTGGCGCTGGCGATTTCCTGGAAGAAATCCTTGGGTGAGCTCTGGGTCTTGCGGGCCGCGTCGACAATCAGCTTCAGCGACTGCTGCAGGTCGTTGAGTTGCAGCTTGGTCAGCATCACACAGACCTGGAACGCCGGCAGCGCCGGATTGGTCAGGTCGCGGTCGGCGGTCCAGGCGCTGACCAGCTGCGGCGCCTGGCTGGCGGATTTGCGCCCCAGGAAATCCATGTGCATCGCGTAGCCGACCGCGGCCGACTTGTCGGCCAGGCTCGGCGCGGAGCTGAGCAGTGGCACGCTTTGCGCCTTGTTGCTGCGCACCTGATGCACCAGGTCGGCGAACACCGAACCGATCTCGCCGACCCGCTCGCCAAACTTGCGCACGTCGGCGCCCGGCACCGGAATGTACAGGTCGCCGATCTGCGGGTTGGCGTCGGCGGTCAGGGTGCGGTACTGGCTCTGGGCGCCGGCATGGGTTTTCTTGCCCGCGTCGCTGAGCAGGTGCAAGGCGTAGATCTTGATCTGCTTGCCCAGCGCCGCCTGGCGCACTTCGGCCTCGTTCATTTGCGTGGCGGCAAACGGGTCGTTCTTGCGCAGGGCACCGGCGTCGGTGACCAGCAGGATCAAGCGCCCGCCGTAACCGGACCAGTCCATGCCTTCGACGGCTTCCATGACCCCGGCGAACGCATCTTCGTTGAACGAATGGCTCGACACCGTCGATGCCTTGACCTGCCGCGCCAGCTCCATGAAGCGCTGCGGATCGCGGCCCTGCTCGAGGGTGATCAAGGTCTTGGCGACGTATTCCAGGCCCGGGGTTTTCTTGATGCTGCTGCGGAAACCCACCATGCCGAAGCTGACGCTGTCCAACTCGCCGCGCTCGGCGATGCGGGTTTGCAGTTCGTGGACCACGTCACGCACCTGGTCGATGTAGGGCTGCATCGACACGGTGGTGTCCACCACCAGCACCACGGCGGTGCGGAACGCGTCGGCGTTGGCGGTGGTGATCGGCGTGTTGCCCGTCGCCTTGGGGGTGTTGCCCGGGTCGATGGACGCCACGTTCAGCAACTGCACCGGCTGGCCGTTTTCATCGAGGCTTTCGCGGGAATCGAAGATCGGCAGCAGGTAGAACTGGCTCTGCGGCACCGCGCTGGCGGCCGGCTCAAGGGCCAGCACTTGCTGGTCGTCCTGCGGGCTCTGCTGGGCCTTGAGCAACACGTTCTTGGCGGCCGATGGGTTAGCCAGGAGCTTTTCCACTTCGCCAGGCTGACGCAGGAACATCACTGGCGCACGGCCGGAACGTTCGGTGAATTTGAGCACCAGGCTTTGCTTCCAGTCGCTGACCTGGGCGGCGGGCAACCAGCCGTCGCTGCGCCCGTCAGTGGCCGCACCGACCCGCACCCACGAACCGCCGTCGACGTCCTTGCGCTGATACACGTACAGCACGGAAAACGCCGGCAATGCCTTGCCCGGCGCGGCACCCGGCGCCTCGGCGAGTTTCGCCCCCGGCTTGCTGAGCACACGCTGGAACAGGGTCTTCTTGCCGGCCATCAACAGCGGACGCTGGCCGCCGTCGGCCTCGGTCGCCACGGGCGGTTGAGCCGCAGGGACAACAGGCGGTTTGACCGCGGGCACTTCCGGGGCCTGCGGCGGCTTCACTTCCGGTGGCTTGACCGAGGTGGTCGTGGCCACTGGCGTCTTCACCTCTTTGCCATCGTCACCGGCCAGCCACCAATAACCCGCGCCACCCAACGCCAGCGCCACGGCGACCGCAACGGCGGCCAGGGCGAACACCGGGCCCTTGCGCTGCTCCGACACCGAGGATTGAACCGTCGGCTTTATCGGCGGCGGAACGGGCTTGGACTGCGGCTTCGACTGTGGCTGCGGTGGTGAATAAGCCGGGCCGCTGGGAATGTCGATGGACATGGGCGTCAAGCCCGCCAAGTCATCCACCGGCGGCGTGGTCGGCAGTTGCAACGACAACGGCCGGATCAGCGTCGCTTCCGACTCCTCAGGCAGGGTATCCAGCGCCCGCAGCAACGCCGCCGCGTCCGGGAAACGCTCCGCCGGGTCCTTCGCCAATAGTTTGCGCAACACGTCCTGGTAACGGCCGTGGTGCACCGGCAACTCCGGCAACGGTTCGGTCAGGTGGGCCAGGGCCGTGGACAGGGCGTCGTTGCCGGTATACGGCAGTTTGCCGACGAGGATTTCGTAAAGCACCACGCCCAGGGCGTACAGGTCGGCGCGACCGTCGATGTCTTGCCCACGGGCCTGTTCCGGGCTCATGTAGCTGGGTGTACCGACGGCAAAGCCGGCCTGGGTGAACTGGGTGCGGTCGTCCAAGGACTTAGCGATGCCGAAGTCCGAGAGCACCGCCGTGCCATCGGCGCGGAACAGAATGTTGGCCGGCTTGACGTCGCGGTGGACCAAGCCCAAGCCGTGGGCATAGCCCAGGGCCGAGGCGATCTGGCGGATGTAGGTCAGGCCCTGCTCCGGCGTCAGGCCCGCGGCGATGCGTTCCTTGAGCGTGCCGTTGGGCAGGTATTCCATCGCCATGTAATACAACTCACCGACGTTGCCGATGTCATGGATGGTGACGGTGTGCGGGTGCGACAAGCGCGCCAGGGTCTTGCCTTCGCGCAAAAAACGCTCGCAGAACGTCGGGTCGGCGGCCAGGGCTGCCGCCATCACTTTCAACGCCACCTTGCGCTCCAGCGAACGCTGGGTCGCCAGGTACACGCTGGCCATCGCGCCTTCGCCGATCGGCCCTTCGATGTCGTAGCCGGGGATGACAATGTTCAGGGTCAAGCTCATGACGGCACCTTCACGACCACCACGGTGATGTTGTCCGGCGCGCCGCGCATCAAGCCCAGGGACACCAGGCTGCTGGCGATTTCGCCGGGCTCGTCGTGGCTCAGTACTTCGCGGATCTCATCGTCCTCGACGGTCTTGGTCAGCCCGTCGCTGCACAACAGGTAGCTGTCGCCAGGCACCAGCAGCAGCTCGGTCAGCGCCAGGTTCAGTTGCGCCTCGACGCCAATTGCCCGGGTGACGATGTTGGCCCGCGGGTGCACCCGCGCCTCGGCTTCGCTGAGCAGGCCGCTGTCCTGCAGATCCTGGACGTAGCTGTGGTCCCGGGAGATGCCTTCGAGCACGCCGTCGCGCAGGCGATACAGGCGGCTGTCACCGGCCCACAGGCACATGCCCCGCAGGTCGCGGGCGGCCAGTACCACCACGGTGCTGCCCATCATGGTCACGCCACGGTTGGCGGTTTCTTCCCGCACGGCGGCGTTGACCCGTAGCAGATCGCTTTGCAGCGCCGCGACGTATTCGTCCAGCGAACGCCCCACGGCGATGCCGCGCAGGCTGTCGACGATCAGGCTGCTGACGTAGTCGCCCGCCGCGTGCCCGCCCATCCCGTCGGCCACCACCCAGAGGCCGTTTTCCGGCAGGTCCAGGCAGGCGTCTTCGTTGACCTGGCGGACCATCCCGACATGGCTCTTGCTTGCAGACTTGATTGCTTTTCCGGCACTTGGACGCATCTACACAACACCTTCTTGGCCGAGCAAAAATTGCGCAAAATCGGCGGCTGCCGGCAATCCCTGGCAGCGCATCAAACCCGGGGCAATGCGCTCCGATCCCTGGCCCCACCACAGGCTCGCGCCTTCGCAGGCCGCCTCGGCCAGGGCGCTCATGCGCCGCTGCGGGTCGGTGGCATCGAAGCGATGCAGGCTGGCGAAACGGCTGCTCGACGTACGCGGCAGGCACATCGGGCTACCGAGGGTTTCCAGCTGTTCGTTGAACGCCTCGAAACTGGCCTCCACGCTCAACGTGCTCAGCAACAGGTTCTCGACCCGCTCGAACCACTCGTCCGCACCACCCACCACCGAGGCCGGATCCGCGTCGGGTTCCAGCAGCACCGCGACGGTCAGCGGAAAATAACGGCCGACCCGGTCGATGCTCGGCATCACCACCCCGACGGCGGCGTCCGGGCCACACACACCCGGCGCGACCATGAAGCGCCACAGCGGGCTGACCAGATAAGCATCCAGCCAGCGCTCGCCGAGGCTGCTCTGGCTGGCGAGCAAACCCGCCGCCAGCCACGAATCCCACGGGCCGATAAACCCCTGGGGCAAGCCACGGCTGACGAAGTCGCCGCGGCTGGCCAACTTTCCATAGAAGCCCGGCGTACTCATAGCCGCTCCGGCAGGCTGAAGCCGCTGAGCACCCGGCTCTTGAACGGGTTGAAGGCGCTGTTGGCCCGCAGCTCGTAAGAGGCGCTGGCACCATCGACCCGCAGCCGCAGGTTGAAGCGATCCGGCGAGTTGCCGGCGGTCAGGTCCGATTGCTCCAGCAGCCGGAACCAGGCCCACGGCCCGTCCAGGGTGATGCCGGAACGCCCGCTGGACGACGGCGGCATGATGGAGATCCGCACCACGCCGATGCTGCCCGGGTTCGGCCACTGCATGGCGGTCGGGCGGCTCGGGCCGTGGTCGTAGCTCAACTGCTGGCCGTCGAGGTCGAGCAGGAACTGAGTGATGGTCGAGTCCATCGCCACCGGCTTGAGTTCGAAGCGCACCATCGGCTGGGTGCCGCCGGAACGGAAGAACGCATCGCGGATGGTCGCCGCGCGCTGGAAGGTCTGCAGCACGCTGGGGGCGATGCCGAGCTTCTGCGCCGCGCCCGGCTGCCAGCGCCAGGTCGGCGTCGAGGTGTCGACGTAGGGTTGCAGGTACTTGCGGAAGTAGTTGTCCATCACCCCGCCAACCCCGAAGAACTGACCGAAATCATCCAGGGTCGCGTCCCGCGCACTGCCCGGCGACATCGGATAGCGCCCGGCCAGGGACTGGCGATAGATGTTCACCACTTCGCTGGTCCAGGCGGCGTTCAGTTGGTTGCGCACCCCACCCATCATGCTGTTGGTGGTGGAGTTGACTACCGACTTGACCAAGCCCTGCACCAGCGGCGGCTGGCGTTCGGCGTTGAGGCTGACCCGCGTGGCGGCGGCCGTGGCCTGGTTCTTGGCTTCGCCAAGCAAGGCGTCGCCGCTGGCCCCGACCATGGCGCTGACCTGCACGTACAGAGCGTTCATGTCGGCCAACAGACCGTCGATGGCCGCCGGCTCGCCTTCGCTTTTGCTGACGATGCTGTTGAGCTCGGCGAAGTGCGCGGTGATCGGGTCATCGCTCGCCGCCGGCGCGTTTGGCGTCGCCTGCTCCTGGCCGAGCAAGCTGCCCAAACGCTCCTTTAGCTTGTCCACGCCGCCTTCCACCGGCGCACCTTGGGCGGCCAGCAGGCGTTCATCCTGTTGCAGGTCGGTTTCCTTCGCCACCGCCACCAGCAGCTTTTTCAGCGGCGAAGTCGGGCCGGAAATCACCCGCAGCACATCGGCGGCCTGGGCCACGCTGGTGATCGGCACGAAGTCGATGTCGGCCAGCAAGGCGTCCCATTGGCGCAGGTAGTCCTGGAAGTACAAGCGACGCACATCGGCGGCCAGGCTGGCGACGTTCTGCTGATCGGCCTGTTCATGGCCCAGCACCCATTGCTCTTCAGCCAGGGTGCCGGTCTGGCTCAGGCTGGTGAGCAAGAAGCCCTGGCGGTAGCCCTTGACGGTGAAGAACCCACTCAGTGGCTCGCCCAGCGGCTTGCCGCTCTTGCGGCTGAACACCAGCGCCGCGTCACGCCCGGCGGCTTCGTTGATACGGAAGTCCGGGATGCCTTCGGGCAGTTTCTGGCGCTTGATCCGGTCATAGACCCGCTGGGCCACCGGCAATTGCTGCAACTGGCGACGCAGGTCTTCGACCAGGCGCTGGTCCAGGCGCGCGAGGGGCGGACGTCGCTCGAACAGTGCCTGCAAATGCGCGGCCAGGGCCTGGCGCTGCTCGGCCGGCAAGTCCCGCGGCAGGCTGCGATCCCAATCCAGGGCGATCCAGGCCTTGATGAAGTCGGCATCGTAATGCTCGGTGTCGGCGAGCATCAGGTAGGCCTTCAAGCCTTCGTAGAGGAAATCCGAATTGCCGCCGCTGTGCAGTTGCTCTTCGATACGCGTCAGCAGGCGTGGCGCGAACACCGCGATCAGCAGCTTGCGGTAGACGCTGCCGGACTCGGCTTCGAGCATGTCGCCCTGGTACAAGCCCAGGCCTTCGGCCCAGCTCGGGGCGTCGTCGGCCAGGTGTTTCACGGCGTTGAGCAATGGCAACACCGCGAGCACATCCCGTTGCGCCGGGCTGAGGTTCTGCACGGTCTGGCCCAATGGCGCGACCTTCTGATCGACCTGGGCGATGTAGGCCTGGTTGGCACGGTAGCTGACCCACCACAATGTGCTGACCACCAGCACCAGCACCACCGTGGAGGCCAGAACACCGCGGGCGATCCACTTGCGTCGACGCTCGACTTTCGGGTCGACGCCCACCAGCCCACGCTCGGCGAAGGCCACGGCGGTGAAGAGTTTTTCGATGAAGTAGCTGCGCCCGGTGCCGGTCTGGCGCGCCAGGTGCTGGCGGTCCAGGTTCATGCTCTGGGCCATGGAGCCGATCAGGCGGTCGATCGGGCTGCCTTCCTGGGTGCCGCTGGTGAAATACACACCGCGCAGCAACACGCGCTCTTCGAAGGCGTTGGGTTTGAACACGCCTTCGAGGAAGCTTTGCAGGCAATCTTTCAGGGCGCCGAACTGCTGGGGGAAGCCGTAGATCAGGTCGCGCCGCGCCGGGTCGCGCTCTTGTTGCAAGCGCTCCACCAGACGGTCGTTGAGGCGCTGCTCAAGGCCGGTGAATTCGCTTTGCAGGTGTGCCAGCGGACTGTCGTTGCTCTTGCCATCGTCCAGGGCGAAGGTCATGCCCCAGACCTGGGCGCGCTCTTCCTTGCTCAGGGTATCGAAATACTCCATGAACCCGGGCACCAGGTCGAGCTTGGTCAGCATCAGGTAAATCGGGAAGCGCACGCCTAACTGGGTGTACAGCTCCTGGATCCGCAAGCGAATCGCCGCGGCATGGGCGGCGCGCTCGGCGTCGCTGCCCAGCAGCAGGTCGGACAGGCTGATGGCAATGAACGCACCGTCAATCGGGCGTCGGGCCCGTTGCTTTTTCAACAGCCCCAGGAAGCCCAGCCAGGCAGCCTTGTCGATGGTCGCGTCGCTGTCCTGGGTGGTGTAGCGGCCGGCGGTGTCAAGCAGGACCGCCTGGTCGGTGAACCACCAATCGCAGTTGCGCGTACCGCCGACACCGCGCACGGCACCGGCGCCCAGTTGCGCGGCCAGCGGGAAATGCAGCCCGGAGTTGACCAGCGCGGTGGTCTTGCCCGAACCCGGCGGGCCGATGATCACGTACCACGGCAGCTCGTAGAGGTTGCGACGCTCATCACCGCCCAGCTTGGCTTTCTTGAGCAGGGCCAAGGCTTCGTCCATGCGCTGGCGCAGGGTTTCGAGCTCTTCGGCGGTGGCGATGCTGGTGGGGTCGGGCGGGGTTTGCGCCGCCAGGCTGCGCATCACTTCGGCGGCCTGACGGCGCGCCTGGATGATGCGGAACACCCGGTAGGCGATCCACACCGCGAACACCAGAATGATCAAGGCCCAGCGGCGGCCTTCAGGCACCAGCCAATCGAGCAGCGGGCCGACGAACCAGATGATCAGGCTCAGGGCGATCAGCCCCAGCAATGGGATGACCCAGCGGGTCATAAAACTGAAAAACGCCTTCACTCGACCCCCTCCGCCAATACTGTGATTTCAACCCGACGATTGCGCGCACGCCCCTCTGGGGTAGCGTTGGACGCCAACGGCTCGGTGTCGCTGCGGCCTTCGGCGCTGAAGCGCTCGGGCTGGCCGGTCTTGGCCGAAAGAATTTGCAGCACCGATTGGGCCCGCGCTTCGGACAACGCCCAGTTGGACGGGAACCGGAGAGTGGCGATCGGCCGATTGTCGCTGTGGCCGGTGACCAGGACCTGGCCCTTGACCTTGCGCACCGCATCGGCGATGCGCAGCATCAGCGGCTGGAAATCGTCCTTGATGCTGGCGCTGCCCGAGGCGAACAGTTCATCGCCGCGAATGGTCACCACCGAGCGGTCGACGGCGTCTTCCACGGCAATCCGGTTGGCGCGGATTTCATCGGCCAAAAAGCCTGCCAGGCGTGGGCGTTCGACCACTTTCGGCTGCACCACGGGGCGGTCGATGGTCTGCACCGGGATTTCGCCCAGGAAGTGAATGTTCTTGAACACCGGTTCGGCATCGGAGGCCAGTTTCATGCGCAGGCCGAACAGCAGCGCCAGCAGCAAGGCCGCGCCGATGGCCACGGCGATCCACGGCGGCATGAATTGCGCCAGTCGATCACGGGCCACGGTGACACCGCGCCAGTGCGGCGACAGCTCGCGCTCGTAGTCGCCCCGGGCGCTGCGGATCACCGCACTGGTGCGTTCACGCAACGCTTCCAGTTGGCTGCGACCGTCGTTCATCACCCGGTAGCGCCCCTCGAAACCCAGGCACATGCACAGGTACAACAGCTCCAGCAGGTACAAGCGCTCACGGGGACTTTGCAGGCAATGCTCCAGCAGCTGGAACACCTTCTCGCCGCCCCAGGCTTCGTTGTGCACGGTGATCAACAGGCTTTGCTTGCCCCAATCACTGGTGCCACCCCACGGCGTGCTCAACACCGCTTCGTCCAGCGCGGTGCACAAGGCGTAGCGGGCCAGCAACACATCGTTGCGCACCACCCCGGCGGCCTCGGCGCGCTCTTCGAACTGGCGCAGGTAGGCCAGCAGTTGTGCGCGCAAACTGGCCGGCGCCGGGTGGGCGATGGTGTTGCGCAGGCGCGTCAGCAGGGCCAACAGCGGGCCGGCGGCGCTTTCCAACGGGTTGAGGCCCTCGGCCTTGCCGGTCAGGACCGGCGCGGCCGGCATCGACAGCGGCGCAGGCTGCGGACGACCCGGGTCCGGACGGCCAGGGTCCGGCCGGAATGGATCGGCGCCACGGCCACCGGGCGTCGGCATGAACTGGGTACGATCGTCGTTGCTCATCGCGGTTTATCCTCGGATCGCCCAGAAAGCCAGGTTCAGCCCTGGGAACTGGCCGGCGATGTGGAACGCAAAGCCGCCGGAGTTGCTCAACTGCTGCCAGTGGTCGCTGCCCCGGTCGAGTTCGTAGTAGGTGGAACCGGCGTGGTACGGCAGTTGCCGTGGCGCCACTGGCAACGGCAGCAGGCCGATGCCCGGCAGTTGCAGGTTGACCAGGTCGCGGATGTGCTCCACCGAGCCGACCTTGCTTTGCTGGCCGAAGCGGCTGCGCAGGGTTTCGGCCGGCACATCGGCACGCACCACCAGGATGAAGCTGGCGCTGTCGAGCAGGGTCTTGTCGGCCAGCATCGCCACGTGGATGCCGTAGGCTTTCTCGACAATCGGAATCGGCGTCGCCTTGCTGTCGATCAGCATCGACAGGGCTTCGCGCAAGGCCTGCATCACCGGCGCGTAGCTGAGCGCCAGGTCATCGTGCTGGTACGGCGGGTATTGCTGCGGTCGTCGCCCAGACGCGGTGAACGTGGAGAACTCCCCGGCCAGGCTCACCAATTCGCTGTAGAAACGCTCGGGGTGCAGCGGGCTCAACTGGCTCAGGTGCTGGATCAGCGGCTGGGCGCGGTTGACCAGTTGCAGCAGCATGAAGTCGGCAATCTCCGAGGCGCCACCGGCACCGGACGCCACCACCCGCCCGGCCAAGGCTTCGCCGCGTTGATGCAGCAGGCCCAGCAATTCGCTGCGAAACGCCGCCAGCGGTTTGGAGGCGATGACATCCAGCAGTGGCGGGATGTAGGTATCGTCGAGCACCAAGGCACGGTCGGCACGTTTTTCCTTGATGCGCACCACACCGATGGCGGCGTAGTCACCGATGCCATCCTGTTCGGTCAACAAGCGCAGGGCCCGGGAGCCAAGGGCCACCGGCGCGCGGTTTTCGAACGGTGCGTTGTCGTCGCGCACTTCGCACACCTGGCTCACATAACGCGCGGCGCCGAGGTCTTCGCCTTCGTCCACGGTGTCACGGGCGCCAGCGCGCTTGAGCGGCAAGGCCAGGTACACCAGGCCGTCGCGCAGGTTGTCATCGACGTTCAGCGGCGTCGGCGCCAGGTCATCCTGGGGAATGTTGAAGGGCGTGCCGTCCGGCAACAGGCCCCGCGCCGAGATGATCGCCAGCTTGCCCTGGGCCAGCAGGCCCTGGTCGATCAGCAATTCGGAAAAACCCCAAGCGCCGGCCGACAATGGGCGGCTGCGTGCGTCGATGAGGTTTTCCAGGTAACGGTCATGCTGTTGGAAGTGCTGCGTTCCAATGAACATGCCTTCCGACCAGACCACGCGATTGTTCCAGGACATGGGGGCTCCGATTGCTTATTGGGCAGGGCTGGATGGGGGAACGACGACGGCGCTGCGCACGGCGCGCACATCGAGGCTGATCTGGTATTCGGTGTATTCGCGCGCCGGGACATTCATCACCGTGCGCCACAACGACTGGTCCAGTTCGCGATAGCCCACCAGTATTCCGATGTGCCGCGTGGCCGGGTCGAGATCGCGTTGCAGGCTCAGTTGCTGGCCGGGCTGGATCAACACCTCGTCCTGGTCGATCAGGTCGGCGCCCAGCGTGGCCTGGGCCCGCTCGGCCAGGGCGAAATAATCGGAACGGCCAAAGGTCGCGGCATTTTTCAGTTCGAAAATGCGCACCCTGACCGGGGCCGGCTGGCCGGTGGCGCCGGGGTTGAGGCCGGCAATGGCATGAAAATGCAACTCGATGGCGGCGGTGTCGGCCTCAGCTTCTTCGGGCTGGGGGTTGGCCGCATCCTTGGCGCACGCCGTCAGCAGAAGCGCGGTGGCGACTGCGAGTAAAAACCTGGGAATCATCCTGCGTCCTCAATGACGTTTGAGCTATCCGTTGTTGGCTGATCAATATTGTTATAGGACGGCGCCGCTCAACGGCGTCGCTGTCGTGTGCTGTGTTCTTCGTAGGCGCGACTGAACTCGCGACCGAACAGGTCCTGGAAATCCTCCTGGGCTTCCCGGGAAATGTTGCTGTAGAGCTCGGTGAATTGCTGCCAGTACTGGGCCTGCCGCGAGCCGCTGAAAATACCTGAAAGCCCGCCTGGCTTGGCCATGCGTTCTTCCAGTTGTGCCGGCTCGAAGCGCCCCAGCAAATGCTTGATGGCCGCTTCCACACCGGCCATTACCGCCAGTTGGTGGGCCCGCAAGTCGTCGAAACTGTCACGCACCGCCGCGTCCGGGGCCATGAACGCCTGGTTGCCGTGGCGCAACAGCAGCAGCAAGGCTTCATCGACATTGGGGGCGAACTTCAGCGGGTTGTTTTCCACCGGCTGGATCATCGTCTGCTGGATGCGGAACTCACCCTTGAGGCTGCTGCGGGCACGCAGCACATCAATCAGGCCTTCGACCATCAACCGATAACTGCGCCCGATGCTTTCCATCTGTGCTTCGGCCTGGGCCTTGTCCAGGCGCAACTGGTCCAGCCCGGCACCGCGCAGGAAGGCTTGCAGCAAGTCGGGTTGGGCGGCCTCGGCCTGCGCGGCCGGAGCAACTGAGGCGGCCGGGGGAACTGGAGCGACTGGAGGTGCGACCGGGGTCTCGACGCGGGTCACCGGTGCTTCACGCACGGGCGCCGGCGGCGGTGCACTGATTTCAGCAAAGATGTCGACAAGCGGAGGCTGCGAAACAGGTGTCGCGATCGGCTCAACCACCGGCGGCAGCGGCACCGGCGGCGGGGCCACGGGCAGCGGGGCAACCGCCACCGGTGCAGGCTTGTCGCTGAACGGGTCCCAGTCGTCCGGAATCACCGAGGCAGACGCCGGTACAACCGGCTCGACCACGGGTGGCGGGCTCGGCCGGGCAATTGGCGTCGGCGGGCGGAAATTGTGTTGCTCGGCCGGGACATGGTCAGGCTGGGTGGCCGGCGGGACACTGCTCGGGGCCAAGAAGTCGAACAGGTCCGGCAGGGTGTCCATGGCCGACACGCCCTGGAAATGCGCAGGCGAGGCCACCTGGATCGGCGACGGCACAGGCGCGGCGGCGCTCTGCTGCCCCATCAAGGCCTCGAAACTGCTGGGCGATTCGGCGAACGGGTTGCTATCGGTGACCGGCAGGTTGAAATCGACGCGGGCCTGGATTTCATAGTCACCAATGCGGATCACTTCGCCGTCTTGCAGGGGCTCGCTATTGCCCTTGCGCAAGCGAACGCCGGCCTTGACCAATTCCACACCATTAGTGCTGTTATCGGTCAAATAATAACGCCCGTCTTTGTATTGGATAACGCAATGTTTACCGGAAACCAGACGCTCCGGGTCCGGTAATACCCAGTCATTATCGGAATTACGGCCAATTGCCATCACCCCCTGATCCATGGACTTTTCAGAACACTGGCCTGGGGTAATTTTGTGATAACTAGTGATAGTCAAACACAGCGGCATCTTGCCTCCTTGCTGAATACTTCACGCGCGGGCGGGTGGTTGAGGGTTCACACCCTGGCGACCCGCCGGCAACCTGCCAACAACCGCAACAACGGCTTTTTGCCAGCATGATTGCTGATCATAACCGGCTTGCGTGACAAAAACCCCACGTCAGTTGCCGCTTCGACCAGTAGGTCGGGCGGGCTGTTAAGCGCATCACAACTGTTACATAGGGCATACACAGGCGAAATAGCTTACCTTGACAAGCGATAAGTACTACACCAAAAATGCACAACTTCTTGAATATACATGATGGCACTTTAAGATCATCACGAATCTAAAGGGCCATTACCGTCAAGGAACATGTGAAGTTTCATCCGAAACTTGCGTGTGAACTGCCCGACTTCTATCAAGCGGGTGATAGGGAGATCGATCCAAGTGGATGTGCCTTTGCTGCTCGCCGCCGTTTCCGCGACTTCGCCGTGTGGTGAAGATCTGGAATATGACGCGGATTTCCTGCGCCTGGAACGCGACTCCCGGGGCCAACCCGAACGCAGCATGGGCGATTCGATCCTGCCTGCCGAACCCCCTGAATGGCGCAGCATCCAGCAGCAGAGCCTGGACTTGCTGCAGCGCAGCAAAGACCTGCGCATTACCCATTTCCTGATGCAAAGCTCCCTGGCCCTCGAAGGCCTGCCGGGCATGGCCCGTGTGCTGACGCTGATCAGCGAATTGCTCAAGCAATACTGGGCCGAACTGCATCCGCGCTTGGACGCCGATGACGACAACGACCCCACCGTGCGCATCAATGCCCTCGCCGGCCTGACGTCCGATCTCACCCTCCGCCTGCTGCGCGAAAGCATCCTGGCCCGTTCGCGGACCTTCGGTGCCGTCAGCCTGCGCGCCGCCGCCAACGCCAGTGGCCTGCAAAGTTTCCCGGATGAAAACCTCGGTGCCGAACAGCTCGCCGGGGCCCTGCTCGACAGCGATCCCGAGCAACTGGAAATCACCCGCGCCGCCCTGCTCGAAGCCCGCAGCGCCGCCGAAGCCATCGAGCAACAGGTCAGCGACCAGGTCGGTTCCGCCCAAGGCGTGGACCTCGGCCCGTTGAAGCAGCCTTTGAAGATGGCCCTGCAGATTCTCGGCCAGTTCGCCCCGCAGAGTGGCGACAGCGCCCAGGCCGATCCCGTCGGCGAAAACAGCCCAGCGCCCAGTGAGCATGCAAATGTCACAAGCTCACTGCGTAATACCAGCACCGTCAGCGGCGACATCAACAACCGCGACGACGTGCTGCGCAGCCTGGACCGGATTCTCGCTTACTACACCCGTCATGAGCCCTCCAGCCCGCTGCCGGTGCTGTTGAACCGGGCCAAGCATCTGGTGCACGCCGATTTCGCGGCCATTGTGCGCAACCTGATTCCCGACGGCATGAGTCAATTTGAAAACCTGCGCGGCCCAGACAGCGAATAAAAAGCGAGCGGATCACGCAGTCACGTCACCGGCACCCCCGATGACGCCAACACCGTCGCTCAAGCGACCAGGAGCAGCAACGTGGCGAAGCAAAGTTCTCAGAAATTCATCGCGCGCAACCGCGCGCCTCGAGTGCAGATCGAGTACGACGTCGAGCTCTACGGCGCCGAGAAAAAGGTCCAGTTGCCCTTCGTCATGGGCGTCATGGCCGACCTCGCCGGCAAGCCCGCCGAGCCTCTGGCCCCGGTGGCCGACCGCAAGTTCCTCGAGATCGACGTCGACAACTTCGACTCGCGCCTCAAGGCCATGCAGCCGCGCGTGGCGTTCCATGTGCCTAACGAACTGACCGGCGAAGGCAACCTGAGCCTGGACCTGACGTTCGAAAGCATGGACGACTTCAGCCCGGCGGCCGTTGCCCGCAAGGTCGACTCGCTGAACAAGCTGCTCGAAGCGCGCACCCAGTTGGCCAACCTGCTGACCTACATGGACGGCAAGACCGGCGCCGAAGAAATCATCATGAAGGCGATCAAGGACCCAGCGCTGTTGCAGGCCCTGGCGAGCGCGCCGAAGCCAGCACAGGACCAATGATCATGACTGACAATACAGCCCGCGAAGGCGCACAGAACCTGGGCGCAACCCAAGAAACCAGCGAGTTCGCGTCCCTGCTGCTGCAAGAATTCAAACCCAAGACCGAGCGCGCCCGCGAAGCCGTTGAAACGGCCGTGCGCACCTTGGCCGAGCAGGCCCTGGCGCAGACCGACCTGGTGTCCAACGACGCCATCAAGTCGATCGAATCGATCATCGCCGCCATCGACGCCAAGCTCACCGCCCAGGTCAACCAGGTCATCCACCACCCCGACTTCCAGCAACTGGAAAGTGCCTGGCGTGGCCTGCACTACCTGGTCAACAACACCGAGACCGATGAGCAGCTCAAGATCCGCGTGCTCAACATCTCCAAGACCGACCTGCACAAGACCCTGAAGAAATTCAAGGGCACCGCGTGGGACCAGAGCCCGATCTTCAAGAAGATGTACGAAGAAGAATACGGCCAGTTCGGCGGCGAGCCTTACGGCTGCCTGGTGGGCGACTACTACTTCGACCAGTCGCCACCGGATGTCGAGCTGCTGGGCGAGCTGTCGAAAGTCTGCGCGGCCATGCACTCCCCGTTCATCGCCGCGGCATCGCCGACCGTGATGGGCATGGGCTCGTGGCAGGAACTGTCGAACCCACGCGACCTGACCAAGATCTTCACCACCCCGGAATACGCCGGCTGGCGCTCGCTGCGTGAATCGGAAGACTCGCGCTACATCGGCCTGACCATGCCGCGTTTCCTGGCGCGCCTGCCTTACGGCGCCAAGACCGACCCGGTGGAAGCCTTCGCCTTCGAAGAAAACACCGACGGCGCCGACAGCTCCAAGTACACCTGGGCCAACGCCGCCTACGCGATGGCGGTGAACATCAACCGTTCGTTCAAACACTTCGGCTGGTGCTCGCGCATCCGTGGCGTTGAATCTGGCGGCGAAGTGGAAAACCTGCCAGCCCACACGTTCCCGACCGACGACGGTGGCGTGGACATGAAGTGCCCGACCGAAATCGCCATCTCGGACCGCCGTGAAGCGGAACTGGCGAAGAACGGTTTCATGCCGCTGCTGCACAAGAAAAACACCGACTTCGCCGCGTTCATCGGCGCCCAGTCGTTGCAGAAACCGGCCGAATACGACGACCCGGACGCCACCGCCAACGCCAACTTGGCCGCGCGCCTGCCGTACCTGTTCGCCACCTGCCGTTTCGCCCATTACCTGAAGTGCATCGTGCGCGACAAGATCGGTTCCTTCAAAGAGAAGGACGAGATGCAGCGCTGGTTGCAGGACTGGATCCTCAACTACGTCGACGGTGACCCGGCGCACTCCACCGAGACCACCAAGGCCCAGCACCCACTGGCTGCCGCCGAAGTGATCGTCGAAGAAGTCGAAGGCAACCCGGGGTACTACAACTCCAAGTTCTACCTGCGCCCGCACTACCAGCTCGAAGGACTGACCGTGTCGCTGCGCCTGGTATCGAAACTGCCTTCGGCCAAGGGCGCGTAAGGATTTACTGAAACGGGTGGCCGGTAACCCTGTGGGAGCGAGCTTGCTCGCGATAGCGGTGGATCAGCTTGCATTGATGTCGGATGGGACGCCGCCATCGCGAGCAAGCTCGCTCCCACAGAGGATCTCCAGCAGGCTGGAGATCGTCTTCCCCCCGTTCAGCCCCCGTAATTTCGCAAGGTCAGCGTCAACCAAACAATGTGGTTAGAAACCACACAGGGAGAAAACATGGCTGTTGATATTTTCATCAAGATCGGCGACATCAAGGGCGAGTCCATGGACAAGGCCCACAAGGACGAGATCGACGTCCTGAACTGGAGCTGGGGCATGTCCCAGTCCGGCAACATGCACGTGGGCAGCGGCGGTGGTGCCGGCAAGGTCAACGTCCAGGACCTGTCGCTGACCAAGTTCGTCGACAAGGCTTCGCCGAACCTGATGATGCACTGCGCCAGCGGCAAGCACATCGACAAGGTCAAGCTGACCGTGCGCAAGGCCGGCGGTGAAAGCCAGGTCGAGTACATGATCATCAACCTGGAAGAAGTGCTGGTCACGTCCCTGAGCACTGGCGGTTCGGGCGGCGATGATCGCCTGACCGAAAACGTCACCCTGAACTTCGCCAAGGTGATGGTGGACTACCAGCCACAGAAAGCCGACGGCACCAAGGAAGGCGGCCCGGTCAAGTTCGGCTGGAACATCCGTCAGAACGTCAAGGTGTAATCGAAAATACCCCCGGTGCCACGCGCCGGGGGTATTTGGTGCTTGCTCGAATCCAATTCTTTCCCACGTGGTATCTGAGTCATGGCCAAGCCTTCGTTTATCAATCTGTGGAACAGCTACCCGCCCTACCCGTCCGCCAATCCGGCCTGCGATGGTCCTTACATCAACCAGTGTGCCATCCGGATGAGCATCGCCTTGTGCGGGGAAAAGACCCTGCCGGTCAATTCATCGACTTATACGCTGGATCCTCGGTGCGCTCATGGGCATGCCCGCGGCGCGGAGTCATTGGCAAATTGGTTATGGAAGAAGAACCGCCTCGGTCCGCCGAAAATCTATACCAACAGCGTGACAGACCGCACGGCGCTGCTGGGCAAGACTGGAATCATTTTTTTCAAAGACTGCTACCAGCAAAGTAGCGACACTGCCGGCCGCCCTACCGGGGACCATATCGACCTGTGGAATCGTGGTTTGACCAAAAGCGGCGACCTGTTCTCGCGTTCAAAAGCCATTTGGTTCTGGGAGCTTGTGTGATGCGCAGTCCCTTGTTCTTTTCAGCGCTGACAGCAAGCCTCGTCAGCCTGAGTGCATGCGCCGGACAGGACACGGCCGCCACAGCGGCGCCGACCCAGGCGATGTTCGTCGGGCAGCCGGTGAGCCTGACCAACGATCAAGGTCGCTGCACGCTTGTCAAACCTGACCAGAGCCGGCTGCCGCTCGATATGGAATGGCCTTGCCAGTTCAGCTTGGGTCCGGACAAGCAATTGCGAGTGGAGATCTTCAACCAGGTTCCGATCTTCGCCGTTGAACGCAGCGAACACATGCCCGCGCCCAGCCGCGACTGCCTAACCAAACTCCAGGCGGTGCGCCAGATAAAGGGAACAATGGAAGTCGCGGACGTCAGTCAGTTCGCCGCCTGCGGGCCTAGCCACTGGGACCAGAAAATGTACGTAGCGCCATTCACGTGGTAACCGAAATCGCCACCCGCGATCGCCTCCAGCCCTCCCTATTGGACCGGTTGACCGACGACGATCCGACCAACCCCAAGGAAAGCGCCGACAAACGCGTGCTGTCCCTGACCCAATTGAAAGCCTCGGTGCTGCGTGACCTGGCGTGGCTGCTCAACACCACCTCATTGCTCGACGCCGATGCCACGCTGCACACCCCCGCGGGCACCTCGGTGGTGAATTTCGGCCTGCCGGCGCTGGCCGGCAACAGCGCGTCGAACGTCGATGTCTCGGCCCTGGAAACCTTGATCCACCAGGCCATTGCCACCTTCGAACCGCGCATCCTGCGCCACACCCTGCGGGTGCGCGCCCGGGCGACCGCCGAGATGAACCACAACGCCTTGAGCTTCGAAATCGAGGGCGACCTCTGGGCCCAGCCGGTGCCCCTGCGCCTGATGCTGCAGACCGACCTGGACCTGGAAACCGGCCATGTGCGCGTGGTCAACGCCGACCAGCGGAGACGCTCATGAACCCGCGCCTGCTGGAGCTGTACAACCAGGAACTGCACCACGTGCGCGAAAGCGCAGCGGAGTTCGCCAAGGAATACCCGAAGATAGCCAGTCGGCTGACGCTGTCCGGCATGGACTGCGCCGACCCGTATGTCGAGCGCCTGCTGGAAGGCTTCGCCTACCTGACGGCGCGGGTGCAGCTCAAGCTCGACGCCGAGTACCCGACCTTCACCCACAACCTGCTGGAAATCGCCTACCCCCATTACCTGGCGCCGACACCGTCGATGACCGTGGTGCAAATGCAGGCCGACCCGGACGAAGGCTCGCTGAGCAGTGGTTTCCCGCTGCCCCGCGATACCGTCCTGCGCGCCGCCCTGGGTCGCGAAACCCAGACCTGCTGCGAGTACCGCACCGCCCACGCGGTGACGTTGTGGCCGTTGCAGGTCAGCCAGGCTGAGTACTTCGGCAACCCGTCGGTGGTGCTCGGGCGCCTGGCCGCCAGCGAGCCCAAGGCCAAGGCCGGGCTGCGCCTCACACTGCGCACCGGCGCCGAACTGCCGTTCAACAGCCTGGCCCTGGACAACCTGCCGCTGTACTTGAGCGGCGCCGACGAACAGCCCTTCCGCCTCTACGAACAACTGCTGGGCAATGCCTGCGCGGTGTTCGCCCGCAAGCCCGGCGGCGACTGGGTGGAGCGGCTGCCCCAGGATGCGTTGCGCTCGCGCGGCTTCGACGATGCCGACGCCGCGCTGCCGGTGGTGTCCCGGGCCTTCCAGGGCTATCGCCTGTTGCAGGAATACTTCGCCCTGCCCCACCGCTTCCTGTTTGTGGACTTCACCCAGTTGAGCCGCGCGGTCAAACGCTGCGACGGCCAGGAACTGGAGTTGATCGTGCTGTTCGACCGTCACGACCCAAGCCTGGAAGGCAGCGTCGGCGCTTCGCAGTTCCTGCCGTTCTGCACCCCGGCCATCAACCTGTTCCCCAAGCGCCTGGATCGCATTCACTTGTCGGAACGGGTCAACGAACACCACGTGATCGCCGACCGTACCCGGCCGATGGATTTCGAAGTGCATTCGCTCAGCGGCCTCACCGGCCACGGCACCGGGCCGGAGCAGCCGTTCTTGCCGTTCTACGCCGTGCGCGATCCGTCCCGCTATGGCCGCGACCTGGCCTACTACACCGTGCGCCGCGAACCGCGCGTGCTGTCCAGCGACCAACGGCGCAACGGCCCGCGCTCGACCTACATTGGCAGCGAAACCTTCGTCAGCCTGGTGGACAGCCAGCAAGCGCCCTACCGCCACGACCTGCGCCAGCTGGGCGTGACGGCGTTGTGCACCAACCGCGACCTGCCGCTGTTCATGGGCGTGGGCAACGGCAAGACCGACTTCACCCTGGCCGACAGTGCGCCGGTTGGCGCCGTGCGTTGCGTGGCAGGTCCCAGTCGCCCACGGGCCAGTCATGCCCACGATGCCAAGGCCTGGCGGCTGATCAGCCAGTTGTCGCTGAACTACTTGTCGTTGAGCGAACAAGGCCAAGGCGCCGCCGCCCTGCGGGAACTGCTGCGCCTGTACGGCGACAGCAACGACGCGGCGCTGCAATTGCAGATCGAAGGCCTGCGGGAAGTCAGCAGCAAGGCCTGCACCCGGCGCTTGCCGATGCCCGGCCCGATCGTGTTCGGTCGGGGCCTGGAGATCACCCTGGAATTCGATGAAAACGCGTTTCGCGGCACCGGGGTGTTCCTGCTCGGTGCGGTGTTCGAGCGCTTCCTGGCACGCTACGTGTCGATCAACAGTTTTACCGAGACGGTGATCCGTACCACCGAACGCGGCGAGATCATGCGATGGAAAGCCAAGCCCGGACGTCGTCCGACCCTGTGAGTACCCTGGAGGCGATGCACCAGGAGCCCTGGGAATACGACTTCTTCCAGGCGTTGCGGCGCATCGAGTGCGAATCCCCCGAGCTGCCGCGCCTGGGCCATTCCCTGCGTCTGGCCGATGATCCGTTGCGCCTCGGGCAACAGGCCGACTGCACCTTCGCCCCGGCCACCCTCGCCTCGGTGCAACCGGGCGGTGACGGTACGCCGGCCCGCCTGGAGCAATTCTTCTTCGGCCTCGGCGGCCCCAACGGCCCGATGCCGCTGCACATCACCGAATACGTACGCGAACGCCAGCGCAACAACGCCGACAGCACCAGCAAGCGCTTCCTCGATGTGTTTCACCACCGCCTGCTCAGCCTGTTCTACCGGGCCTGGGCCGAAGCGCGGCCGACCGTCAGCCATGACCGCCCGAACGATGACTATTGGTCGGCGCGCCTGGCGGCCCTCAGCGGCCGGGGCATGCCGAGTCTGCTCAACCAGGGGCTGATCCCCGACACGGCGAAGCTGCACTACAGCGGCCACCTGTCGGCACAGACCCGCTACCCGGACGGTTTGAAGGCGATTCTCAGCGAGTACTTCGGCCTGCCGGTGGAGATCGAAGAATACGTCGGCCAATGGCTGGAACTGCCCGAACGCAGCCGCGTCGGTGTCAACGCCCGACTGGGCGTGGACTTCTGCCTGGGCCGCTTCGTGTGGGATCGCCAGCACAAATTCCGCATTCGCCTGGGGCCACTCAAGCTCGTCGACTACATGAGCATGCTGCCCGGCAGCCAACCGTTCAACGAGCTGGTGGCCTGGGTCGCCGAATACCTGGGCCATGAGCTGGACTGGGACCTGAACCTGGTCCTGGAGCAACCCGAAGTCCCGGCACTGCAACTCAACGGTCGTTTCCGCCTGGGGTTCAATACCTGGCTGGGTCGTCCCGAAACAGATGCCAAAGATTTAATACTGGCCCGGCATTACGCCGAACAGGCCAACACCTCACAGACCTCAAGGAGCCATGAGCATGGGTGAAATCAGTCGCGCCGCGTTGTTCGGCAAACTCAACAGCGTGGCCTACAAAGCCATCGAAGCCGCCACCGTGTTCTGCAAGTTGCGCGGTAACCCTTATGTGGAACTGGCCCACTGGTTTCACCAGTTGCTGCAACTGCAGGACTCGGACCTGCATCGCATCATCCGCCAGTTCAACATCGAGCCGGCGCGCCTGGCCCGTGACCTCACCGAAGCCCTCGACCGTCTGCCACGGGGTTCGACTTCCATCACCGACCTGTCCTCCCACGTCGAAGAAGCCGTGGAACGCGGCTGGGTCTACGGCAGCCTGATGTTCGGCGAAAGCCAGGTGCGCACCGGTTACCTGGTGCTGGGCATCCTCAAGACGCCGAGCCTGCGCCACGCCCTGCTGGGGCTGTCGTCGGAGTTCGACAAGGTCAAGGTTGAAGCCCTGAGCGAGCGCTTTGACGAATACGTCGGCGACTCGCCGGAAAACGCCCTGACCGCCAGCGACGGCTTCAATGCCGGTGCCGTGCCGGGCGAAGCCAGCGGCGCCATGGCCCCCAGCGCCATGGGCAAGCAGGAAGCTCTCAAGCGCTTCACCGTCGACCTCACCGAGCAGGCCCGCAGCGGCAAGCTCGACCCCATCGTCGGCCGCGACGAAGAGATCCGCCAACTGGTGGACATCCTCATGCGCCGCCGGCAGAACAACCCGATCCTCACCGGCGAAGCCGGTGTGGGCAAGACCGCCGTGGTCGAAGGCTTTGCCCTGCGCATCGTCGCCGGCGACGTACCGCCAGCCCTCAAGGACGTGGAACTGCGCAGCCTCGACGTGGGCCTGTTGCAGGCCGGCGCGAGCATGAAAGGTGAATTCGAACAGCGCCTGCGCCAGGTCATCGAAGACGTCCAGGCCTCGCCCAAGCCGATCATCCTGTTCATCGACGAAGCCCACACCCTGGTGGGTGCCGGTGGCGCCGCCGGCACGGGCGACGCGGCCAACCTGCTCAAGCCGGCCCTGGCCCGCGGCACCTTGCGCACCGTGGCGGCCACGACCTGGGCCGAGTACAAGAAGCACATCGAAAAAGACCCGGCCCTGACCCGCCGTTTCCAAGTGGTGCAAGTGGCCGAACCGTCGGAAGACAAAGCCCTGCTGATGATGCGCGGCGTGGCTTCGACCATGGAAAAACACCACCAGGTGCAGATCCTCGACGAAGCCCTGGAAGCCTCGGTCAAGCTGTCCCATCGCTACATTCCCGCACGCCAGTTGCCGGACAAGTCTGTGAGCCTGCTGGACACCGCCTGCGCCCGCGTCGCCATCAGCCTGCACGCCGTGCCGGCCGAAGTGGACGACAGCCGTCGGCGCATCGAAGCGCTGGAAACCGAGCTGCAAATCATCGCCCGTGAGCACGCGATTGGCGTGGTCATCGGCACTCGCCAGACCCAGACCGAAAGCCTGCTGAGCGCCGAACGCGAGCGTCTGGCCGAGCTGGAGAGCCGCTGGGCGGAAGAGAAAACCCTGGTGGACGAGCTGCTCGCCACCCGCGCCACCCTGCGCGAGCGCGTCGGCGTGGTGGACAGCGAGGACGGCAGCGAAGCCAGCCACGACTTGCGCGAGAAACTGGTGGACTTGCAACAGCGCCTGACCGCCCTGCAAGGCGAAACCCCGCTGATCCTGCCCACCGTGGATTACCAGGCCGTAGCCTCGGTGGTCGCCGACTGGACCGGTATCCCGGTGGGCCGCATGGCCCGCAACGAACTGGAAACCGTGCTCAATCTCGACCAGCACCTGAAAAAACGCATCATCGGCCAGGACCATGCCTTGCAGATGATCGCCAAGCGCATCCAGACCTCCCGCGCTGGCCTCGACAACCCGAGCAAGCCGATTGGCGTGTTCATGCTCGCCGGCACCTCCGGCGTGGGCAAGACCGAAACCGCCCTGGCCCTGGCCGAAGCCATGTACGGCGGCGAGCAGAACGTCATCACCATCAACATGAGCGAGTTCCAGGAAGCCCACACCGTGTCCACCCTCAAGGGCGCGCCACCGGGCTACATCGGCTACGGCGAAGGCGGCGTGCTGACCGAAGCCGTGCGGCGCAAACCGTACAGCGTGGTGCTGCTGGACGAAGTGGAAAAAGCCCACCCCGACGTGCATGAAATTTTCTTCCAGGTGTTCGACAAAGGCGTGATGGAGGACGGCGAAGGCCGGGTGATTGACTTCAAGAACACCTTGATCCTGCTGACCACCAACGCTGGCACCGAGCTGATCGCCGACGTCTGCAAAGATCCGCAGAACGTGCCCGAGCCGGAAGAAATCGCCAAGGCCCTGCGCCAGCCGCTGCTGGAAATTTTCCCGCCGGCCCTGCTCGGCCGCCTGGTGACGATCCCGTACTACCCGCTCAGCGACGAGATGCTCAAGGCCATCACCCGCCTGCAACTCAACCGCATCAAGAAGCGCGTGGAGAGCACCCACAAAGTGGCCTTCGACTACGACGACGCGGTGATCGATTTGATCGTCTCGCGTTGCACCGAAACCGAAAGCGGCGGGCGTATGATCGACACCATCCTGACCAACAGCCTGCTGCCGGACATGAGCCGCGAGTTCCTGACCCGCATGCTCGAAGGCAAGGCCTTGGCCGGCGTGCGGATCAGCGCGGTGGACAACGAATTGCAGTACGATTTCAGCGACGCGGCCTGACCTGATAGGAACCGGATCAAGTGTGGGAGCGGGCTTGCTCGCGAAGGCAATCTGTCAGTGACATTAATGTTGGCTGACACACCGCTTTCGCGAGCAAGCCCGCTCCCACAGTGCATCCGGTGTCTTCAGGCAATCAGCGGCGCAGCCATTACAACGATGAGATGACCGATGTTATTCAACCAAGCCTCACGCCTGGCCAAGATCACCAGCCCCCTGGGACCTGAGGTACTGCTGCTCAAGGACATGAGCGGCGGCGAAGAACTGGGGCGGCTGTTCAACTACGAGCTGCAGCTGCACTCGCTGGACAACGCCATCGACCTCAATCAGGTGCTCGGCAAGCCCATGTGCGTGAGCCTGCAGCTCGATGGCGGTGGCGAGCGTTACTTCCATGGCATCGTCGCCCGTTTCAGCCAGAACGTCGACCAGGGCCAGTTCGCCAGCTACCACGCCACCCTGCGCCCGTGGTTTTGGCTGCTGACCCGCACCTCCGATTGCCGGATTTTCCAGAACCTGACCATCCCGCAGATCATCAAGCAGGTGTTCCGCGACCTGGGCTTTTCCGATTTCGAAGACGCCTTGAGCCAGACGTATCGCGAGTGGGAATACTGCGTGCAGTATCGCGAGACCAGTTTCGATTTCGTCAGCCGGCTGATGGAGCAGGAAGGCATCTACTACTTCTTCCGCCATGAGCAGGGTCGTCATGTGCTGGTGCTGGCCGACGCCTATGGTGCCCACACCCGTGCGCCGGGCTACGCAACGGTGCCTTACTATCCGAAGAACGAGCAGCAGCGCGAGCGCGACCACATCCACGACTGGCACCTGGCCCAGGAAGTCCAGCCCGGCTCGCTGGAGCTCAACGACTACGACTTTCAACGCCCCAGCGCACGCATCGACGTACGCTCGGCCATGCCCCGCCCACACACTGCCGGCGACTATCCCCTCTACGACTACCCTGGCACCTACGTGCAGAGCCAGGACGGCGAACACTATGCCCGCACTCGCATCGAAGCCTTGCAGACCCAGCACGAACAGGTCGAGCTGGCCGGTAACGCTCGGGGCCTGGGCTCGGGGCATCTGTTCAGCCTCACCGGCTTCACCCGCCAGGACCAGAACCGCGAATACCTGATCGTCGGCGCCCGCTACTACATTTCCCAGGAAAGCGGCGAAACCGGCGGTGGCGCGCCAACCGCGCAGTTCGAAAGCAGCCTGACCTGTATCGACGCCCAGCAAAGCTATCGGCCACTGCCCATCACCCATCGCCCTATCGTCAAAGGCCCGCAGACTGCGTTAGTGGTGGGTCCCAAGGGCGAGGAAATCTGGACTGATCAGTTCGGCCGGGTGAAGGTGCATTTCTACTGGGACCGTCACGACCAATCCAACGAAAACAGCTCGTGCTGGATTCGCGTGTCGCAGGCATGGGCCGGGAAAAACTGGGGCTCGATGCAGATCCCGCGAATTGGCCAGGAAGTGATCGTCAGTTTCCTCGAAGGCGACCCGGATCGGCCGATCATCACCGGTCGCGTCTACAACGCCGAACAGACCGTGCCCTATGATCTGCCCGCCAATGCCACCCAGAGCGGCATGAAAAGCCGTTCGAGCAAGGGCGGCACGCCAGCGAATTTCAACGAAATCCGCATGGAAGACAAGAAAGGCGCCGAGCAACTGTACATCCACGCCGAGCGTAACCAGGACATCGTGGTCGAGGTGGATGAAAGCCATTCGGTGGGCCATGACCGCAACAAGAGCATCGGCCACAACGAGACGGTGACCATCGGCAACAACCGCCTGCGCATCGTCAAGCAGGAGGACATCCTCTCCGTCGGCCAGCGCAAGACCGACAGCATCAGCCAGAGCTACGTGATTGAAGTGGGCGAAAACCTGCGCCTGGTATGCGGCGAAAGCATCCTGGAGCTCAACGCCAGCGGCCAGATCAACCTGACCGGCGTACAGATCAGCTTCTACGCCAGCGGCGATGCCGAGTTCAACACCGGCGGCGTGCTGCACCTGAACAACGGTGGCGGCCCCGGAGCCACGCCGGACGGCCAGGGCGTCAAGGGCAGCATCGATGCCAACATCCAAGCCGCGTTCCCTGCACCCAAGGGTTAACCTCGAGATTTTTGCGCCATGACTTACCGCCTCAATGAATTCCAGTTCCAGCTGCCGCCCAGCGAATTGCTGGACGCGACAATCAACATCCTCAAGTTCCCCGAACTGGGCACGTCCTTGATCGTCAGCCGCAGCTTGCTGGCCGAGGGCGAGACCCTGCAAAGCAACCTCGACGACCAGCTCAAGCGCCTGGAAAAACAGGTCCAGGACCTGCGCTGCCAACCGGGCGCCACCGTGCGCGTAGGCGCCAACCAGGAAGTCGAAGCCATCGAACTGCGCAGCCAGTTCAACAAGGGCAATGAAAAGGTCTTCCAGTTCCAGCTGGCCCTGGTGCTGCCCGGCACCCGCAAAATGCTTGCCCTGAGCTACGTGAAAGCCGAGAAACTGGGCGATGCCGAAGCGGCGCATTGGGCAACGATCAAGGGTTCGCTGCTGTTCGACGTTCAGGCTTGATGAGCACCTTGGATGTCTGACGCACTCTGGGCCGCTCGGCTAGGCGACGCGCTGAACCACACCTCGATGATGGCCGATATCCTCGGCGGCGTCTTGGAAGTGGCCGCGAACATTGCGATCACCGCGGTGGCGACGGCTGCCGTGGTCGCGGCCACGGGCATTACCGTTGCCACTGGCGGCTTGGGTTGCTTCCTGCTCGGCGCGGTGGTGGGCGCCGTGGTCGGCCTCGCCATGAGCAAGACCGGGGCCGACAAGGGGCTAAGCGACCTATGCGAGGGCATCGGCAACGCCCTCTTCCCGCCCACGGTGCAGGCCAACATCCTCACCGGCTCCACCAACACCTTGACCAACAACATCCCTGCCGCCCGCGCCGCCGGGGCGATCGAGTCCCATGTCGCGCCGGCCGGCACCGAACTTGAAGCACCCGAAGCCGAACCCAGCTACCTGGACATGGCCGAGAATTTCTTCTCGCAGATGTGGCGTCCCACCGTCGCCGTGCCCGCGCCCGGTGCCGTGCCCAAGCCGCTGGACATGATCACCTGCATGAAACACCCGCCGATGCCGCCGCAGTTCCTGGCCGAAGGCTCGGACAAAGTCACCATCAACGGTCAGCCCGCCGTGCGCAGTGGCGACCGCAGCACCTGCGATGCGACCGTGGTATCAGCCGGGCTGATTTCACCTGACGTGACCATCGGTGGCGGTTCGGTGGTGGTGCGCGAGATCCGCAGCGGCAAGACCCCGGGCGTCGGGCTGGCGGTCACGGCGCTGCTGATGCTCAAGGGCGGCAAGGGTAAATTCCTCAGTAACCTGCCCTGCATGTTGGTCGGCGGTGCGGCGTCGATGGCGGTCAGTAGCGCGATGGGCGCCGCGGCCAACGCCGCGATGGGCTCGTCGAACCCTGTGCACGCCGCCACCGGGGCCAAAGTGTTGGGCGATGTCGAGGAGATGGACTTCGTCCTGCCCGGCATCTTGCCGATCGACTGGCAACGCTTCTACAACAGCCGCGACGAACGCCGCGACGGATTGTTCGGTGCCGGTTGGAGCGTGCCCTACGAGGTGCGCGTCGAAATCCTGCCTCATCCAGACGGCGGCGAAACCCTGGTCTATAGCGACGAACAGGGCCGACGCATCGACATGGGCTCGATCCCCCTGGGCGGTGCCGTGTTCAGTGCCGGTGAAGGCCTCAGCGTGCGCCGGCATGCCAACGGCGAGCTGCTGATAGAGAGCGCGGACGGGCTGTACCGCTTGTTCGAACCCACGTCAGCCAATGCAGCGCTGCTGCGCCTGAACCAACTGGGTGACCGCAACGACAACCGTATCCACCTGGAATACGACGATAACGGACGCCTGGCGCAACTGCGTGACACCTTCGACCTGACCCGCATCGCACTGGCGTATGACGAGCGCTGGCCACAACGGGTCAGCCGGATCGACCGCCTCTATGCCGATCGGCGCCGGGAAGTGCTGATGCACTATGGCTACGACGGCCAGGGCGATCTGGCGCAGGTCCGTCAGTCCAACGACCAGGTAAAACGTCGCTACGCCTACGATGCCGGGCGGCGAATGGTGGAACACCAACTGCCTACCGGGCTTCGCTGTTTTTATGAATGGGCATTGGTTGAAAACCTGGAATGGCGCGTGGTTCGCCACTGGACCGACGCGGGCGACGCCTACACCTTCGATTACGACCTGGCCGCCGGGACTACGCGCATCACCGACGGTTTGCAGCGCATCAGCACCCGTCGCTGGGATAGCCGATATCAGATTACCGAAAACACCGACGCGCTGGGTCGCACCTGGACCTTCCAGTGGAACGACGAAAGCCAGTTGCTGGGGGCGACCGATCCCAACGGCGGACAACATCAGTTCAGCTATGACGAAGCGGGCAACCTCTGCGAAACCCGCGACCCGCTGGGGCGCAGCGAGTCAACCCTGTGGCTCGAACACTGGGCCCTGCCCCTGGCTGAAACCGATGCCGCGGGAAATACCTGGCAGTACCGCTATGACGCGCGGGGCAACCGCATTCGCGAAACCGACCCGCTAGGCCACGTCACCCGCTATCGCCACGATGCCCACGGCCAAGTGGTGGAGGTCATCGACGCCACCGGCAAAAGCAAGCGCATGCGCTGGACGGCGCTTGGGCAACTCAGCGAACACACCGATTGTTCCGGTTACACCACACGGTTGAGCTATTGCGAGCGAGGGCTGTTGCTCAGCAGCACCGACGCACTGGGAGAGCGGACGCTTTTCAGCTACGACGACCAGGGTCGACTGCTGAGCAAGCAACTGCCGGACGGGCGCACCGAGCACTATCAGCGTGACGCAAGCGGACAATTGATCAGCTATAGCGATCCGGCCGGGCATACGACAACTTTCCAACACACCCTAAGCGGTCAACTGCAGGTGCGCACCGACGCCCACGGTCGCCGGGTGGAGCTGAGCTACGACAACTACGGGCGCCTGCTGGCCCTGACCAACGAAAACGGTGAGCGCTACCGGTTTGCCTGGGACGCCGCCGACCGCTTGACCGCCCAACACAGCCTGGACGGCAGCCTCAAGCGCTACGCCTACGACCCGCTGGACAACGTCACCCGCGTGGAAGCGCTCGCGGTGCCTGGCAGCACCGACCTGGACCTCGCGCCCCAAGCCCCCATCACTCATGAGCTGGAGCGCGATGCGATGGGACGACTGGTGGCGAAAGTCACCGCGGACGGGCGCACCGAGTACCGCTATGACGCGCTCGACCAGGTCAATGCGATCACCTTCACCAGCCAGACCGGTGAAGTACAAAGCCTGGGCTTGCGTTACGACGCCCTGGGGCAATTGATTGCCGAGCAAGGCTGGGCGGGGAACCTCGAACATCGCTATGACGAACTGGGCAACCTGAACCAGACGCTGCTTCCCGACGGTCGTTGGCTGAACCGCCTGCACTACGGCAGCGGTCACCTGCACCAGATCAACCTCGACGGCCAGGTCATCAGCGATTTCGAGCGCGACCGCCTGCACCGCGAAGTGCTGCGCACCCAGGGGCGCCAGAGCACCCGCAGCGAATACGACCGCAGTGGCCGCCTGCGGGCCCGCCAGCGGCGGCAACAGGGGCAATCCACGCTGCTGCAGCCTGTGGCGCAATCGCTGTTTGGCTATGACGCCAGCGATCAACGGGTGGAGCGGTTCGACAGCCAGCCCGAAGCGTCCCATCGCCAGTTACTGCACTATGACGCCACCGGCCGCATTCTTGCCAGCCAGGACAACCTTCAAGGCCAGCGTGAAAGCTTCGCCTATGACCCGGCCGCCAACCTGCTGGACGGTCTGGGCACTGGCCAGGTCGCGCATAACCGCTTGTTGACCTATCAGGACAAGCGCTACCGCTATGACGGTTTCGGTCGCATGGTGGAAAAACGCAGCGCCCGACGTGGCGTCCAGCGTTTTCGCTACGATGCTGAACAACGCCTGGTGGAAGTGCGCAACGATAACGGCTCGGTCGTAAAAATGACCTATGACCCGTTGGGTCGACGCATCGAAAAAGCCGAGTACGACCGCAACGCCACGCTGCTCAGCCGCACCCGTTTCACCTGGGATGCGCTGCAACTTTTGCAGGAATACCGCGACAGCCAGACCAGCCTCTACATCTACGCCGACGACAGCCACGAACCCCTGGCGAGGGTCGACGGCCTGGGCGATCAGCAGAAGGTCCGCTACTACCACAACGACTTCAACGGCCTGCCCGAACAGCTCTCGGAAGCCGACGGCCACACACTCTGGCGAGCCCGTTACCAAGTGTGGGGCAACACCGCCGAAGAGCTGCGCGAACCGTACTACATCGAAGAGCAGAACCTGCGCTTCCAGGGCCAATACCTGGACCGCGAAACCGGGCTGCACTACAACACCCTGCGTTTCTACGACCCGGACATCGGCCGCTTCACCACACCGGACCCGATCGGCCTAGCGGGTGGGCTGAACCTCTACCAGTACGCGCCGAACCCGGTGAGTTGGATCGACCCCTTCGGGCTGATGAAATGCTCGACGCCACCCAAGGGTCGCAAGGTCAACCGAACGGTGTATCGCTTTGAAGAACCGGGGCGGATCAGCACGACTTGGACGGCGCACAAGTGGAACGTCGCCTCCAGGCACCGTTACACCGCCCCCGGCCTGGGCGGTGTCTATGGCGCCAACTCACGCAAGACAGCCATGGGCGAAGTCAATCACTGGGGCGTGGACCTGTCCACACGGGTGCTGGTCAGCAAGAAAGTGCAGCTCAACAACGTCCTGGACCTGACCCGGGCCGATGTGCGCAAACAATTGGGGGTCTCCCTCAAGAGCATTACCGGCGACAAATACACCCAGACCCATCAAATCGGCGCCTGGGCCAAGGCGAATGGTTATGATGGGATCCTGGCGCCGTCGGCGCGAAACCCGACCGGCAGCAACTTGATTTCGTTTGCAGGTTTTTAAAATGGGACTGGAAGACGAATACGTCGGCGATGCCGATTGGCAGCATTTCGTGCGGTTGTACGAAGAGGACTACCTCGACGACAACGCCCGCGCGCTGGCCAAGGCCATGGATGACCACCTTGACATGGCCGTGGTGCTCTATGGCAAAAGGGGGCTCAAGGAAGGCTTATGGTGGCTGGAACAGACCGTGCCCGCCCTGGGTAACAAACGCCCGGCCGATTGCCTCAAGACCCCGAAACTGATCAAGCGCCTGAGAATGGCCCTGATGAGCATGCCCTAACCCACAAGGACAGATGCAATGGAAGGCATCCAACTGCTTGAACACACTCTCCCCAACCACCCTACCCGCCTGAGCAACCTGCATGTCTGACGCGCTCTGGGCCGCCCGCCTGGGCGATGCACTCAACCACACCTCGATGATGGCCGACATCCTGGGCGGTGTATTGGAGGTGGCGGCCAACATCGCGATCACTGCCCTGGCGACCGCCGCCGTGGTCGCGGCCACGGGCATCACCGTGGTCACCGGCGGCCTGGGCTGCTTCGTCCTGGGCCTGGTGGTGGGCACCATCGTTGGCCTGGCCATGAGCAAGACTGGGGCCGACAAAGGCCTGAGCAATTTATGCGAGGGCATCGGCAACGCCCTCTTTCCGCCCACGGTGCAGGCCAACATCCTCACCGGCTCCAAGGACACCTTCACCAACAACATCCCCTCGGCCCGCGCCGCCGGCGCGGTGGTTTCCCATGTCGCGCCGGCCGGCACCGAACTGGAAATGCCCGAGCCGGAAGAAGAACCCAGTTACCTGGACATGGCCGGGAGTTTCTTCTCGCAAATGTGGCGCCCCACTGTCGCCTCGCCCGCCCCCGGTACGGAGACCCGCCCGGAAGACCTGGTGATCTGCACCAAGCACCCACCCATGCCACCGCAGTTCATGGCCGAAGGTTCGGACAAGGTCACCATCAACGGCCAGCCCGCCGTGCGCAGCGGCGACCGCAGCACCTGCGATGCCACGGTGGTGTCGGCTGGGCTGATTTCCCCTGACGTGACCATTGGCGGCGGCTCGGTGGTGGTGCGCGAGATTCGCAGCGGCAAGACCCCGGGCGTGGGCCTGGCGGTCACCGCACTGCTGATGCTCAAGGGCGGCAAGGGCAAGTTCTTCAGCAAACTGCCGTGCATGCTGGTGGGCGGCGCGGTGTCCATGGCCGCCAGCAGCGCGGCGAACGCGGCCGCCAATGCGGCCATGGGTTCGTCGAATCCGGTGCATGCCGCCACCGGGGCCAAAGTGCTGGGCGCTGACGAGGACCTGGATTTCGTCTTGCCCGGCATCCTGCCGATTGACTGGCAGCGCGTCTACAACAGCCGCGACGAACGCCGCGACAGTCTGTTCGGCGCCGGCTGGAGCGTCGCCTACGAAGTGCAGGTGGACATCCAGCCCCACCCCGAGGGCGGCGAAACCCTGGTCTACACCGACGAACAGGGCCGGCCCATCGACATGGGCTCCATCCCCTTGGGCGGCGCGGTGTTCAGCGCCGGCGAAGGCCTGGCCGTGCGCCGCCATGTGAACGGGCAATTGCTGATCGAAAGCGAAGACGGCCAGTACCGTTTGTTCGAACCATCACCCGCCAACCCATCACACCTGCGCCTGAGCCAACTGGGCGACCGCAACGACAACCGCATCCACCTCGACTACGACGACGCCGGACGCCTGGTACGGCTGCGCGACACCTTCGACCTGGTGCACGTCGAGCTGATCCGCGCAGGCGAACGCGTCACCCACATCGAACGTCTCTACCCCGACCAAACGCGGGAGGTGCTGGTCAGCTACGCCTACGACGCGGCCAACACCCTCGCCGAAGTGCACGACGCCACCGGCCAGGTGCAACGGCGCTTCCGCTACGACGCCGGACAACGGATGGTCGAGCACCAGCTGCCCACCGGCCTGCACTGCTTCTACGAATGGGCTCTGATCGATGATCAGGAATGGCGCGTGGTCCGCCACTGGACCGACGAAGGCGACGCCTACCAGTTCGACTATGACCTTGAGGCCGGCATCACCCGCATCAGTGACAGCCTGCAACGCGTCAGCACCCGGCAGTGGAACAGCCAACACCAGATCACCCAATACACCGACAACCTCGGCCAGACCTGGCTGTTCGAATGGAACGATGAGCGCCAGTTGCTCAGCGCTACCGATCCACAGGGCGGCCAGTACTCATTCAGCTACGACGAAGCCGGCAACCTGATCAGCGAAACCGACCCGTTGGGCCGCAGCGAATCCACCCTCTGGCTCGAACACTGGGCCCTGCCGCTGGTGGACACCAACGCCGCCGGCCACAGCTGGAAATACCGTTACGATCAACGCGGCAACTGCACGGCAGAAACCGACCCGCTGGGCCACGTCACCCGCTACCGCTACGACGCCCACGGCCAGGTCGTGGAAATCATCGACGCCACCGGCAAAAGCAAGAAGCTGCGCTGGAACCCGTTCGGCCAATTGGTGGAACACGTCGATTGCTCGGGTTACCCGACGCGTTTCAGCTACGACGCCCGCGGTTATCTGCACACCATCACCGACGCCCTCGGCGAGCGCACCCAATTCAGCTACGACGCCCAGGGGCGCCTGCTCGGCAGCCAATTGCCGGACGGCCGCACCGAGCGTTACCAGCGCGACACCGCCGGCCAGCTCACCGGCTACACCGACCCGGCCGGGCACACCACGCTCTACCACCACAACCGCCGCGGCCAGGTTCGCCAACGCACCGACGCCCAGGGCCGGCAGGTGCAGTTTGCCTACGACAGCTTCGGCCGGCTGCAAGCACTGACCAATGAGAATGGTGAGAGTTACCGGTTTGCCTGGGATGCAGGGGATCGGTTGGCCGAACAGCGCAACCTTGATGGCAGCGCCAAAGGCTACACATACGACGCCCTCAACAACGTAAAACGGGTCGAAACCGTCGCCGCGCCGCGAGGTGGTCATCAGCCCAGTGAAAAGCCCCTTGTTCATCAGTTAGAACGTGATGCCATTGGCCGGCTGACAACCCGAATCACACCGGATGGACAGTCCCGGTACAGCTATAGCCCGTTGAATCAGTTAATCGAAGCCACGGTCATCGATAACGACGGCAACGAACAACGACTGGGCTTTGCTTATGACGCTCTGGGTTATCTGATTGAGGAGCAGAGTTCAGCAGGTGTTCTGAAGCATCACTACGATGAACTCGGCAACCTGATCCAGACCCACCTACCCGATGGCCGTTGGGTCAACCGTTTGTACTACGGCAGTGGTCATCTGCACCAAATCAACCTCGACGGCCACGTCATCAGCGACTTCGAACGCGATCGGCTGCATCGAGAGGTACTGCGCACCCAAGGCCAAATCAGCACACGGAGTGAGTACGACCGTAGCGGGCGCTTACGCAGCCGCCAACGTCGGCATACCCGCCAACCGGCGTTGATCCCTGCCACCGATCAGACCCATTTCGAGTTTGATCCTGGCGACCACCTGGTGGGGCGCCTTGAGCGGCTGCCAACAGGTCAACAACGCCAATTGCTGCACTACGATGTGACGGGCCGGATCCTGGCCAGCCAGGGCACTCGGCAAGGCCAGAATGAAACATTTTCCTTCGATGCCGCCGCCAATCTCCTCGACAGTTCACCGGGTACAAGTGGGCGGGTTACGCACAACCAACTCAAGCGCTATCAGGATAAGCACTATCGCTACGATGGCTTTGGCCGAATGATTGAAAAGCGCAGCAGCCGGCATGGCCTGCAGCGTTTCAGCTACGACTCGGATCATCGGTTGGTTGAAGTTCGAACGCACAAGTCCGACGGTGAAAGCATCGTCAGGATGCGCTACGACCCGTTGGGCCGAAGGATTGAGAAAACCGAACACGATGACGACGGACGTCTCATCGCCTGCACGCGTTTCGACTGGGATGGCCTGCAACTACTCAAGGAACATAAAAATAGCCTGACCAGCCTGTACCTCTACATCGGCGACAGTCACGAACCCTTGGCCCGCGTCGACGGCATCGATGAACATCAACGCATCCGCTATTACCACAACGACCCCAATGGTTTGCCACAAGCCTTGACGGAAAGTGACGGCCATCCGCTATGGCACGCGCACTACCAGGTATGGGGCAACACCACTGATGAAGTCCGTGAACCGTACTACATCGAAGAACAGAACCTGCGGTTTCAGGGGCAGTACCTGGACCGGGAAACGGGCCTGCACTACAACACCTTCCGCTTCTATGATCCCGACATAGGCCGCTTTACCACGCCCGACCCGCTGGGCCTGGCGGCAAGCCTGAATCTTTATCGCTACGCACCGAATCCATTTACCTGGATCGACCCGCTGGGGCTCAAAGAGAATGAGATTATCCGGTACATGGGCGAAAGCGAAACCGTCTCGTCCAAGGCTGCCAACGGAGGCAAAGGTGGCCTGGTTCCGAATATCCGAGGAGAGAAAGCGGTGTGGGTCAACCAGGACAGTAACCCTGGGTTCAACCCAGGCAATGAGAAGTATCGGGTAGTGGCCACCGTCAATAATGAAGGTGTGAGCATGCTCAATAATCACAAGGACATCTCTACCGTTGACTATAAAGAGACGGGCCTGAAAGATGGCGTGCTGTCCAAGACGAATGAGCCCAAGGCCAGAGGCATCGGTTTCCGATTATTGGATAAATTCAATAAAACCATTACGTCATTTCGTGTCGAGAAAAAAGGCCCGAACGGAAAATGGAAGACCTGCGGATAACGCCAGATGGACATATTCGATCTTCTCTCCTACAAGCTTGAAAATTTCCTCAACGTCCGGCCGTATCCGAAGGCGTTGGGTGCTGTTTTTTACGAAGAAGACGAGCCTGCGCTGCTGACCGCTGTCGCCAGAAAACGCAATGGCGTGCCCTTCAGCGTTAGCCGCTGGCATGATTTGTTTTCCGTCAGCGCTTTCGAAAAAGCCATGTTGAAGAACGGCTTCACAGAACCCGACTGCTACGCCCTGCTGCTGGTCCTGTCGCGTTTTGGCTACCTGCTTGAAATCGACAACCGTCAACGAACCAACAAGCAGTACTTTATTTTCTTCTACCTGATCCAACTGATCAGCCTGAAGAACAGCGCCCTGGATGCGGACGCGCACCTGAGGAACTACATGCTCAGGTTCCTGCTTTTCGAATTGAGCATTGATGACGAGGCTTATCGCCGGTTCAGCATCGAAGGCGATCAACTGATGATGGCGACCGACGGGCTGGGGTCCGTGGCTTTTCTGGATGTGATTGATCGGGTCTACAAAACGATCAAGGCCGACAGCAGGAAAGAGCATGAACTGCTCAGGACGTTGAAGACCTTTCAAACAAGCACCGTCAGATTACTCACCGAGCCCGACGAGACTCATTACCGCTTCGCGATCAATGATCGGCACAGCGAGCTTATGTACCCCGATGTATTTCTGCTCACGTACGCTCAGGACCCGAAAAAAATATTTGATGCGTTGATCGATGCGGTCAATCCGCTTCAGTCAACGGCAAACCTGTTCGTCTCCAATATGGTTGTGATGAATTACACCTTTCACATCCTGAAAGACAAACCTCGCGACGTTCTAAAACTGAAAAAACACGTCCGCGATGAAGCGTTGTTTGGCCAATTGCTGGAGATGATCATCCGGCGTCGGATGGGGGTCGACAAAGCGCTGTTCGAAAAAATTCCCACGGGACAGGATCTTGCCTTGATCAACGATGAGCAAACCTCGTTCTACAACATCTTGTACAGCCACGCAGGCTGAGCACAAATCCCCGTGGCGAGGGAGCTTGCTCCCGCTGGGCGGGCATGCTGAAAGAGCAAGTCCGTAGTGGTCACGATGGTTTCGATCTCGGAACTGTCCTTGGCCTCCAACAAGGGGATGGTGTTGATCAACACCGTTTGGTTGGGGATCAGTTCGGCTGCCTGCTTCAGCTCAGCCAAGGCCGTGCGCGCCTCGATACAGCGCTTGAGTACTGCACGGGTTTCCAGTTCGGCGGCTGGAGGCAGAGGCGGTAATTGGTTATACGGTTTATCGGCCTGCCAGATGGGAGGGGCTGCAGTCATGGGGCGATCCTGGTCCTTTAGATAAGGGGCGAGGGCGCTCGGTCAGGCGCCCTCTCATGTCGTCAGTGTGAACACGACGGAATAACGTGTCGCTGTTTTTCGATTTTTGCGACACGTCATGTTCTCATGTCGCTGGCGACGACATGAGAACGGAACGTGTCGTCGAAATGGCTTTTTAGCGACAATGGAGGCGTCCTGAATGGCTTCAGCGCTCATCGAGCCTTTGACGAACTGATCGATGAACTCCTGGGGGATCGAGGGCAACTCCCTCGCTAACCGCAGCCCCCCCCGTGGCGAGAGAGCTTGCTCCCGCTGGGTGGCGAAGCCGCCCCAAAGCAGGCTGACGCATTCTTCCATGCAGACCGCAGCAACCGGTTTACGGCGGCGCCACCGAACGCAAGCAAGCTCCTTCGCCACGGTCTGCATACACCTTGAAGCCAGGTGATATGGCTGCCGCCTTCGCAAGCAAGCTCGCTCCCACAAAGGAGGCGGCCTCCCCGTCCTGTGAAGCCCAGCCTGCGCGCCTTAAGGTGTACTGCAAGTTAAGAAAAAATCCGCAAAACCAGCGTAAGTGAAGATTTTCTTGGCGCACTGAAAAAAAACTGGGCCTAAGGCAGAAAAGTAAAAAATTCACCATGAGCTCGGCTAGTACGTGCGGATCTAGGAGTCCTTTCAAGGATCCTTACCAAATTTGGAGTGGTTCAGAGACAGCAGCAAAACTTTCTATACGTGCAATACCTTAGCTCTAATTGCATATTTAGCTGGACAGCTAAACATGCCAAACAAGCTAATAATCGATCATTTTTTGATCCATCAAGATTCTGGGACCAGTTGGGATGGGCTTGTAGAACATCAAGGAATTCACCGTACGGTTCCCTGCCCGACGTCCAACGACTGCTCAAATTCATTCATTGCTGACGAGCCGAATGCCGGGTTATGTCGCCTCCCCCTCTCCGCAGCACCACAATCCCGCTGGACGACAACCCCCAAAACAGCCGGCTCATTCCTACAGAAAAATCACTGCGCCACCGAACGAGAGCAAGCTCCCTCGCCCCGAATCCTGGGCATTACAAAGGCTTGTTTATTCCCCCTCCGCAACGCCTCCACCAAGCTACGAATCCTTGCGCCATTGCCTACAACTACGCCAGAATCCGCCCGCTTGTGCGCCTTGTCTCTAGCCTCTATCGTTTTCCCTGCCACTGCCCATCAGTGGTCGGGTTTAGTAGCCCTGGTTGGAAATACATAATGGTTGCATGAGTCTCATCAGTCAGGCGTTGTCTGCACTTGATGGTGGCTGTGCGCATGGCGCCCTCGGGCGCGCCGGGCTTTTATGTGTTTTCCACCGGTCTACTAACTTGCGCACAGCTGCCACCCCTTCGTTTAGTAGCGAGATGGTTGCGGCCTACTAGAGGGAAAAATGCATATGTTCAAGATAACTCCAAATCCTCCAGAAACAGACCCAACCGCTACCCGTTCCGGTAGCAAAAACAAAAAGCAGGACGAAGCTGCTAAACGCGCCTTGGATTACTACCTGCTACCGAAACCGGAAAAGTCCGAAGATGCATCCAAACCGGGCCAACTATTCACCGTGGCAAAAAACGCCGACAACGAATGCCTGCTCGCCAACCTCAGCGAAAACCTGGCATCCGCCGACGCGATGATCAGCAACTTGGCCTTCGACCTCGAAGGCCCCCGCCGTCACATCGCCCTCGGCATCCAGCAACTGATCGAACTGAGTTCATTGCTGGCGCACCGAGTGCTAGATAACGTCGACCCGCGCTAGTAACAAGGGCATGGAAAAAGGCATACCGGTCAATCGATATGCCCTTTTCCTACTTCGGCCAAGGGGTTATCGCGGCAGCTCTGTGTGTCATTCTAAAGAGCGCCAGCGAGTTAAGAAAAATCAGCAAATTGGGCACAACTGGAGCTTTCCTTGGCACACCAAAAACATTCTATGCCCAAGGAGAATATTAATAGTTTTTGCTATGACGGCTCGGCCCTTGGCATCCATCGACTATCGAACTGAGTGCAACGCAGACAATTGGGCGCTAGAAAACGTCGTTTCACAATAGCCGCTTCATCAACCCCTTACTTACAGCCCCCACGAGTAGGCTCGCTCCAATAGGAAATTGTTGGTGAGTCTCTGGCTGCTCTAAGGCGGCGCGGTGAGTTTCCTATAGCCACAGACAGCAAACGGCCAGAAGCGGGCACTTGGCCCCATCGACTATTTACTCAGCGCCTCTTTATGCTCGTAACCCACATGTAAATTCAGATTCGAATAGAGCTCGATACATACAATCAAATTACTGTGCTTCCAACGTTTTTATATTACCCGACAAAGCCTTGTATCTCTCTTTAGCCTCAACACATACTATACCTGTTGCGTCCGCGACACAGGAAGCACTGGATTCCAGCGCCAACATCTTTAGGTTATCCTTTAAGCGTTGCAATTTATGAGCATTACTCTCATTCGTACCTTCAGCCAAAGCGACTCTTAAACCATCCATGAAAGAGCAAGACTCATGAAAATTATAAAAATCTAACAAGGCACGATTCACCGAATAATCACTAATATTTTTTTCCTCCAGACTGGCATACAACTGTTCAGCCTTATCAGTTCGGAGTTCAATAATTTTTTTGTCTACACTAGTTACCAGCATTTGTTTGTAAACACTCTCATTCACAAGTGATCGCTCAGCGTTGGACAATAATGCCAATGCTGAGAGTATACTTTTTCCCACTTGCGCTGTTGCAACAGTAGAGGCACCAGCAAATAAGTTAGTAAAGCTGCCCGCAGTGATATTAAATGCAGCATCATTACCGTAAATTGTTTTACGATGAGCGACACATAGATTTTCCGATGCCAAAACCATGGCAGAGATCCCATCATTCCGCGCTATCGTGCAAGTCGATTCGAGATTGGTGGGAGTGGTGGGAATGGGATTATTGAAGCAGTCTACGGGAATAAGTTTGGAATCAACCAATAGCGACTTTATGGAAGTGTAATCTTTGAGCATATCCGAATTTACCGGGCCAATAGAGTACCCATCATACTGCTTCAAATCAGAAAACCAACTACACCCTGTCATTAATGACGTAGCGACAGCAATTGAAATTACTTTATACATGACAAACTCCTTATGAGAACAAGATTAATCGGAGACTCTTACCGCCAGACGCTTTACGTTGGGCTGACTGTCTTGCAGTGTTTGCTCTACCGCAGGCGAGCCTTCTCCTGCGAGCCCGGTTATAACCATAGCCGCACAGTATCTTTTATTGTGCGACAGCTGCTTTTGCCCCGCGGGTATTTCAGAAAACCAGAAGTATTTATCCAAACTGTACAATAGATTTCCTTTTTGGCTTACAGAGCATTTTTTAGCATCAAAACAGCTAGCCAAATACCTCAAGTGTTCTGCGATACTTGAGCCACCTCTAAAAGGGAGTTCGTAGTTGGTCCCGTCGGGGTGATAGTTAAATATTTGATTATCTGGAATTACGTCTTGAACAATATCTGCGTAAGCTAACAACTGCGGTTTCAGCTCGGAGTGTTTAGCCTCCCAGAACGCAAAAAAGTGGCCCGTCGCACTAAAAAAACTTCCAATCTTTCTAAGAAGCGCAGGAGCGGCTGATAAACGATCACTTTCCGATTGCTGATCATTCACAGAGTAGCCACTACCGTCCGCAGGTGGTTTGTATTCATTGCATTTGGAGTTTACGCTGTCTAGGAAAATCCGATTTGAGCGGACACTCATCGCCCCCCCATCATACAGTTCAAATGAAATATCTCTGTAATATAATGGCGCATCTGCAAGACTGCCTGTGTTCAGTTCCTGCAAATGTCCTCCTCCGAAATCGTGTTCGTACCACCCACCTTCGTGCGTATGAGCAGTCACAACAAATCGGAGAGATTGCTTCCCCATGCTCAACGTCATGAATCTATTCAATTTTTCGCCTTTCCAACTCTCCACTTTCCAATCTTTAAAAGAATGATGCCCAGTAAAAAAATATCGAGAGTCATCTGACAATGACGAAACTAATTGCTGAGCGGCCTTGATTTGATCGAGTGAGATTCCTGCATCAATGCCTGCGGTAGGTCCACCTATTCCAAAATTCGGGCGACTTAGATAGTCTGAGGTATCTAAAAGAAGTGCATATATTCCTCTGCTATTATTTCTGGAGGGCGGTAATTTAACGAGTTGAACTATAAATGACCTCCACGGTTCAGAAGCTATTCGGTAGGCAACGCATAGCTGATTTCCATCTAAACAGAACTGTCCACTCGCAGGATTTTTCTGACTCAGAGGCTGCCCTCTAAGCAGATTCACGTAGTCGTTTACAATAGCTTCTTTCGGCATTCTGCCGAACCGTTGCTTGGAACCGGCGTAGCCCCGACCAACGTTGCACACATTGGTCCAATACTCAGTCTTATAAATACCGTCGGCTTTTGGATATATGTTACCTACCATAAAGCCGTCATGATTCCCAGGAGAGAAAAGCCATGACGAAGCGGAAGGATGCCCTTTAGCCTCACCCATAACTTGCTTGAATAATGACCACTCTGTCTGACACGAGACGTCGATTCCATCACCCAAGTGCAACGCTAATGGATAAGATTTCCCTTGATCCAATGCTCTTAATAGAAGATCAGGAGCACCGATTACCTGCTGCCCGGTTCTGATGGTTACAGGAAAAAACTCATCCCCGGCCATTGAAAAATAATGACTGGCTGTCCCACGGCTCTCATGAAACTGCGTATCGGCAACAAGCATTATCGGTTCAGTTAAACTTTCGGAATGCTGGTCGTCTAAAACCGTAGAATCATGCCAATTTGACGCCTGTTTATTGGCACAACCTGATAACGAAAAGGTACAAACTCCCATTACCACGAACAGTGTCCGAATGATCTTCATACAACGCCTCTTTGGGCAAGTTCCGCATTTTTTTGAAGGCTAGATGGCTTATTTCAAACTGTCCAAAAAAAAAGAAGGTTTGTTAGAAAAATATCTATCGAAAGGGCCTAGCAGGCAAGTACTGCTCGCGACACCTCGCTAAGCTTTCCCGCAAAACCTCTTCCGATACGCTGAGCCTGATTCACGGAAAAGTTAAACGTCTCAAGCATCTACACAAAAATGACGCAACCGACCTTCAGAGTCGGACCTTGGGAAATGGTGAAATTATGGGTGGGGTTCGGCACACTACGTATGATGGCGAGATCGCTTCACGCTACATAGACCGTAGTCTTGGTCTACGCCACTAGAGCCTTATGATTAGGACAGGCAGTCACAAATCCCCTTCCAAATAGGCTTTGAAGCTCACCGGATTCTCTCCGGTTTTCCTAAAAGGATTGGAGTAGTAGGAGCAATAGTCCTCGGCCTTGGAACTCTTTTTAGGAGAGTTCAGGAACTGAACGTCATATTTTTTGAGGATGACAAACGTTGACTCGTCGGCATATGGGTTAGCGATCTTTCCATGGAAGAAGAGCTGATACAAAAGGATCCAGCATCGATCTAGCTCGTAAAGACCACCACCCTCAATCACCTGATTTGCATAGGCCACCGCAGCTTCCTCTCCAGCCTCGAAGCTACTGAGTAGCGCGATAGCAGTAGCATCTAGCGTCTGTACCACTCGCGTGACGTTTTCTGGCGTCGGCTGAGCGCTTAGTTGCTTCAGGTAATATAGCGCCCAGCACATGCCATCAGAACGCCGATGTAACGCATTGACTTCCAAGATTCCATTGAACTTCTGAACTACGGCGTCCTTATCGTAGAGGTCGGATGTGGCATCAATTTTTTCAAGCAATGGCAAGAGAATTGGGTAATGCCAGCTAAGACTCAAGACATACTGGAATACTATAGCGGCGGTGTCGCCTTGAGCCCTACTACATATAAGACCTGCGGCGAGCTTCAAGACGCTGCCGTCAGGCTCTGCTCTCTTCAATTGGACGGCGAAGTCTAAGAAGTTTATCGCGTCGCGCGTGCACAAAGATGAAGTCCCATTGGGTTCCGCCCTCCATGGGATGGCGTTATTTAGCTCAGTAATCCAAGGGTCTACTAATGGTTCTGGAAGTTCAGTTATCCTAGTTTTGCTTAGATTCAGCGTTAAGCGGTATTTATATAATGCGATGCTAAGTGCACGAATGAACTCTTGGGCCTCTAGGTGCGTCCAGCAGTAGGCGGTGTAATCGTCGATGTATCGAACAAATCGAAATTTTCCTGCCAGCTCTTTATCGACTGCCGCAAGGATGATTTCTACGGCAATACTTGAGGTGCAGGGACCAATAGGAAGACCCGTCGTCTCTTTACGCTTAGCATTTCGAAGCACCGTATCGAGGGCAGAGCTCCAGTGTTTGGGGCCGTTTTTCTTCTGAAACTGCCTCTTTGCCTCATCGTATCCCTGAATTGCCCATTCCAATGAGTGCGTATAAATGGATCCGAAGCAATTGGCCACGTCTGCATGCGCTCTAAATTCCGCTCCAAAGCTGAGATCTAACATGTCCTTAGTTTTTGTTTCATGATCCTCATAATTCATGATAAACATTCGACCGTCATTGTGCTGCTCGGCAGTAATGGCGCTATTTTCATCATCCATGAGTTCGAGTATTTCCCCTCTGTAAGTCTTTAGAGTGGTAAATATCTTCGAGTAGGCAAGAGGGTGTATGAGGCCCAGGATTCGAGGCACGTTATTAAATCGTGTTGCCTTGTACTCTGCCAGGTCGAATTGAAAATCCTTTCGGTCGCCCGTCAACACGATTTCAGATAGTTCTGCAGCCACCTCTGGAGTAAACCTGCTAGTTGAAAAGCAGGGAGGCAGTTCAGTTGAAGAGTCTTTCTGATTGGGGAAATAATTCCAGCGAGTCAGGGCCTCTAGGAAGTGCCTTTCTGAGTCGAGAAATATAGCGATATTTGAGACGGGGTTAGTAAATTCTCTCACGGGCTTCATGCCTCCTAAGGGCTCGCATATAAAATAAAAACTGCTGAACTTTATGCGCTTACGCATCCGATAGCTATGAGGCTATCAATCCTTGCTATGTGCAGTAATGCCTCCATAGTCGCTGCAGCAGTTTTGCCATCAAGCGAAGCGCCACTTCCAGGCAGTCTGCGCCTAGTGGATGCAGATCGACGGGGTATCTCGATCTCCCAATTGCACAGGGATCATGCCTATGCCGCCAGCGACCTTGACACGGGCAATGGTGGTGTCGAGCAAAAAGTGGGCATCCGTTTTTTGGCTGAACACAGCCGCTCAGAACCGACCGCTCTTGGCAGTTAACTGCCGGATTGTCTGTCTAACCAAGCGTATTCTTTGAATTCCCGTTGCAACACCATCACCGGCCCATGAGCTTGAAAAGGCCACCGGATAGCTCTGCATTACTGACCTAACTCATCCAGACCGGCAACCATTTCATGCTCCCCAGCTACATCCCCGCTTGCTGGGCGACCTTGCGGCGCTGGCAGGAAGCGCACATAACCGGAAGCACACTGGCGACAAAACGCGAATATGAATGGATCGACAATGCGCTGGCACGCATTACCCAACAGCTGCGTGATGAAGAGCGCTCCCTGGCGGGACGGAGCGCACCCAATGGACGTAGCGAAAGCGATATCAACATTGCGCTCATCCGCGAGGTCGACAAGCTGCACAGCACCCGCGCGCGCCTTGCTACGTTGCGCACTGCGTCGGTCAGCGAAAAAGACGTCTATGGGAGCTTGTCGGAACACCCCGGGCAACTGGCACAAAACCTGGCCCGCTGGCAGGCACACCCGGAAAACAGGGAGGCGGAGCAACTGGCGATGGCACCGGCCCGGGATGACGACAGTGACTTGATCCGTGGTGCTCACGGGTACGCTATTGGTGAACCGTATACGCTGGATCTCGATTCAATCGTTTGACCGGCGTAGCCGCCAATACGACGGCTACGCCGTCGAGCGGGAGCAAGCTCCCTCGCCACGGACCGTGTACACCCTTTAATCCGGGTATGTCACATGCTGCCGCTTCGCGAGCAAGCTCGCTCCCACAAGGGATTGGTGGTGGGTGCCCGCTCTGTGATCGCCTCGGGATAAGGCACGTCCTAGAACCATCGAAATTCACATCGCAACAAAATAACCATATTCTATTTTATGAACCACAATTGACTAGATGGTTTTTCAGGTAGACGATGGTTCCATCTCTTCTACGTCGGAGGAGCTTTCCCAGAGTCATTCCCTATGAACGATGTTGAAAAGGCCGAAACGGTCTCCTACACGCTGCGTAATTTGAGCAGCAGCCTGGACAGGACCATTGCCGCTGTCGCCAATACCCTTGGCAAATCGAAAAACGCCTTGATCCTTGAGACCTTGGAGCGGGAGTTCTACACCTACATCTCCACCTACGCCCGGTCGAATCTGCTGGTTTCGGCGATGGATGCCGAGCTGGCGAAAAAATTCGGCATCGAGATTCTTTCGGAATGGTATGAAAGCGACCACACCATTCGATACGACCGCTACCTCAGCGGCGAACTCAAACTGGACAGCATCGATAAGGTGGATGCTATGTTCAAGACGAATCTCCCATTGCTTGAACTGCGTGCCAAGCAACTTATAGACAAAGGTTACTTCCGGCTGCCACGGGGCATCTCTTTGACGTTTGCCGTGTTCATTGAGATCGCCAAGCAAGATGAGGCTCTCGTTCACAAGATCTACAGAGGGGCGTTCGGCAACACTGAGGATTTCTACGTGTCCTTGAACGCAATACGTGCAGCCCTTTCGCTTCCCGCGATCAAACCTGAATAGCCAATGCCCAAGGGGCTCCACCCGCTAACCCCGCGCATTCGTTCAGCTAACAAATGAACAAGGAAATATGACGCATGCTACTCGATCATCTGAGTGAAATTACAGACAACCAACACTACCTTGTAAAAACAAGTATTCATTACGACGAGTACCTACACGCGCTGAATAAAATCCTCAATTCGCTTCAGGCTAAGATAGGCGAGAAACCAGTCAAACGTCTCATCCGAGATAAATTGCAAGTTCGCGCCGGGGCTTTTAACGAGAGTCAATATATACAGGCTGCTTGCGAGCTAACAGCCATGAGTGAATTTATCGACTACCCCAACGCGGCATTCGTCTACGAAGATAAAGTCACGTCGCCTAAAGATGTGGACTTCAGCGTAACCGTAAAAGGGAAAAAATATAATCTCGAAGTAAAATGTGCCTCTTACAAAGATGAAGTACGCTCCCCTGACGAAGTGACGCTTACCTTTTCAAACAGAATGCCCCATAACGCACTCCGCGAGCAGGCGCTTAAGGACGCGCGTGAGCGCTTAACGCCACAAGGCATCACAGTTAAAGAAGGAAAAAATCTAGATAACGTAATGAAGGATTTTCTGGAATCCACCCAAGCAAAAGTCAAGCAATGCAGAGTCGAAGACACCAACATATTAATTGTGTGCTGTCACAAAGAGATCGACATGCAACTGTGGCGTGGCTACCTGTTTGGTGAGGGTGGTTTTTTTACCGAAGACAGTCCAATTGGGCATGAACGCTTCGATCTCGTGGATTTTGTCCTGCTCACCAACATCTACAACCGGCATTTCAATTACTTCAATGACTTCAGGGTATCCAATCACTGGCGCCTTTCGTCCTCTTTCAATCTGTTGTACCCCAATAGATTTTCAAAGAAAAGCAAGTCCATAACCGTAGAAAATGGACGAAAAAAACTAAATGAGCTAAATGAGATATTTCCCAACCACAATGTAAAATTTGAAGAATTCTTAAAAAACCGGGACGATGTTCCTTCCGGAGAAAAGGAAGCAATGAAGCATATTCTCGGCGTTGCTTGGTACGCCGACAAATTCAAGACCAACGGTGTTTTCTATTTTCAACAGAGCTGAATCACGAAGTCTTGCGTGATCAAAAGCATTATTCATTACACACAAAACTACTTGAGCACCTCTAAATGGCCTCGACCCCTGACGTTTTCATTATTGAAACACTTGATCCTGACGATGAGGGCAATGGCCGCTTTGAAGGGGGTGTTATTTCTTCAGTCTTAAGGCTACACGAAAAAAACCCCATCTACCGTTATGTCAGGACACGACACCAGTTCATTGAAGCCGTTACAGAGTTCGGGAAGTCGGGTTACCGGTATCTGCACATCTCTGCTCATGGGAACGAAGATGGATTGTTCACGACCAATCAGAATGAGATCGGCTATACGGATCTTGCAAAAATCCTAGAACCTCACCTGAAAAAACGTCGCCTGTTCCTATCCGCTTGCTCCATGATCCATGACAAATTTTTATCTGCACTTTTCTCTACTACAAAGTGCATCTCAGTCGTGGGCCCCCGTGAGGACATCTATTTTTCGGACGCAGCTGTCACTTGGCCTGCCATTTACCACCTTATGTTTTCAGAAAATACTGATCGCATGACTCGATCTCATCTCAAAGCACAGCTCGCCCACGTCCGCGCTCTTTTTAAAATCGATCTGGCTTATTACTCCAAATCAACCAAGGAAAAACGCGGCTATGCCCATAATCTCTAAGCTGATTGGCCCCCGGCTCTGACCGCTCCCCTGCCCCAACCCCGCGCACACCCGCGCCAACAAGGGGCGATTTACGGTCAAACTTATTGGCCATTTCGATCCCCTTTTGGCCTCTCCTGCCGTTCTCTGAAACGCCTCTGGCCGCAAGACTGTGTTCAAACCGACCAGCCTTGCGGAGAACAAAAAAATGCTGACGATCTACTCAGACGATCACCACCTGCACCACGGGCGCTGCGAGTTGATGGATGGGCAATTGATGCCCTGTTTCGAGATGCCGTCCCGGGCCGATCATGTGTTGGAGCGGGTCAAGGCGCGGGGGCTGGGGCCGGTGGAGGCGCCGCAGGATTTTGGCCTGGGGCCGATCCAGCGCATCCACAGTGCGGCGTACCTGGAGTTTTTCAAAGGCGCCTGGGACCGCTGGGCCAAGTACAACCGCGAGGGTGATTTGTTGCCCTTCACCTGGCCGGCGCGAACCCTGCGCTCGGTCATCCCCACGAGCCTGCACGGCCAGTTGGGTTATTACAGTTTCGACGGCGGTGCGCCGATTACCGCCGGTACTTGGCAGGCGGCCTACAGCGCCGCGCAAGTGGCCCTCACCGCTCAGGCAGACATCCAGCGCGGCGCGCGCAGTGCCTTTGCGTTGTGCCGCCCACCGGGGCACCACGCCGCCGGCGATTTGATGGGCGGTTATTGCTACCTCAACAACGCCGCCATCGCCGCCCAGGCCTTTCTCGACCAGGGCCATCAGAAGGTCGCGATCCTGGATGTGGATTACCACCACGGCAACGGCACCCAATCGATTTTCTATGAGCGCAGCGACGTGTTGTTCGCCTCGATTCACGGTCACCCCGAGGCGGAGTTTCCGTTCTTCCTGGGGTATGCCGACGAGCAGGGCGAGGGCGACGGCGAGGGCTTCAATTTCAACTACCCTTTGCCTGCCGGCTCCGGCTGGGACACCTGGAGCGCGGCGCTGGAGCAGGCCTGTGGGCAAATCCGGGGTTACGACGCCGATGTCATCGTCGTGTCCCTGGGTGTCGACACGTTCAAGGACGACCCCATCTCGCAATTCAAGCTCGACAGCCCGGATTACCTGGCGATGGGCAAGCGCATCGCGGCGCTCGGCAAGCCGACGCTGTTCGTGATGGAAGGCGGCTACGCGGTGGCAGAAATCGGCATCAATGCCGTGAACGTTCTTGAAGGTTTCCAAAGCGCCCCATGAGGAATCACAGCATGAACAGACTCAAGCGTTTTATGGCTCCAGCCGTGTGCGCCGCGCTGCTTTGCGGCGCTGTCCAGGCCGAGGAGCGCACCTTGCGCGTCTACAACTGGTTCGACTACATCACGCCCAAGGCCTTGGAGGATTTCAAGGCGCAGAACAGCCAGGTCAAGCTGGTCTACGACATCTTCGACACCAACGAGGCCCTGGAGGCCAAGCTGCTGACGGGTAATTCCGGCTATGACGTGGTGGTGCCGTCCAACGTGTTCCTGGCCAAGCAGATCGAGGCCGGGGTGTTCCAGCCCCTGGACCGCAGCAAGCTGCCGAACTGGAACCACCTCGATCCCAAGCTGATGAAGCTGATCGAAGCCAACGACCCAGGCAACAAGTTCGCCGTGCCCTACATGTACGGCACCATCCTGATCGGCTTCAACCCGGACAAGGTCAAGGCCGCCCTGGGCGACAACGCGCCGGTGGACAGTTGGGACCTGATCTTCAAGGAAGAGAACATCAGCAAGCTCAAGCAGTGCGGCGTGGCGCTGCTGGATTCGCCGTCGGAGATCCTGCCCCTGGCCTTGCAGCACCTGGGCCTGGACCCCAACAGCAAGAAGCCGGCGGACTACGCCAAGGCCGAAGCGCTGATGATGAAGATTCGCCCGCACATCACCTATTTCCACTCGTCCAAGTACATGGCCGACATCGCCAACGGCGACATTTGCGTGGCGGTGGGTTACTCCGGCAGCTTTTCCCAGGCGGCCAACCGCGCCAAGGAGGCCAAGAACGGCGTGAAGGTGGACATGCGCCTGCCCAAGGAAGGCGCGCCAATCTGGTTCGACATGCTCGCCATTCCCAAAGGCGCCGCCAACCCAGGGGACGCCTACGCCTTCATCAACTATTTGCTGCAACCGCAGGTGATCGCGCCGGTCAGTGATTTTGTCGGCTATCCCAACCCGAACAAGGACGCGACCGAGATGGTCGACCCGGCGATCCGCAACAACCCCAACCTGTACCCGACCGAAGCGGCCATGACCACGCTCTACACTTTGCAACCCTTGCCACGGGATGCCGAACGGGCGCGGACACGGGCCTGGACGCGGATCAAATCCGGTCAATGAGATCGTCAAGCTAAGCAGAAAACCTGTGGGAGCGAGCTTGCTCGCGAAGGCGCCGGCACATTCAACATCACTGGCGCCTGATACACCGCTTTCGCGAGCAAGCTCGCTCCCACAGGCGCTCTCCCCGTCCCCTCCCATGTCCCATACATAGTTACCACCTTCCCCGTTTTGAGCCGCCCTAGCATGGAAAACCCCGAGCGTTTCGCTCCGGGAACGCCATGGATCACAAGACAGGGAGACTCAGATGACATCTACGTCTAACACCAGGCCCAAAGCCGACCCCAAGGAAGCGGTTTACAACCAGTTGCTCGCAGGGCCCACTTATCCAGAGGTCGCGGCCGTACTCCTGAGCGATGGCCTCAAGAAGCTCTACCCCACGCTCAACCTCGATCCGCACAATACCTTGGTCGGCGAGCCGTCCTGGGACATTGTCGATGACGAAATCGTGCGGCGCCCGACCCGCTACGAAACCCTCAGCGAGATGCTGGCCGGGCTGGTGAACGAAAAAAGCGACCCGGTGCTGCTGATCGAAGGCTTGCACTTCCTGACCCAATTGCCGCTCACCGAGCCCGAAGTGCATTTGCCGGTGCGCATCGACCAGATCGGGCGTCTGCTCAACGAACTGGTACCGGCCATGCTGACGGCCTGTCAGGAGCAGCAACTGGCGTATTGGAATGCGCCGCAGGGCGAGTCCGGCCCACTCTGGCATGAACTCTCCAATACCCTGCGCAAGGCCTGGGATGTCACGCGCATCGAGGGCTGGACGGCCACTGAATGCGCCATGGCCCGGCAATTGTTCCATTACCCCGACCGCAAGGACCGTAAGGACAACGACCCTTATGACACCCACGCGTACCTGATCGACATCGATAAAGTCGATGGCCCTGAGGTCAGACGCCTGGGTGACACCTCGCTCGTGGTGCTGATCGGTACGGTCGATAAAAAGGAAGTCATCCTGACCTACTCGCTCAACAACGCCTACGAGAAGTTCGATTCGCGGCAGGCCTTTGGGGAGTCTTTGCCGTCCCACTTCGTTCCGGGCAGCTACCGGAAACTCCAATGGCGACTGTACGAGCCCGACGGCAATATTTTCGATCACAAAGCCTGCGGAATCATCGCCGAGCAAGTCACGATCCTCGGGACCTTTCCGCAAACATGGGCGATCTACGAAAACACACCGCCCCCGGCCAACGAAGAAACGGACGACGATGCGCTCGTGGCCTTGTTCCAGAAACAAATACCCGATTGGTTGCTGGGGGCCTCGCCGACCGACCAGATCCTGTTCGCCCAGCACATGAAGCGCCTGTCGATATTGAATCAGGCCCATGCCGGCAAAACCTACCTGGATGGGATTGCTCCCCTCAAGGAATATGCGCTCGGCCTGCTGAGGAAGCGGATGGTCTCGAAGCATGCCGACGCCTCGAAGCTCGACCTGGAGGCCATCGAGATCGAGGTGCGCAGCCCCGTGGTCTGGGGCAGCTTCGTGGTGCCCGGCAAGATCGAGACCACCCGGTTCAGCCTTGTCGAGCTCGCCTTGCAAAACCTCATCGCGCTCCCCCTTGGCGACAAGATCGTCAAGTTCGTGGACGACACCGAGTTGCCCGACTGGATGACCGTCGCGTACGTCGAGAGCCTCATCACCCAGGTCGACATCGGCCGTGTCTACCCCGAGCTGATCAAGCAAAAGCTGCTCGACGATCCGGCAGAGTCGAGCCGCCGCGAAAAGCTCTACACGTCCCAGTTACGCATCCAGCTCCCGATGCTCGCGCTGGAATGCAAGATCCGTGGCCTGGGTCACCTGGACGATCGGGGCTACCGCTACGTCGCCGCACTGATGCAGCCCGAAGAAGCCAATCGCAAGGTGGATGGAAAAACCATCGTCCTGCGCAAACTGGCCTTCGTGCCCGAGCTGCAACTGGGCGACGCGGAGGATGTCGTGGCCAATATGTTCATCATCGGCCCCGAGGACTCGAGCGCCGGGCCCTGCCTGCTGTATCGCCCCATGATGGAGCCGCAGTTGAGCCAGTACCCGTCGTTCAGCAATCTGTTGTACGCGATCAAGCAAACCCCTTCTTTGCGTCAATCGGTGCTGGCGTGGTTGCCCGATGGGGTGCGCGACGATTACGGCCGGTTCGTCTTCCCTGACTTGCTGCCCTCCCCTTGGAGCATCGTGGCGTTCGTGGCCGCCCCGTTGACTTCATTGGCCAATAGCGGCCCCGTCAGGTTGACCGACAAGACCCTCGGGGCGGATTTCCTGCCGCTGTTGTTCAAGGCCAACGCCGATGCCCTGGTGGAGCTGGCCGATCGGCAAGCGGTGTCCAACCGTGAAAATCGCTGGGAGACCTTCAAGCGGACAGGCTGGCTGATTTTCAACCTGGTCTTGCCTTACCTGGGGACCACCGTCGGCACCGCGGCCTGGCTCTGGCAGATCATGGACGACATCGACAAGCTGACGCAGCGCAACGACGAAGCCAATCGCCCGGTCAAGTGGGAAGCGTTCACCGACCTGCTGCTGAACCTCGCATTGGCGATCATTACCCATGCCATTGACCGCGCCAGGGCCGCCAGGAGTCCGAATCGGGCACAGGCATCGAAGGAGGTGCGCGAACTGGAGAGCCTGCCAAAACCCGAACATCAACTGGTGATAGAACAGCTCGAACCGTTGTCGAGCACGGCGCTGCCGGCCGAACACTACGAGCCCATCCGCTCCAGTGGCGCCTTGATGGGACGCTCGAGGGAAACCACCCGGCTCCTGGATGCCTTGAGCATCGACGAGCCCGCAGAGCCTGGGCAACTCCAGGCCGAAGGCGCACTGAAAGGGCTCTACGAACGAAGCGGGAGCTGGTACGCAAAAATGGCGGGGAGCTGGTTCAAAGTGAAAGTCGAAGGCGAATCGGTCTTTATCGTCGACGGAAAAGATCCCACCCGCGAGGGGCCGCCCTTGATCAATGATACCCACGGCACATGGCATATCGATACGCGCCTGCGATTGCGTGGCATCGGCTCCAAAGGCATCCGGCAAAAAGTCATCGCCGACGCGCAAGGGCGCCGCACCGAGCTGCTTGCCTCACTCAATCGGTTCGAAGAAAAAAAGCCACAGAACCAGAAATTGCTGACCATGCAAGCCAAGGAAATGAACGAGGCTGCGGGGCCGGCCAAGGAAATAAAGCGCGACGAATATGTGAGCCTGCTGAAAACACAGCGGGAACACTACGAGAAGGCGTTGCGGACCCTGATGGAATGGCCGCTCTTCCAGTCGAGGCCCGACTACGCTCGCACCCGGCTCGGCTACCTGAACGCGCAGATCGATTTCACCTTCGCCGAAATGGAGGCGCTCCAGGAACGATTCATCCCGGCCTTGAACAAGGCCAAGGGCATGATCACCTCCGGGGTCGAGGTGCTGGAGCAACAGCACATCGACGCGGCCGAGAGCATGATCAGCGTCGGCGACGACATGATCGAACGCCTGGACTATATGGAAACACGCTTCACCGAGCTGAAGACTGTGGGCTACGAAGGCTTCGAATTTGTCCATCGGCACCGCAAGAAAATGCCGCTCTATACGGGCGCCGACCTTCGAATGATCAAACTGGATATGTATCGCCATCTCTGCCTGTCGCTGGAAAGCGTCGAGTCGATGCCCGAAGGCTGGGAGGCGCTCAACCAGGTCGTCGATAACGCCACGGTGGCGTTCCAGAGCCTGCGTGACGCGATCGATGAGCGAAGCGTGATCCGGCTGGACGAGCGAATCGATGCATTCGGCAGCCTGGCCGAACAGTTCGTGGCCATCGGTGAACATCTCCAATACCTGGGCAACGAATACAAGGGCAGCGTGCAGCCGTTACAACTGGCGCGGCTGCGCTCAGGGATCGCCACGCTGGAGCAATGGACGTTGCATCACCTGGGGGCCGCCTTGGAGGAAAGAAAGAATCAGCGAAGCTCGGGGGCGCCTTACGAACAACGGCCCAGGCCTCGAAAAAAATTCATCCGCGCGCGCTTTTGGGGCCTGGTCAGTGGCGAGCCGCGCTTGTCCAAGCTCATGGAGGAAACGGACTGGGTCGATGTGAAAAAACCCTTCTCGGGGGAGATCATTGTTACGTTCCATCGCAAGGAAAGCGGCGAATGGATTCCTCACCTGAAGCCCGATGCTGCACCGGCCGCTGTCCCGGCGTTGAACATCAGCGTCGCCAAGGGCAATGACCTGATCAACGGCCTGGCGGCGTTCAAGGCGCAGATCGCAGAAACCGCAAAGACACCCACCCAAACGCCCACCGGGCTCGGGATGATCCTCAACGCCCACGCCGGCAGGATGGAAAAAATCAGCGCGGCAATCAAAAAAGCACTCGACCAGGCCCAAGGCGTGGCCTCCAACGAAACGTTCGAACTGCCGGCAGAACAACGGCGCGCGGCGGAAACCTTGCGCGCGCAACTCGAAAGGGAGTCGAGCGCCCTTTACATCCTGGGCTTCGACACGGTCCTGAATCTCATCAAGCAACGCCCGCCGACCATGAGCAGCATCCTGTGGCTCAAGAGCCGCAACCAGATTTCCATCACCAAACAAAAGAGCCGTCAACGCATCAAGACCCCGCCCCACGGCTATCTCGACCGGTACGAGATCAAGGACGTGAAGACCAATAAAACCCTCTGGTTCGCGGATTTTCGTTACTCGAAAAGCTGGGTTCCCGCCTATGCATTTCTTTCCGCACGCTTGAAAACCATCGAGCAAGCCAGTCAGGAAACCGTCGAAATCGAAGACATCCAGCCTCTCACCCAGCGTGAACTGGTCGACCATTATCGCAGCGAAATTGCCGTGGACCAGGCCAAGGAAGTGTTCTTTCATAAAGCCCGCTCATGAGCGCAATGCAATTCATTTAGGAAAATGATCGACCTGTGGCGAGGGAGCTTGCTCCCTCGCCACAGGTTGTCGATTGCCTTAAGTGAACCGTATTACAGTCATGAACCGGGGTGTCAGGGCCTCCAGGCTTGGGTCAGACTCGCCAACGCGGTCGCGATCGCCGTGGGCGGGACCGCGGCGAATCCCAGCACCAACCCGCCGTGGATAGCCGTGGTGGTGCTGGGCAACCAATAACTGCTCAAACCATTGACTTCGACCCCCGCCGCCGTCGCCTGGGCAATCAGTTCGCGCTCCCGGGCGAGGCTGTCCACCGGCACCGTGACATGCAACCCGGCCACGACGGTCGGCAAGCTGCCAACCCCTGGAATGTCTTTGGGCCAACCCGCCAGCAGCGCGTCTCGTCGGACCAGCGCGGCCCGCCGCATGCGCCGGATGTGGCGCTGGAAATGCCCGGCGGCCATGAACTCGGCCATTACCGCTTGGGTGCTGACTTCGGAATGGCGCACGTCCACGGCGCGACGCCGGGCGAAGGCGTTGACCAGGCCCGGCGGCAGCACCAGGTAGCCCAGGCGCAAGGCCGGGAACGCCACTTTGCCGAACGTACCGACGTAGAGCACCCTCCCCTGGCGATCCAATGCGGCCAAAGGCGCCAGGGGCGCGCCGCTGTAGCGGTACTCGCCATCGTAGTCGTCCTCGACGATCCAGCCGTGGTTGCGTTCGGCCCAGGCCAGCAGTTCCAGGCGCCGTGGCAGGCTCATGACCACCCCGGTCGGGTACTGATGGGACGGGGTGACGTAGGCCAGCCGGCAGTGGCTCAACCCACCGAGCGCCGTGCAATCCAGGCCCTCATCATCGACCGGCACTCCCTTGACGTCGGCACCGGCGACGGCGAACGCATGCCCGGCCGCGCGATAACCGGGATTTTCCACCGCCACGACGTCGCCCGGGTCTACCAGCAGCTGTGCACAAAGGCTGATGCCCTGCTGTGCGCCACTGGTGATCACAATTTGTTCAGCCGTGCAGTGCAGCCCCCGGGAGCTGCGCAGGTAAGCGGCGATCAGCCCGCGCAGGCGCGCATCCCCTTGGGAGTCGCCATAACACAACTGCTGCAAATCCGGCTTACGCCAGAAAGCCGCGTTCAGCTTGGCCCAGACGTCAAAAGGGAACAGATCGAAAGCCGGCACACCGACCCTGAATGCTCGCGGCGGGCCACTGGGCGGCTGGGGTAAATGGTGGTTTTCGACCCGATTCAATGCATCGCTGTGGATAACTTTACTGGATGAAACCACAGGCAAATCGAGCCAGTCTGTGGATAAGGCTGTGGGTAAGCCTGTTGAAAACCCTGTGGATACTTTTGTGGATATGTTTTTCAGCGGCAGGGTCATCGAGGACAGTTTTGCCACATAGGTGCCGTCCCCTACCCGCCCTTCGATGAAGCCCTCGGCGTAGAGCTGGTCGTAGGCCCGGACCACGCTGTTGCGCGAGATCGACAAGGCTGCCGCCAGGTCACGGCTGGCCGGCAGGCGCGTGCCGCTGGCCAGGCGTCCGTCCAGCACCCGAGCGCGCAACGCCTGGTAAAGCTGGCGGCTGAGGCCCTGGCGGCGGTCCAGCTCGATGCCGGCGGGGTTGAACGACAGTGGCGGCACGACGTTGTGCATGACAGCCCTCACGAATGGACCTATTGAATTGGCCAGAAGTGGCTCTTACAACAGACCAATAGCCTGCCTAGGATGCTCGCATTCGCCAAGGAAAATCATCATGTACAACCCCAAAGCCTTTGCCGTCGATGACCTGCCTCAGTTGCACCAGATGATGGGCGATTGCCGCTTGGCCGTGCTGGTCACCCACGGTGAACACGGTGTGCAGGCCAGCCATCTGCCGCTGTTGCTGGCCACGCAACACGGGCCGAACGGCACCCTTTACGGGCATATGGCCCGAGCCAATCCACAATGGCGCGACTTGGAAGCCGGCGCCGAGGCCCTGGTGATATTCACCGGTGCCGAGGCCTACGTCAGCCCGGGTTTCTACCCGAGCAAGGCCGAACACGGCAAAGTCGTGCCGACCTGGAACTATGTGGCCGTACACGCCTACGGCAACGCTGAGGTGTTCAGCGACACGCAGCGCCTGCGCAACCTGGTCGGCGCCCTTACCGACCGCCACGAAACCGCTCGCGAGCAGCCGTGGAAGATCGATGATGCACCGGCCGAGTACATCGACAGCATGCTCAAGGCCATCGTCGGCTTCGCCCTGCCCGTCCTGCGCCTGGAAGGCAAGCGCAAGCTCAGCCAGAACCGCAGCCCCGCGGATGCCGCCGGGGTCCGCAGCGGGCTCGCTGCCAGCCCCGACCCGCAGGACCGGGCCCTCGCCCACCTGATGCCTGAACCATCGTCCAAGGAGTGAACATGAGCCAACTCGACATCCGCCGCGTCAGCGCCGACGATCACGCCGCCTGGCTGCCGTTGTGGCAAGCCTACCTGCGCTTCTACAACACCGAACTGCCGGAGGCGGTCAGCCAAAGCACCTGGCAGCGCTTGCTCGATGAGCGTGAACCGACCCATGCTGCCCTGGCCTGGAAGGGCGACACGGCGGTGGGCCTGGTGCACTTTATCTATCACCGTTCGAACTGGAGTATCGAGAACTCCTGCTACCTGCAAGATTTGCTGGTGACGCAACAGAGCCGTGGCACCGGTGTGGGTCGCCAGCTCATCGAGTTCGTCTACGCCACCGCCAAGGCCGATGGCTGCTGCAAGGTGCACTGGTTGACCCACGAAACCAACGCCACGGCGATCCAGCTATACGAGCGCATCGCCGAGCGCCCAGGCTTCATTCAATTTCGCAAAGCCCTTTAAGGAGCGCCCATGTCGTCTTCACTCGCTGATTGGAAAGGTGTCCCGGCGCCGTCTGCGCAGTTGCTCGAAGGTCGTTTCATCCGCCTGGAAAAACTCGATCCGGCGCGGCACGCCGACGGCCTGTGGCAAGCCCTCGAAGGTCCCGGGGCCGACCCGAAGCTCTGGGATTACTTGCCCTATGGCCCGTTCAAGGAGCGCGGCGCGTTCGATGCCTGGCTGAACAACCACGCCGCCCACACCGATCCGTATTTCTTCAGCGTGATCGACCGCGCCAGCGGCGAGGTGCAGGGCATTCTCAGCCTCATGTCCATCGTCCCGGCCCAGGGCCGCATCGAGATCGGCCACGTGACCTTCGGCGCGCCGATGCAGCGCTCGCCGAAAAGCACCGAGGCGGTCTACCTGTTGGCCAAGGAGTCTTTCGCCCTGGGTTACCGCCGGCTGGAGTGGAAGTGCAACAACGGCAACGCTCGCTCCAAATATGCCGCCGAACGGCTGGGGTTCACGTTCGAAGGCGTGTTCCGCCAGCACATGGTGGTCAAGGGCCAGAACCGCGACACCGCGTGGTATTCGATGCTGGATTCGGAGTGGCCCGCTATCGGCGCCGGGTTCGAGCGCTGGTTGAGCGACGAGAACCAGCGCGAGAACGGGCAGGTGCGCGGCTTGGTGGAGTGCCGGTCCTAGGTTCGATGCCGGCCACTTGCCTCGTAAACCCGTGGCGAGAGAGCTTGCTCCCGTTGGAGTGCACAGCAGCCCTAGAGTCTGCCGCCTCGATGGGCCAGGTTGATTGTGTCCGGCCTTTTTGGGGCTGCTGCGCAGCCCAGCGGGAGCAAGCTCCCTCGCCACGATTTCTGGTTGGAAGACGGCCTATCAGGCCTCAGGCGGTTTCCTCGTGGCCAGGAATGGCTCGAGCACCTCGGGCGTTACCCCTCTTCGGGCATACGGCCAGGCCCATTGCGGTATGGCCCCATGGGCGCTCACATAACTGGCGAAATTCAACCGGCTGTGCCCCACGCCCCCTCCTGAGAAATTGAAATTGTAGAGGAAGTACTGGGCTTGCCTGTCGCTCATGCTGTAGGCATCCAGGATCAGTCGATGCGCCCGGGCCTCGTCCTGGGTCAGGCTGTCGATCAAGGCGCTCGTGAATGTCCACTCGGTGTCGAGCGAGCCGGGTCGGCCCAGCACGAACCGGATGTTGTCGTTGCTGAAGTGCGGCCCCATCAGATCCTGCCAAATGGTCCTGGCGCTTGCGCGCGTGATCCCGCGCATGGCGAGAATGGACGACCACAGGTCCGGCCTGTCGAACAGGACAGCGATCCGGCTATTGGAAAACGGCTGCCCCGGTGCATTGAACAACCTGGCGACAGCAGACAAGTCGCTGTCCCGGACGTATCGGGCCTCCAGGATAAAGCCGGAGAACTCCAGCAAGGCCTGCCGATGCGTGAACAGGTTTTGCAGATTCCAATCATCGAACGGCTGCATCCAACGGATATCGATGCTGCCGTAAAGCTCCAGTTCGTCATAACGGCCCGTGAGATATCGGGCAATGAGGTCAAGCCGCGCATCGGATAAGCCAGGGGTGCGTATCCATTGCGAAAGCAGGTTCATAGGGAACAGCCCGCCCAGGTTGGAAGCGATCAAGGGGGACTTGAGCAGGATGTTCGCCCGACTCGATAAGATAGGGAATCGTTGGAGGGCGACCGTCAGCAGATCGACCAGGTCCTCGGCCCGGTCGTATTGGATGAATTGCGCCAACAGATCTTCATCGTCGAACATGCTGCGGCCGGTTTCCTCCTTGAACCTTGTCCCGACCTTCTTCAAGTCGCCGCTGTCCACCAGATAGGCGCCGTTGAGCGTGTTTTCGAGCTGCTCTTCGCTGAGATGACCATGCACGGCCTGGTCGTAGGGGACGTACGCCATGCTGTTCTTGGGGTGGTGATCGGTCAGGTCCCGGGCCTTGACTCCGTATTCGAGCATGATGTGGATCACGTCCTGGGAGAACATGAGGAATTCATTGTTGAGCAGTTCGCCCACTTCCGTAGGCTCGACAGGCGCCAGCAGCGTGTCCTCGAAAAAGCTCCGCAAGGACTGATCGTTTTGGGTGTAGTAGGGAATGCTGCTCAGCACCGGTCGCCCCGGGGCCCGAGGAGACACGAAGCTGCCGATGTGGCGCAGTATTTCCGGTGGCAAGGCGGCGTCGGACGCGTGGTTCAATACCCTGCGCGCCATGTCGTCTGCATGCAGGTGCAAGAGCCTCAACAGCGGTTGAAACAGGTTATGCGGGTTACGCACCCCGTAGACAATCTGACTCAGGTCGAATACCGCCCCTTCGCCCAACAGGTTCTCCAGGGAACGTGCGTTATCGGCGAGTGCCTGCTGCAACCCGGTGGGCTGCGTCACCAGGTAATTGTTGAGTTCCGGGTGCTGGTCGATGTAGGCGGCCGCTTCATTGCGCAATCCCTGCATCGAAAACCTCGGCTGCGTCTGCCCCTCGTTCAATCCCCGCGCGACGGCGTTGAAGAAGCAATCGCCGTCGGCCGCGAACGTGACGTCCGTATCGTCAGCGAGCCTCAAGGTGTAATGGTTTTCCTCCGTGCGTATCAGCACCACGTCGGTGCTTGACCTGAGCGGATGCGCGCCCGATGGGTAGCTGCTTTCGTACTGCCCTGGGGTGAAACGCACGGTCCAATCCCGGCGCCCATGGCGTCGGTCGATGATCAGCAAGCTGCGATTTCGCGGCCAACTCGCAATACGGGTGATGAATGAAGGCACCAGTTCCATGATCTGGACGTCCCATACCCCCGGCGTCCGGATCAGGGCAGAAACGGCGCGAAGCGATGGCGCCGACCGTTTGGGGTCTGAGGGACCCGGTTGGGGAGAGCGTTGCGACGGCCGCTTGCCTCCTCCGCCCAGGCCATACCCTACGGCGCGCCACTCGCCATCGGGCCCACGGGCCACGGTACTCCTCATCACCCCGCTGGAGCGGATGCTCAACCCTGTGGCCGGGTTGACGATGGTGGCTTCGCTGGCGTTGAGCGGCGTATGGTCGTGCACCCGGAACACCGTCCCATCGGGTTGGCGCACATAGACCTGACGCGTGACGCGGCCCGTCGCGCCATCGGTGATAGTAGGACGATAGAAGCCCCGGACATCCACTGGCACCCCTTGGAGCAGCGCGGTATCCATCACGGCATAACGGCGATACAGCGCGTCCTCCAAGGGCAATCCGAGCCGCGCTTCAGTCGAGTTCTGCCGAGCCGCTGCCGGCAGAAAAGTCCCCTGGCCTCGCACCTTGAATGGCACACCGCCGAGGCCTGGCGACCGTCGGGTGTTCGCCACCGTGTGCACGAACATCAGCGTGTCCAGGTGCGTGGGCACGGCACCGGTCTTGAGCACCAGCAAGCCCGTTTTGACCGCACGCGCGAGCATCTGGAAACCGGGGATAAGCAACAGGCCAGCCAGGTCCATGACCAGCTCCACCACCATCATCACCAGCCTCATGGCGGTCTGGTGGCTGATATCCCGGTTGCTGTTGGAGCGGTGATCGGCATGGGCACTGTGGAAATTGACGTGGGCCCGGTGAAAGTCCTCGAGGAAATGGCCATTGATCAGGAACCCCCGGACCATGGGGCGACCGCGATATTGCCCCAACGCACGCTTGATCTCCTCCGAGTCGAGGGTGGACATGCGCGAACGGAAATACGTGCGCCATTCTTCTTGCTGCAGCAACCCCGTGACGCCATCGCTCAGGTCCGAAAATTCGTGGAAGTCATCGCCATGAGGGCTGTCCGGGAAATAGACGCCTACGGTTCCTTCGATCAGCGGCCCCGCCTGGTCTGACAGAATCAGCACGCCATCGATACTGATCGCGTTGCCCGTCGTGCCATGCTGCAAGCCGACGGTGCCGCCCAGGAGAAGACCGTAGATGCGCACGCTGCGCCCGCCGACCAATGCGCGCTTGGCGGCGGTGGGCGATTGCAGCACCGCCTCCAGCCAGCCCGCGACGAGCTTCTGCGCCTTGGGTCGGCTGACGTCGGGATTGATCACGGTCGCCTTGAACACTTCATCGCCCCGGAGCCCGGCCGCGTAACCTTTGAACTCCAGGTTGGCCAGGTACGCCGCCTGCCAGGCCGCCTTGTATTGCGGCGCGTTCATTTGTTCGCGAAGCAGGATTTCATAGCGGCCACCGGCATCGATGCTCGACGCCATCCGGGCCAGTTCGCTCCCGGTCACCGTGATCAGGAAACCGCTTGCCGGGTGCCGGACACGTTGACCATGCCGGTCGACCAGGTCAACGGCCAGCACTTCTCTCATGGCGTTCGGGTACTGCGGTGCACGCAGATTATCGAGCATCAATTGCGTCAGACTGCTGGTCCGGGACTGCCTCGGATTGGCCCGGTCGCCGAAGAACAGCTTGACCATGGTCCGGTCCGGATCCGGTTCTATGCGCGGGTGGATGCTTTGCTGAAGGTATTGCCGGATCTTCTGGCGAGTGAACTGCACCAGCGTCGGGACACCGCTGCCCAACGCGTAGACGGCCTGGAATACCCGGCCTTCGAGCTCGCGATAGCGGGCCTGTTCGGCCCGCGTCGCGGCTTTGTAGAAACCCGGGCGACGATTGTCCACCAAGGTTTCCTGGCGGGCCGCCAGTGGCCCGGCCAGTGACAACATGGGCAAGCCAAGGGCTGCTTCCGTTCGTTGGGCAAAGACATCCATGGATACCGTTGCGTTGTCCGGCGCAGTCAACACCGCCTCCAGGGCGCCACTTTGCATCTGCAGCAAGTCCGCTGCCGCCACCTCGAACACATGCCCGGTCAATTCAGAAGAAATATCGTGGATCGAGCGTTCCTGGCCCTCGTGGAGCGGGCGGACGTTGTCGACCAGATCCTGGAAAGCGTGAAATCGCTGCAGCCCGCGTTCCAGGGAATACAGGAACAACGAAGGCCGATCGGTGAACTTGATCACCATTGCCGCGGGCCATTTCTGCGGCGAATCCGTGCCTTGGTCGAGCAGGACGGTATAGGCGTGGGGAATGGGCGCCCTTAGCAGCCGGTTCCTGTCAGCCTGGGAAGGATGGGTGGTGATGATGTCCAGCAGGCGATCATCATCGGCCTGCTGGATTCGCGCGGCTTGGGTGAGCGGAGCGGCAGGATCCCGATCCGCTTTATACAAATTGAACAGGTGCAGGAATCGTTGGGCAAGCAATTGGGCAAGGACCGCTTCAGCCGTGGACGGTGCTGCGGTCGCCTCGCGGGTGTCGCCCCGGTTCTCGCCAAGACGAAAGCGCGCCAGCTCGTCACGGAACTGAGTTTTGACCCGTTCGTTCGCCGCGGTTCGGGAAATGTGGAACACCGACGCCAAGGCCCGTAGCGTCTGCGCGTCCGGTTGCCGGACAAATACGCTGTCGGCCTCCTCCAGCGAGTCCGGACGGATGAAGAAGCCGACGCCACCGTTTGTGAAGTCAGGCGCCGTGTCGCTGAACAAACCGTTGCGCAGGACATCGGTGAAACGCTCCGAGGACGTCAGGGCGCGATCACCGGCCTGGTCCGTGGTAAAGCGGTTCACGTAGCAGTTATCTGGATCGATATCCGCAAGCAGCGATGGGCGGAATCTGTCGGCGGGAATCTTCGCCTTGAGCAGGCTGACCAGCAGGTTCCCAAGCACCCCGTCGAACGTGGGAAGGCCTGCAAACAACTGAGTGAGTTGAATCTGGTTGTTGTCCAGCAACTCCAGTTGCCTGAGTTGCACCCTTGCCTGGGCACTGAGCGGTTCGCCCTGGGGGACGACGGCGTTGGCCGGATCGTCTTTGGAGAAAGTAGCCATCTGAATGGTCCGGTTCTGATTGAAGAATCCGGACCCTATCGCGCCGTCGCCGCCCAAACGGCATACATATTTATAGCGTGGCTAGGCAGCCTGGCGAAAAACGTAATCCAACGTGTCGCCCTCTATCCATGGCCGTGGGGCTGGCCTGCCGTGAGGGCAGTCACCCGCCAGACGGCTCAGCCCAGTTGCTGTGCCAATACCGCAATATGCTCCGGCCCGATCCCGCAGCAGCCACCCAAATGGCTGGCCCCGCGCTTGCGCCAGTCCGCCGCCCATTGCAGGTAACCCGGTGGATCGAGGTCTTCGCGCAACGGGTCCAAGCCGTCGTTGGCGGTCGCTTCTTTGGGTTGCGGCGGAAAGGCGTTGGCGTAGGCCCCGATGTGGATCGTCACGCCCAGGCGCTCGAAGGTATCGCGGGCAGCGTCAATCGCCGCGCCGATCACTTCCGGCTGGCTGCAGTTGAACAGCAGCACCTCGACGCCCAGTTCGGCCGCCACCGCGGCGGCGTCCGCCACCGGTTCACCGGAGCGCAGGCGCGGCACTTCATCGGTGTCTTCGTCTTTCAGGGTGAACGACAGCCAGAACGGCTTGCCGTCCTTCGGCAAACCGGCGTGAATCGCCCGCGCTTCGACCGTGGAGCTTTGGGTCTCGGCCAGCCACAAATCGATATGGGAGGCCAAGCCGTTTACCAGGGGCGCCAACAGTTCACTGGCACGGGAAGCGTCGAACAGGTCCGGCCGATAGGAACCGAACAGCGGCGGCAGCGACCCGGCCACGCGCACCGCTTTGCCTGAGGCCTGTACCGCCCGCTGCGCCAACTCGCCAGCCAACGCGGCCAGGGCCTGGCCTTCGGCGGCGAAACGCGCCTCGCCGATATGGAACGGCACCACCGCATAGCTATTGCTGGTGATCACGTTGGCGCCGCTGGCAATGTAAGCCGCGTGCACGGCTTCTACCGCCTGGGGCGCTTCGCTCAAGGCCAGGGCCGACCACTCGGGCTGTCGGAACGGCGCGCCCCGGCGTTGCAGTTCGCGGCCCATGCCGCCATCGAGAATGACTGTCGTTGCTGCGCCCATATGCGATTCACTCATAAGCTTATGAAAAATACTCACTACCGGAGTTGTTCTTATAACTATTTAATACGCACCATTCGGTTAACTACAACTTATTTTTCTACCCAGGGACTTTCCGTGAAATCACAACCATTGCTGGCCCTGGGCCTGACATTCCTGGCCGCCTCTTCGCAAGCGTTTGCCGGTGCCACGCTGGACCGCATCGAACAGAAAAAAGAACTGGTCGGCGTGTTGATGGAAAGCTATCCGCCCTTCTCGTTCCTCAACGATCAGAACCAACTCGACGGGTTCGACGTCGATGTGGCCAAGGCCGTGGCGCAGAAACTGGGAGTGAAGCTGCGCCTGGAGACGCCGTCCTGGGACGTGATTGCGGCCGGTCACTGGAGCGGACGCTATGACATCTGCATCTGCTCCATGACCCCGAGCAAGGCCCGCGCCGAAGTGTTCGACTTCCCGGTGCAGTACTACGCTTCGCCCGCGGTGATCGTGGTCAACGCCAAGGACGACCGTATCCACGGTGCCAAGGACTTGAGCGGCAAGAAGGTCGGCCTCACCAGCGCCTCCAGCTACGAAAGCTACCTGAACAAGAACCTGGTGATCGAAGGCGCCGAGGATACCCAACTGAGCTATCCGTTCGAGGATGTACAGATCGCCCCGTACGATACCGACAACGTGGCGTTCCAGGACCTGGGCCTGGGCGCCGGGGTGCGCCTGGACGCGGTGCTGACCAACCTGGTGACGGCGCAGCCACGCCTGACCGAAGACAAGCGCTTCAAGCTGGCCGGCGAGCCGCTCTATTCCGAACCGAACTCGGTAGCCATCGAAAAAGGCGACGCCCAGTGGGACAGCAAGGTGCGTGAAGTCTTCGCCCAGTTGAAACAGGACGGCACCTTGAGCAAACTCTCGCAAAAATGGATCGGCGCCGACATCACCCAATGACTTCTTTTCCACCCCCTCAGCCACCGCCATCGGTGGCTGAGTCACGCCTGCAGAAAATTTTCGGTTTCCGCACCCGGCTGTATCTGACCTGGGCGGCCATGCTGGTGCTGTTCGCGAGTTTCTTCCTGAGCTTCGACCTGAAGTTCTCCATCATCCTCGACAAACTGCCGAACCTGCTGGGTGTGCACCTGGCGCCCAATGGCTTTTTGCAGGGCGCGGTGCTGACATTGTTCCTGTGCCTGTGCTCGATCGTCGCCTCGTCATTGCTGGGCTTCATCACCGCCCTGGCGCGGCTGTCCAGCAGCGCGGTGGCCTTCGGCATCGCCAGTTTCTACGCGTCATTCTTTCGCGGCACGCCCCTGCTCATCCAGATCCTGCTGATCTACCTGGGCCTGCCCCAACTGGGCGTGGTCCCGGGCGCCATCGCCGCCGGGATCATCGCCCTGTCGCTGAACTACGGCGCCTACCTGAGCGAAATCTTCCGCGCCGGCATCCTCGGCGTCCCCAACGGCCAACGCGAAGCCTCCCTCGCCCTGGGCCTGAGCGAAACGGTGATCTTCTGGCGCGTCACCCTGCCCCAGGCCATGCGCACCATCATCCCGCCGACCACCAACCAATTCATCTCGATGCTCAAGGATTCTTCGCTGATCTCGGTGATGGGGGTTTGGGAAGTGATGTTCCTGGCGCAGTCCTATGGTCGTTCCAGCTATCGCTACATCGAAATGCTCACCACGGCGGCGATCATTTACTGGTTGATGTCCATAGCGCTGGAGCTGATCCAGGCGCGGATGGAGCGGCATTATGGGAAGGCGTATCTGAATAACCGCTGAGCCGCTGCCAGAGTTGCCGGCATGACTCACATGGCACGGTACAAAAACCTGTGAGAGCGAGCTTGCTCGCGATGACGTCGGCACAGCCAACATCACTGCAGACTGCCTCACCGCTATCGCGAGCAAGCTCGCTCCCACAGGAGGAACGTGTTCATTCCCAACCATTCACCGAGCCTAGACGAGGTGCCTAGTGGTGGGCCATTGCTCCGTCAAACGCCGGTCAAATAGAAAGGTCCGTGCGGGCTGTAAGGCAAAGCTTCGAACCATGAAAGCCAACGAACCGCCACGCTGATCGCAGTACGAACTGCCTACAGATTTCGTCCGCCGAATCCTGCTCGCGGCGAGAAAGTGACTGGCATCGCCGCCGAGGGTGAAATTTTTAAAGTGCAACCTCCTTCATGAGAGGTCGCATTCGATGCCTACCCAACACCTGTTCCTGCCCCAACACCTCGCGCTGGCCATAGCCTTGGCACTTGGCTGTGCCGAGGTTTCGATGGCTCAGTCAGTTGCCGGGGAAACCTTCCCCTTCGAAACAACCGCCGAGATGCAGGCTCGCCTCAAGGCGTTCGCGGATGACCCGGATACAAAGATCGATAGAGTCACCAAAGCCCGGGAAACGCCCCTCTCCAAGGACGACAGCGATGATCTGGTGATTGTCAGCAGGCAGGGCGAACTCGTCGGGCTCACCGACGGCGGTGGCGGTGCCAATGTCTTGCAACTGGAGATCGCCAAAGGCGGCGAGTTAGGCGAGATACGCAATATCCAGGATGTGTATTTGAAGCGAGGCGAATGGTCAAACGGCAAGGATTTCGACAGCCGCAGCCTGATTGATTCGAACGCCAAATTGCTCAACACCGGCCGTATCGGCGGTGCGGTTCACGTGCTGGGTGAGTTCGCTAACCAGGGCTCCGTTGCCGGGCCGGTCTTCGTGGGGAAAAAGGCCAGGTTCAGCGGCAGTGGGACGGTCGACGCGCTCGACGTGGCGGGCTCGATGGAGGTCGGCCCTGACATGGGTGCCCCTTCAGTGGTCAACGACCTCAGGTTTTCCAAGGGCGCGACGCTCGTCTATGGCATCGGCGCAAAGAAAGGCAGCGCCACGATCAAGGTCGGCGGCACCGCCACCCTGGACAATGCCATCTTGAAAATCGCAGCCGTACCGGGCGAATACATCGACACGAGCAGCCACATCGTGATCGACGCGGACAAGGTCGAGGGGGAATTCGGGAAGATCGTCAATGACCTTGCGTTCATGAGCGCTTCAGTGGACTACACCACGGGAAAACAGGTCGGCCTGACCTACACACGTAACAATGTCCCGATCGAACAAGCCGCGACCACTGAGAACGGCCAGGCACTTGCAACCAGCATCCTGGCACCAGCCCCAGAACCCATCATCACGGCAACAGCCCCACAACCGCCTGCCATCGAGCCGCGACCCCACCACGTCACATCCAAGCCCGCGGAACCCGCAAAAATCGCCAGCGCCACGCCCACGCCCGGCAACCAACCGGCTCCCAAGCCCAACGCCGCCATCAACGCCCTGCTCGGTAGCAGCCTGGTCACCGCCGCCGATGCCCTCGACCAGTTGAGCGGCCACGACACAGCTGAGCTGGGCAACGCTACCCTGAGCAGTGTCGGCCCCATCAGCACCGGGATACTCGCGGCCATCGGCCAGAACACTTCCCAGGGCGCCCATGGCAATGGGCAGGTCTGGGTCCAGGCCATCGGCAACAGTGGCCGCATCGGTAAGCATCTGAACGACTACGCACTAAAGCATTCGACAACCGGTTTGCTGCTGGGAACCGACTGGACGATCAACCCGACTTGGCGCCTGGGGATCATAGGCGCCAAGAGCGAGACGCGGCTGGACGGTCATCGATTTGATGGCCGACTCGACAGTTGGCATGTCGGCGCCTATGCCTTGCGTCAGGATGGGCCGCTGGCGCTACGTCTGGGCGCGGTGTATGGCGATCACGACGGCAGCACCAAACGCCACGTGGCTTTCAACGGTTTCAGCGATCGACTCAAAGGTCGTTACGGCGCCAACACGCAGCAGGTCTTCGGGCAGGTCGGCTACAACCTGGACGTCGGGCATTTCGATATCGAGCCCTATGTCCAACTGGGCTACCAGCGCTACCAACGCGATCGCTTCACGGAGAAAGGTGGCGACGCGGCGCTGCGGCTCGAGAGCCAGACCCAAGACCACTACACCAGCGAGCTGGGCCTGCACCTCGTCCGCCCCTTCGTTCTTGACCAGGGAGCGCGGTTGACGCCGCGCCTGAATGTCGGCTGGAAACACCTTTATGGCGACGTCCGAGGCAGCTCCCGTCAACGTCTCGTCGGCGGCGGCAAGACCTATACCGTCGAGGGCATCGAGCTGGACCGGGATAGCTTGCTCCTGGAAGCCGGCCTGGACCTGGCCGTTTCGCCACGACACACATTGGGGGTGAGCTACAAGGGTGAAACCGGCCAGGACAATCGCAACGTCGCGCTGATGGGGCAGTGGCGGATGATGTTCTGACTATCCGGGTGATAGCGCCGCCATTTCTGTGGGAGCGAGCTTGCTCGCGAAAGCGTCGCACATTCAACATTTTTGCTGGCGGTCACACATCTTTCGCGAGCAAACCCGCTCCCACAGGGGGACCGCGCAAAGCACAGGCAAAAAAAAAGGGGAGCACATGCCCCCCCGAGGTTAAAGCGTTGTATCGAGGCTGTTAACTCAGCCTTCGATCTCGATCAGGATCTCGCCCGGGTTGACCCGGTCGCCCTTGGCCACATGAATGGCGGTGACCTTGCCGGCGATGGCCGCCTGCACTTCGGTTTCCATCTTCATGGCTTCGGTGATCAGCACCGCTTGGCCCGCCTTCACCACATCGCCCTCCTTGACCAGGACATCGACGATGTTGCCCGGCATGGTGGTGCTGACATGACCCGGCGCAGTGGCTTGCTTGCGCTTGCTGCTGCCGCCGCTGACAAACTCATTGAGCGGTTCGAACACGACCTCTTCCGGCATGCCATCGATGGACAGGTAGAAGTGACGCTTGCCTTCGGCCTTGACGCCCACACCGGTGATGTCGACGCGGTAGGTTTCCCCGTGAACGTCGATGACGAACTCGGTCGGTACGCCTTCTCCGCCCGCGGAGCTGACGCTGCCCGCCTCGGGAATCGGCAGCAGCACTTCCGGAGTCAGGGTGCCGGCGTCGCGTTCTTCGAGGAACTTGCGACCGATGTCCGGGAACATGGCATAGGTCAGCACGTCCTCTTCGGACTTGGCCAGCGCACCGATTTCGCCACGCAGCTTGGTCATTTCCGGCTTGAGCAAATCGGCCGGACGCACGTCGATCACCTCTTCGCTGCCGATGGCCTGGCGACGCAGCTTTTCACTCACCGAACCCGGCGCCTTGCCGTAGCCGCCCTGCAGATAGAGCTTCACTTCGTTGGTGATGGTCTTGTAGCGCTCACCGGCCAACACGTTGAAGAACGCCTGGGTGCCGACGATCTGCGAGGTCGGGGTCACCAGCGGCGGGAAGCCGAGGTCTTCGCGCACCCGCGGGATCTCCGCCAGCACTTCGTTCATCCGGTTCAGTGCGCCCTGCTCTTTCAACTGGTTGGCGAGGTTGGAGATCATCCCGCCCGGTACCTGGTTGACCTGGACGCGGGTGTCCACTGCGGTGAACTCGCTTTCGAACTGGTGGTACTTCTTGCGCACGGCGTAGAAGTACAGGCCGATTTCCTGCAACAGCTCCAGGTCCAGCCCCGTGTCGAATTCACTGCCTTTAAGGGCCGCAACCATTGATTCGGTGCCCGGATGGCTGGTGCCCCAGGCGAAGCTGGAGATCGCGGTATCAATGTGATCGGCACCGTTTTCGATGGCCTTGAGCTGGCACATCGCGGCCAGGCCGGCGGTGTCGTGGGAGTGGATGAACACCGGCAACGATTGCTCGGCCTTCAGCGCCTTGACAAGTTCACCAGTGGCATACGGGGTCAGCAGGCCGGCCATGTCCTTGATCGCCACCGAGTCGCAACCCATGGACTCCATCTGTTTGGCCTGGGCCACGAACGCCTCGATGGTATGCACCGGGCTGGTGGTGTAGGCGATGGTGCCCTGGGCGTGCTTGCCGGCGGCCTTCACCGCTTCGATGGCCACCCGCAGGTTACGCACGTCGTTCATCGCATCGAAAATACGGAACACGTCGATGCCGTTGACGGCGGCCTTGGCCACGAACGCCTTGACCACATCATCGCTGTAATGGCGGTAGCCCAGCAGGTTCTGGCCGCGCAGGAGCATCTGCAAGCGGGTGTTGGGCAGCGCCGCGCGCAGTTGGCGCAGACGCTCCCACGGGTCTTCCTTGAGAAAGCGCACGCAGGCGTCGAATGTCGCGCCGCCCCAGACTTCCAGCGACCAATAGCCGACTTTGTCGAGCTTGTCGCAGATCGGCAACATGTCTTCGGTGCGCATGCGGGTGGCGAGCAGCGATTGGTGGGCGTCGCGCAGGATTGTGTCGGTAACAAAGATCTTCTTGGACATGGTCATACTTTCCTTACAGGCCTGCGTGGGCGGCAATGGCGGCGGCGATGGCCAGGGCCAGCTCTTCGGGTTTGCGCTTGATCGAGTAGTTGGTCAGTTCAGGGTGGCTTTCAACGAAGCTGGTATTGAACTGGCCGCTGCGGAATTCCGGATTGCGCAGGATCTCCTGGTAATACGCGGCGGTGGTCTTGACCCCCTGCAGGCGCATGTCATCCAAGGCTCGCAGGCCACGGTCCATCGCTTCTTCCCAGGTCAACGCCCAGACCACCAGTTTCAGGCACATCGAATCGTAGAACGGCGGAATGGTGTAGCCGGTGTAGATCGCCGTGTCGGTGCGCACACCCGGGCCGCCAGGGGCGTAGTAGCGGGTGATCTTGCCGAAGCTGGGCAGGAAGTTGTTTTTCGGGTCCTCGGCGTTGATACGGAACTGCAACGCAAAACCCCGGTGCAGGATGTCTTCCTGCTTGACCGACAGTGGCAGCCCGGAAGCGATGCGGATCTGTTCGCGAACGATGTCGATACCGGTGATTTCTTCGGTGATGGTGTGTTCCACCTGCACCCGAGTGTTCATCTCCATGAAGTACACCTCGCCTTCGGCGAGCAGGAACTCCACGGTGCCGGCATTCTCGTAGCCCACGGCCTTGGCCGCACGCACCGACAGGTCGCCGATGTAGGCGCGCTGCTCGGGGGTCAGCTGCGGGCTCGGGGCGATTTCGATCAGCTTCTGGTTGCGGCGCTGGATCGAGCAGTCACGCTCGAACAGGTGCACCACGTTGCCGAAACTGTCCCCCAGGATCTGCGCTTCGATGTGCTTGGGATTGACGATGCATTTTTCCAGGAACACTTCCGCCGAACCGAATGCCTTGGTGGCTTCGGAGATGACCCGGGGAAAGGCCTGTTCGAGTTCTTCACGACTGTTGCAGCGACGGATACCGCGACCGCCGCCGCCAGACGTGGCCTTGAGCATCACCGGGTAACCGATCCGATCACCTTCGGTCAGCGCTTCTTCAATGCCCGAGACGTTGCCTTCGGTGCCTGGCGTGACCGGCACACCGGCCTTGATCATGCTGCGGCGCGCTTCGGTCTTGTCGCCCATGCGGCGAATGACTTCCGCCGACGGGCCAATGAATTTGATGCCGCGTTCAGCGCAGATATCTGCCAGCTCGGCGTTTTCCGACAGGAAACCGTAACCGGGGTGCAAGGCATCGCAGCCGGTTTCCACCGCCAGGTTCACCAGTTTGCGCGGGTTGAGGTAGCCGGCCAGCGGATCGGCGCCGATGCTGTGGGCCTCGTCCGCACGCTTGACATGCAACGCATGACGGTCCGCGTCGGAGTAGACCGCGACCGAGCGAATGCCCATCTCGGCGCAAGCGCGCACGATGCGGACGGCAATCTCACCGCGGTTGGCGATCAGGATCTTTGTTATCAATTGGAGGTTCCCTTGAGCCGGTGATACCACGGCCTGAGGTCCAGGCCGACGCGTGACCAGATGTAACAATTGGTCGCAGCTCCACACTAGTCCTGGCTGTGGATTAACAAAAATGAATAATTATTGGGTCATGCATAAGCAAAGACTTATAGTTGCCTTATCCGCCCCATTCCAGAGTGCTTAGAAAATGCGTAAGTCATTGATGCGTATGACATTGCGTCAATTGCAGATTTTCAATGAGGTGTGCGACCTGAGGTCTTACAGCCGTGCAGCCGACGAAATGTCTCTTACGCAACCGGCCGTTAGCCTACAGATTCGATCCCTGGAAGAGCTGATTGGCCAGCCGCTGTTCGAGTATGTCGGCAAGAAACTCTACATGACCGAAGCCGCCGAAGCCCTGCAACGTGCCAGCCGAGACATCTTCGGGCGTCTGGAAAACCTCGATATGCAGCTCTCGGACATGCAGGGATCGCTGCAGGGTCAATTGAAGCTGGCGGTGGAATCCAGCGCCAAGTACTTCGTCCCGCACCTGTTCGCCGCGTTCAAGCGCCAGCATCCGGAGGTCAATCTGAACCTAACGGTGGTCAATCGCGGCCAGGTCATCCGACGCCTCTCGGACAACCGAGACGATCTGGTGATCATGTCCATGGTGCCCCAGGACATGGGTTTGGAGTTCCTGCCCTTCCTCAACAATCCGATCGTCGCCGTGGCGCCGCCCGACCATCCGCTGTGCCACCTGGGTCCGCTGCGCTTGCAGGACCTGGAGCCCTACACGCTGCTGTTGCGCGAACCTGGCTCCGGCACGCGACTGGCCTGCGAGGAATACTTCAAGGAGAAACGGGTGCATTTCACCCAGACGCTGGAAGTGGCGTCGGCGGAAGCCCAGCGCGAATGCGTGGTGGCCGGGCTGGGCGTGGCGCTGTTGACGCGCCACGCCGTGAGCCGGGAGCTGTCGTCCGGCGCACTCATCGAATTGCCGGTGGAGGAATTGCCGCTGTATCGCAGTTGGTGCCTGGTGCAGGCCAGGGCCAAGCGCCTGTCACCGGTGGCCCACGCCTTCCTGGCGTTCGTGCGCGGCGAGCGCGCTCAGATCATTGGCCTGGTTGAGCGTTTCGACGGGAAGCCGCCGACGATGCCTGCCAGTAATTGAATTCTGCCGCGTCAGGAAACTCGCTGATCTCGGCCAGGAGCTGGCGCTGCTCATAACGGTCTTCGATGGCACGACGGAACGCCATGCGGCGTTGATCTTCCTGCTGACGACGGGTTTTGACGGCGCTGCGTTCTTCGTAGGGCTGGGTCATGTCGAGACTCCCAAGACGTATACGGGAGTTTCACGATGAAGGCGCGCGATGACCGTTTGGCGGCGCGGGGGTTACAGAACGATGAATTCGGGCGGATGACACCCTGTGGCAAGGGAGCTTGCGCAAACCTGCCAATGCGGCGTGTCTGGATAAGCGTTGGGGTCGCTTCGCAACCCAGCGGGAGCAAGCTCCCTCGCCACAAAAACCCCTCAACCCAAAGCTCGGGACTTTAGTCGTCCAGCGCCTTCACCGACTTGGGCGACAGCCGCAGGCTGCGAAGGCTGCGCTTCACGCTCTTGAGGTGGTTGACCAGACTCGGGCCACGGGCCATGGCGACGCCCATTGCCAATACGTCGATCACCACCAGGTGGGCGATGCGCGAAGTCAGCGGCGTGTAGATCTCGGTGTCTTCGTGCACGTCGATGGCCAGGTTCACCGTGGAAAGCTCCGCCAGCGGTGTCTGGCTCGGGCACAAGGTGATCAGCGAGGCACCGCTTTCACGCACCAGGTTCGCGGTGATCAGCAGGTCCTTGGAACGCCCCGACTGGGAAATGCAGATCGCCACATCGGTGGGTTTCAACGTCACCGCCGACATGGCCTGCATGTGCGGGTCGGAATAGGCGGCCGCCGTCAGCAGCAACCGGAAGAACTTGTGCTGGGCATCGGCCGCCACTGCGCCCGAAGCGCCGAAGCCATAGAACTCGACACGCTGGGCCTGGGACATGGCCGTGACAGCTTTTTGCAACGCCACCGGGTCAAGCTTCTCGCGAACCTCCATCAACGTATGCAGGGTGGTATCGAAGATTTTCAGGCTGTAGTCCGCCACCGAGTCATCTTCATGGATCGCAAACTGACCGAAGCTCGCTCCGGCGGCCAGGCTTTGCGCCAGCTTGAGTTTCAGGTCCTGGAAACCCGAGCAACCAATGGCCCGGCAGAAGCGCACGATGGTCGGTTCGCTGATGCCGACGCTGTGGGCAAGATCGGCCATGGAGCTATGCATCACGGCCGCTGGATCAAGCAGTACGTGATCGGCGACTTTCAGCTCCGACTTGCGCAGCAAGTGGCGTGACTGGGCGATGTGTTGCAACAGGTTCAAGGGGCTGGACTCTTGTTATGGGCAAATGCCGGGATGTAGCAAGCTTGTAGTTATACTACAAGAATTGGCGCTTTGCCCGTCCAAAACGTAACTGGATTGCCACCCCGCCCCTTTGTTTTGGCCGAGGATCGCCAGATGTAGCAGCCTGTGCCTTGACGCAAACCCTCTGCGTTGCCGATCCACGGGTCCCCAGACGTGACCTGAGCCCTGGCTGGGAGAAAAACCGTCTATTCAATCACTGACTACTTGCTACTTCCCCAGCAACATACTCCAGCCGTCATCAATAACATGACCAACAAACAACCTGACAACTCACCCAGCAACTAACGTCTTCTTACAATACCCATCTCAATTTTCCAGACACTATCAAGTCAAAGTCGATATATTGGCTCCCGCAGGACGCAATCAACTTTATTACAGGAGTTACTACCATGAAAATCACAACCAAAGATTGGGCCGCGCAAATCGATCGCATGCCAGGTGCCGCGTCGTTCCGTACCTTTGGCACTGTCACCGTACCCCACACCGGCATTACGCCAAAGCTGGTACGAAGCCCGATGCAGGACAAGTCCTTTGATCTGCGACTGGAGTTGGAACTTGAATCTTCCAATGAAGTTTCACTGCCGGTCATTACCGACAAAGTCGTCGAATACAAAGTACCCGGCGAGTCTCATGTCACCGGCGTGAGCATTTTTTTCGAAGGGCAGTTGCTGCATCACATTGATGAAGTACTCGTGACCAACTAAGCATACGTTAACAACTTCCCGCCAGACGATAAAATCGTCTGGCGGGAAGTTTCAATCGAGGATAGGGTTCATTCCGTCAAGTGTTGCATCCGCAACAACCCGGCCAATCCATCAGCTTCCACTGGCCGACTGATCAGATACCCCTGCACCTCATCGCAACGCTCGTTTTTGAGGAAGTCGAGCTGCTCCTGCCGCTCGACGCCTTCGGCCACTACCTTGAGCGACAATCCATGGGCCATTGCAATGATTGCCCGGGTAATGGCGGTATCCACGCTACCCTCGCCCAGCCCGCGAATGAACGCCTGATCGATCTTCACGTAGTCCACCGGGATACGTTTGAGGTAGCTCAGGGATGAGTAGCCGGTGCCAAAATCGTCGATCGCCAGCTTGACCCCAAGGTCACGCAATTGCTGGAACGTGGCGATGATGTGCTCGACGCTGTCGAGCAACTGACTCTCGGTCAGCTCCAGCTCTAGGTACTGAGGGGCCAAACCGGTTTCTTCCAGCACTTGTCGCACCAGGCTGACCAGCTTGCCCTGGCGCAATTGATGCACCGACAGATTGACCGACACCCTGATCGGCTCGAGCCCCTGGCGCTGCCACTCGCACGCCTGCCAACAGGCCTGTCGCAACACGAACTCGCCAATGGGCCCGATCAACCCGGTCTCTTCGGCCAGACCGATGAAATCCCCCGGCGGAACCCGCCCCATGGCCGGATGATCCCAGCGCACCAGCGCCTCGGCGGCGTTCAGGCGACCGGTCGCCAGGCACAGTTTCGGCTGATAAAAGACCTTCAGTTGTTGCTCTTCCAAGGCCTTGCGCAACTGGTTTTCCAGTTGCAGGCGCTCTAGCGTGCTGGCCTGAAGGCTCTCGGTGTAGAACTGGAAGTTGTTGCCCCCTAAATGCTTGGCGTGCTGCATGGCCATGTTCGCCTGGCTGACCAGCGTGGCAATTTCCCGCGTGTTATCGGGCAACAAGCTGATGCCGATGGAGGCACTGAGCACCAGTTCATGGCCCTCGATGGTCAGCGGCACGCGCAGCTTGGCGGCCAGCCGGGTCGCCACTCGCGCCAGGCTTGAAAGGTTGCCGTAGGCATCGAACAACACCGCAAACTCATCACCGGACAACCGGGCGATGGTATCCGCCTCGGGCAGCGCATTGATCAGGCGCCGCGCCATTTTCTGCAACAACTGGTCGGCGATGTCATGGCCAAGGCTGTCGTTGAGCAATTTGAAACGGTCCAGGTTGATATGCAGCAACGCCAGGCTGCGCCGTCCACCCTGGCGCACCCGCTGATGAGCTTCGTTCAGGCGTTCGCGAAACAGCGAACGATTCGCCAACCCAGTCAATTCGTCGTAATGGGTCAGATAGCGCATCCGTTCTTCGGATTCGCGCCGTGCCGAAAGATCGGCGAAGAAGCCCACGATATGGCTGACGTTCCCCCGAGCATCGCGCACGACGTTCAGTTGCAGCCACTGCGGATACAGCTCGCCGTTGGCCCGCGCCTCCACCAATTCCCCCTGCCAGGTACCGTGCTGCTTGAGCGATTGGCGAATGACGGAGTAGTGCCGGCGCGCATCGCGGCTGCACGGCAGGTCGACTACGTTGCGCCCGAGCATGTCCTCGATATTGAAACCGGTGACCCGCATGAACGCCTGATTGGCGGCGAGCAACAGGTAGCTGGGGTCGAAAATCACAATACCTTCGCTGGCGGCCTCGAACACCGTGGCCGCCAGCTGGCGTTGCTGCTCAAGCTCCTTGCTGGTGCTGATGTCGCGCCGGGTGCCAACCATGCGCAGCACCCGTCCGCTCGCGCTGCGTTCCACAGCCCGGCCACGGTCTTCGATCCAGACCCAGTGACCATCGCCGTGCCGCACACGGTATTCGATCTGGTAATCGTCGCTGCGACCCTTGAGGTGTTCGACCAGGGCCCGCTTGAGCGCCGGCACGTCCTGGGGGTGCAGGCGCGGGGTGAGGTGGCTGAGCATCGCCGTGACGTATTCGGGCTCCAGGCCGAACAGCTCCTTGAGCTGGGTGTGATGGACTTCGTCAGTCTGCAGGTTCCAATCCCACAACCCCAGCTCACTGGCCTTTAGGGCCAGGGCCAGGCGCGCCTCGCTCTTGCTCAGGGCCTGGCTGGCGACCTCCAGTTCAAGGCTGCGTTGCGCGACCCGCGCCTCCAGGCCAACCTGGGCCGCCCGCAGTTTCTCCTCGGCCGAACGACGTTGCTCGACCTCCCGGGCCAGTGCCTCGTTGAGCGACGCGCTGCGGTTTTGGGTTTGCTGCAGATGATCGATCAGGGCCTGGTTCTGGAAGCGGCGCAGCATGCCACTCTGGATCAAGCGATTGACTTGCCAGGCCACTACGCTCAGGGAAACCAGCACAATCAGCCCCAGCCAGCCCCACCCATGTTGCTGCTCATCGCCGCCCCAGAAGAGATAACCGATGGCCGGTAACAGGCAGGGCAAGGTAAAGGACAGGAACGCTGGAAGGCTCACCGCATAGGCCACACTGGCCGACAGCGCCGCCGCGCCAATCAGGCCGAACACCCAGGCCTGCTGCTGGAAGCTGTCGGCCGGGACTAGCGCGATGCCAGCCCCCGCCAGCGTCAGGCCGGTCATCGCCGAGCCCAGCAAAAACATGCGCAACCAGACCGGGTGCGCCTGGCGGCTTGGCATCGCCGAATCGAAAGCCGCCACCTGGATCACCCGTAGCGCCACTAGCGACAACAACCAGACGAGCCAGACGCTGACCAGGAAATAGCGTCGCGGCTCCCATAACAGCGCGGCGCAGACCAGACCGTTGAGCAACATGAACAGCGTAGGCAGCAGTGAGCCTTGATACAACAGACGTGTGCGCTCGACCGCCATCTCCGTGGCGTACTGCTTGCAGATGACCCGCGGTTCCACACAGGGGCCCGCCGGATCGGAATTGAGGGTCATTGGCACTGTTCTTGTTCTTATTCAGTCAAGCGTGGAGAACCCGAAACGAGCACCGAGCATACACAAGCCATGGGCCTTCCCACACTGTCCCAGCTCATAAAAACAAGGAAAAAAGTCGCTATTTCATTGGGTGGCGCCGCTCCCGAGCGAGTCCCGCCAACGCCTGTAGCCTGTGACCCGCCGGTCATCACCCAGCGGTCTTTTATCGGCTGATGCAAAGCTCGGTTTGCCCGGGGTGGCGCCGCACCCTAGAATGCCCCGATGCGCGATGATCTCTCCCTTCTGCTGAACTCTCTCAACGATGCCCAACGTCAGGCCGTAGCTGCCTCCGTGGGTCGTCAGTTGGTCCTGGCCGGTGCCGGCTCCGGTAAAACCCGAGTGCTGGTGCACCGTATCGCCTGGTTGATCCAGGTCGAGAACGCCTCGCCCCATTCGATCCTGTCGGTGACGTTCACCAACAAGGCCGCGGCCGAGATGCGCCATCGCATCGAACAACTGATGGGAATCAACCCCGCAGGTATGTGGGTCGGCACCTTCCACGGCCTGGCGCACCGCTTGTTGCGGGCGCATTGGCAGGAAGCCGGGCTGAGCCAGACCTTCCAGATCCTGGACAGCGACGACCAGCAGCGCCTGGTCAAGCGCGTGATCCGCGAGCTGGGCCTGGACGAACAGCGCTGGCCAGCCCGCCAGGCCCAATGGTTCATCAACGGCCAGAAAGACGAAGGCCTGCGCCCGCAGCACATCCAGGCCAGCGGCGACTTGTTCCTGGCGACCATGCGCAGCATCTACGAAGCCTACGAGGCGGCGTGCCAGCGTGCCGGGGTGATCGACTTTTCCGAGCTGCTGCTACGGGCCCTGGACCTGTGGCGCGACCACCCAGGCCTGCTGGCCCACTATCAAAAGCGCTTCCGGCATGTACTGGTGGACGAATTCCAGGACACCAACGCCGTGCAATATGCCTGGTTGCGCTTGCTCGCCAAGGGCGGCGACAGCCTGATGGTGGTGGGTGACGACGATCAGTCGATCTACGGCTGGCGCGGCGCCAAGATCGAGAACATTCACCAGTACTCGGCGGACTTTCCTGACGCCGAAGTCATCCGCCTGGAACAGAACTACCGCTCAACCGCCGGCATCCTCAAGGCCGCCAACGCCCTGATCGCCAACAACACCGGGCGCCTGGGCAAGGAACTGTGGACCGATGGCGGCGAAGGCGAGGCGATCAACCTCTACGCTGCCTTCAACGAGCATGATGAAGCCCGCTACGTGGTGGAAACCATCGAGAGCGCGCTGAAAACCGGCCTGGCCCGCAGCGACATCGCCATCCTGTACCGTTCCAACGCCCAATCGCGGGTGCTGGAAGAAGCGTTGCTGCGCGAACGGATCCCCTACCGCATCTATGGCGGCCAGCGCTTCTTCGAGCGTGCTGAAATCAAGAACGCCATGGCCTACCTGCGCCTGCTCGAAGGTCGCGGCAACGACGCGGCCCTGGAGCGGGTGATCAATGTACCGACACGGGGCATCGGTGAGAAAACCGTCGAAGCGATTCGCGATCACGCGCGCCACAGCCACGTGTCCATGTGGGAAGCCATGCGCCAACTGGTGGCCAACAAAGGCGTGACCGGTCGTGCGGCCGGCGCCCTGAAAGCCTTCATGGACCTGATCGAAGACCTGGCCGCCAAGTGCGGGGAGATGCCTCTGCACTTGATGACCCAGACCGTCATCGAGCAGTCCGGCCTGATCGCCTACCACGAAGCGGAAAAAGGCGAGAAAGGCCAGGCCCGGGTGGAAAACCTCGAGGAGCTGGTCAGCGCCGCACGCAACTTCGAAAACACCGAAGAAGACGCAGACCTGTCGCCCCTGTCGGCCTTCCTGGGTCACGCCTCCCTGGAGGCCGGCGATACCCAGGCCGACGAACATGAAGACAGCATCCAACTGATGACCCTGCACAGCGCCAAGGGCCTGGAATTCCCCTACGTGTTCCTCGTGGGCATGGAAGAAGGCCTGTTCCCCCACAAGATGAGCCTGGAAGAACCGGGACGCCTGGAGGAGGAACGACGCCTGGCCTACGTTGGTATCACCCGAGCCATGCAGAATCTGGTGCTGACCTACGCTGAAACCCGACGTTTGTATGGCAGCGAGACCTACAACAAGGTGTCGCGCTTCGTACGTGAAGTGCCGAAGGGCCTGATCCAGGAAGTGCGGCTGTCCAATAGTGTCAGCCGACCGTTCGGCGGCGGCCAGCAACAAAGCAGCAGTCTGTTCGGCGGCAGCGACATTCCGGAAACCGGCTTCAGCCTCGGCCAGACCGTGCGGCACTCGGTGTTCGGCGACGGCGTCATCCTCAACTTCGAAGGCGCCGGCGCCCAGGCCCGGGTGCAGGTGAACTTCAGCGAAGGCAGCAAGTGGCTGATGCTGGGGTATGCCAAGCTCGAGGCGATCTAGGGAATTGTGTAGGCCCTTGTGGGGGGCGAGCTTGCTCGCGATAGCAGCCGATCGGTCAATATTGGTGCTGACTGACACACCGCTATCGCGAGCAAGCTCGCCCCCACAGTTGTTCTGGGAAACATTTCCGATAGAACTTGTTCCGCTTTCCTACAGCCCAAAGTGAACAAGCCTTCTTGCACAGCCGAAGCTGAACCTAACCTGTCACGCAAAAGCCGGAAACACTCTGCCGCTAGCCAGCAACAGTTCAGCTGTGCAACATGGCCCGCGTGCTATCCACAAATGGGAATGCCTTTATATGAAACGTTTTCTTAGCGTCGCCATGGCGTTGTGCATCGGCCTGACGATGGCCATCGATGCCAATGCTGCCAAGCGCTTTGGCGGTGGTAAAAGCTCGGGGGCAGCCCCGACTCACCAGACCAGCCAGATGGCGCCGTCCTCTGCCGCCGGCTCCACCGCTGCCACCGCAGGCGCGGCCGGTGCCGCAGGCGCTGCCACCAAGGCCAGCGGCGCTTCGCGCTGGCTCGGCCCCCTGGCCGGCATCGCCGCCGGTGGCCTGCTCGCCTCCATGTTCATGGGCGATGGCTTCCAGGGCATGCAGATCTTCGACATCCTGATCATGGCGGTCATCGCCTTCCTGGTCTTCCGCTTCATTGCCGCTCGTCGTCGCAAGCAGCAGGAGCAACTCGCTCCAGCCGGCCACGCGCCGATGCAGCGTGAAGTGTTCAACCAGCAGCCTGCCAGTGGTTCGATCTTCGGTGGTTCGGCAGCGCCTGTGGCCGCTCGTCCGGTCATCAATGCGCCGGCCTGGTTCAACGAGCAACGCTTCATCGAAGCCGCACGCAGCCACTTCATGTCCTTGCAGCAGCATTGGGACGCGAACGAAATGGACAAGATCGCCGAGTTCGTGACCCCGCAACTGCTGGAATTCCTCAAGCGCGAGCGAGCCGAACTGGGTGATGGCTTCCAGTCCACCTACATCGATAACCTGCAGGTGCAACTGGATGGTGTCGACGATCGCGCCGACAAGACCATCGCCACCCTGACCTTCATCGGTGTGTCGAAGGATTCTCGCTTCGACAAGGGCGAAGCGTTCAGCGAAAGCTGGAACATGGAACGCGCACAGGGCGATGACCAGCCTTGGCTGGTGGCAGGTATCCGCCAGAACGGTTGAACCTTTGCCCGTTTTGCATGTTGAAATAAAAGAACCCCGGCCCAGGCCGGGGTTTTCTATTTCGCGGTTGCATCTATAGCGAGCTACTGTATAAACCGCTTCATATAAAACCGCGCCATCGAGAAAGAGGATCCCCGGACGTGGAAGAAATCATCGAACAATTGCGTGAAGCCAACGAGCCCGTACCGGTCCCGCTGGAATTGCCCGACGAAGATTTACTGGTAGAGATCGAAGAGCAGCTGTTCATCGATATCCCATTCGTCTTCAGGGAGTTTTTGCTGACCGTCAGCGATGTCGTCTACGGCAGCCTGGAGCCGGTGACCGTCACCGATCCACAGTCCCACACCTACCTGCCGGAGGTGGCCGCCAACGCCTGGGATGCCGGTGTCGACCGCAGCCTGATCCCGATCTGCCAGGACGGCGACGATTATTACTGCGTTGAAGAGGACGGCACTGTAGTGCTGTGGCAAGCTGAAGAAGAACTGATCGCCGAGGAAACCTGGGAATCGGTCTGGCACTGGGCCCGGGACGTCTGGCTGGAAAGCTGAGCCCGCCGCCGGTCAATGCCCGGACGACTCCTTGTGGTTGTCCAGGGTTTCAAGCAAGGCCACCTGCATCCGCGTATGCAGGCGGATGAACCAGCGCCAGAGCAGCGCCGCCACGGCAGTCGCCACCACGGCGATCAGTACGAGTAACTTGTTGGTCGGCAGAATGCTGGCCGACAAGGCTGCCAATAGCAGGAAAATCACCAGCAGCGAGAGAATCGGGATCACTTCGGCGATCACCCGACGCACACGCTGGGTGTGGCGGCCAGCCATCTCCGGCTTCACGCCCATCTCCGCCAGCAGCATCGACAGCGCCTTGAGCTTGCGGTACGCGGCGATCAGGAACGGTAGCGACAGCAACAACGCCCCGCCCCAGATCAATGCTTTCTGCCAGCTCGGGTCGCTGATCCATGCTTGCAGGTAAGCCGACATCCGCTCGGCGAAAAAACCACCCGAGACAAAAATCGCAATCACCAGCGCCAGATTGACGCCGACCTGCAGCAAAATTCGCCGGATCATCGACGCCACCATCGCCCCTTCACCCTGGGGTTGGATGCTACGCAGCCATTCGCCGTACATCCCCAGCACCCGCGTCAGCCGTTTCGGCATGACTGTCGCCAACTTGACGGACAGTGGGTCGGCAGCCCGGATCAGGTACGGCGTCAGCAGTGTGGTCAACACCGAGACGGCGACCGCGACCGGATAGAGAAAATCGCTGGTGACCTGCAGGGTCATCCCCAACGACGCGATGATGAAGGAAAATTCGCCGATCTGCGAAAGACCCATCCCAACGCGCAGCGAGGTGCGTCCGTCGTTGCCGGCGATAAAAGCACCAAGGCCGCAGGACAACATCTTGCCGAGCACCACTGCGGCCGTGATCACGGCAATCGGCCAGGCGTACTGCAGCAGTATCGCCGGATCGAGCATCAACCCGATGGCGACGAAGAAGATCGCGCTGAACAGATCACGCACCGGCTCCACCAGTCGCTCGATCTTCAGCAGTTGCCGGGACTCGGCCATGATCGCACCAATCAGGAACGCCCCGAGTACCATGCTGTATTCCAGTTTCACCACCAGCAGGCAGAAGCCGAAACACAAGCCCAGTACGGTAATCAACAGCATTTCGTTGCTGTCGAACTTCGCCACGTAGGCCAGCACCCTCGGCACCAACAGAATGCCGATGACCAACGCAACGATCATGAACAGCGACAATTTGCCCACGGTGGAAAACACCTCGCCGGAGCTCACGGTGCCGCTGACGGCAATGCTCGACAGCAAGGCAATGATGCCAATGCCCAGGATGTCCTCGACGATCAACACCCCGAAAATCAGCTGGGCGAAGCGCTCGTTTTTCATCTTCAGGTCGTTGAGCGCCTTGACGATGATCGTGGTGGAGGAAATGGCCAGGATGGCACCGAGGAACAGCGAGTCCATGGTGCTCCAGTCGAACCAGCGGCCGATTTCGTAACCGATCCAGATCATCAGCACAATTTCGAGGAACGCCGCGATGAAGGCCGTGGCGCCGACCTTGAACAGTTTGCGCAGGCTGAATTCCAGGCCCAGGCAAAACATCAGGAAGATCACCCCGAGCTCGGCCAGGGTCTTGATCGTGTCTTCGTCATGGATAAAACCGAACGGTGGCGTATGCGGGCCAATGATGAAGCCGGCCACGATGTAGCCTAAGACCACCGGTTGTTTGAAACGATGAAAGAGTACGGTCACCAGCCCCGCCGCCATCATGATGATCGCCAAATCCTGGATAAAACTGATGGCATGCATGTCGGGGCTCCCTGTTCAAAATGACTCACTGCAGAGCTGGAGAAATCCGTTTCCTCTGTAGGAATTGCCCTCGCAACGGGCTTTTGAAGGGTAACACCGCGACTTCCGACAAAAAGACGGTGCAATATATGGAAACAGATCCATCGGCGCGTGACGGCAACCACAGGCGCAGCGTCCCGATATCGGTGGTTTTAAAACCTGGTGACCTGTTCGCAGGCCACTCCCCAGCACCCGCAGAGGTGCACTCCCGAATGACTGCCTTGAACCGTGAGTACGTTATGGAACCCGGAAACGCCCAGCTGTCGATGACGGTGTTGATGACCCCCGATATGGCCAACTTCTCTGGCAATGTCCATGGCGGCACCTTGCTCAAATACCTCGACGAAGTCGCCTACGCCTGCGCCAGCCGCTACGCCGGACGCTACGTGGTGACCCTGTCGGTTGACCAGGTCATCTTTCGTGAGCCGATTCATGTCGGCGAACTGGTGACCTTCCTGGCCTCGGTGAACTACACCGGCAACACGTCGATGGAAGTGGGCATCAAAGTCGTGACCGAAAATATTCGCGAACGCTCGGTGCGCCACACCAACAGTTGCTTCTTCACCATGGTCGCGGTGGATGACCAACGCAAACCCGCGCCCGTGCCGCCCTTGCAGCCGCAAAACAGCGAAGAAAAACGCCGCTACGAACAAGCCCAGCAGCGCCGGCAGATCCGCCAGGAACTGGAGAGGCGCTACCAGGAGATCAAGGCGGACGGGCCTTAAGCGGCGGTGGGAGCGAGCTTGCTCGCGATGGCGATGTCACAGCCAGCATCGATGTTGAATGTGATGGCCTCATCGCGAGTAAGCTCGCACACAAGGATTTGCAGCATTTGCATGGGGGCGATCAGAAGCTGATTGGCACAGCCTCGAACCGCACCCGTGGATGGGCGATCCGGTCCTGGGCGCGGACCAGTTCCAGCTCATAGCTGGTGCAGGCCTGGGTCTCCAGCAGCACTTCGTGCACCGCCGCTGCGGTGAATTCGAACGCCGCGACCAAACTGTCCCCCAGCAGAATCCGCGCCAGGAACAACCCGGACGTCAGGTCACCCACGCCCACAGGCTGGCGCGGGAAAGCCAGCAGCGGACGACGCAGGTGCCAGCTGTCATTGGCGGTCACTAGAAGCATTTCGAAACTGTCATCGGGTTTGCCGGGGTAGGCCAGATGCTTGACCAGCACCGCCTTCGGCCCACGGGCCAGCAACGCGCGGGCCATGGCCAGGCAGTCCAGCAACGACTGCGCCTTGCGCCCCGAAAAACTGTCCAGCTCCAATTGATTGGGGCACATGAGGTCCGCCACGGCAGCGGCTTCTTCCAGGAGAAATTGGCTCACCTCGGGCGCCACGATGCAGCCCTTCTCAGGGTGCCCCATGACCGGGTCGCACAGGTACAGCGCCTTGGGATTGGCGGCCTTGATCCGTGCCACGCCCTTCAGAATCGCCCGCCCCTGAGCCGCGCTGCCCAGGTAACCGGATAACACCGCATCGCAATGCCCCAGCTCACCGATAGCGGCAATGCCCTCTACCAATGCCGGTATCTGCTCCGGGGCCAGCACCTCACCGGTCCATTGGCCGTACTGGGTGTGATTGGAAAACTGCACGGTATTGAGCGGCCAGACGTTCACGCCGACCCGCTGCATCGGAAACACTGCGGCGCTATTGCCAGCGTGACCGAACACCACGTGGGACTGAATGGCAAGCAGATGAGGCGTACGTTTCATGCGGGAAGTTTCCGTAAAACGATTGAAATTCAAGCCGCGCAGTATGCGACTAAACCCAGCCTGTACGACAGACCGGCGAGACAGTTAAGCTGACAGCAACTTGTTGGAGCACTTCGTTCATGCTGACCCTTGGAAACATCTTCGTGCTGATGCTGCTGGCTACCGGCGGCGCCTGGCTGTGGCACAACCATGGCTTGCGCGAACGGGCGTTGGCGAGGGTCATGCAGCATTGCGCCAACCTCAAGATCGAGCTGCTGGACGGCAACGTGGCACTGAAAAAAATCGGCTTCGTGAAGGACGCCAATGGTCGACGACGCCTGGCTCGCGTCTACACCTTCGAGTTCACCGTCACCGGCGAAAGCCGTCATTCGGGTACCATCACCCAATTTGGTGCCCACAGCGCACACATAGAGCTGGCGCCCTACCCGATGCCCTTCGAAGAAACACCGCCAGCGCCCATCGAACCGGTCCAGACCAGGCCCAGGGCTGAAGTCATCGAATTGAGCCAGTGGCGCCAGGAACACAACAAGTGGAAGCCTTGAAACAGGACTGATTCAGGAACAACGACAACTCACCAGACCGGCTTTGAGGCGATCGACGTCTTGCGGCTGATCGAAAATCAGCTCGATCCGAGAATCCTGGCGCCACTCGCTGGCTTGCCAGTCCAGCGCCGCCCCCTCCAACGCATTGGCTGAAACCCAGCCGTCGCGGCTGTGGATAACCATCTTCGCCCGTTTCCAGTCCTGGTCTTGTAGCCATCGCGTCAGCGCCGCTGCGTCGAATCGTTGGCTTGGGTGCCAGCGCCAGCCGATACTCCAGCCTCCGTCCTGCTGCTGATACAGGCAAATGGGTTGCGTCGGATCGGCCCAGATCGCCGGGATCTGCCCCAGACTCTTGGGCAGGTTCACGTTATCCACAGACCCGCTGCCCTGAGCCGCAAGGCCTGGCAATCGATCAATCGGTAATGCCGCGTGTTGCGTCCAGTACAACGCAGACCCTGACAGTTGTGTCGTCACCCGTTCGCGATCGGCCGGCGTGACGCTCTCGGATTTGTTCAGCACCAGCAGTCCGGCATCCGTCAGGGTTTGTCGCTGCGCATCGGGCAAGGGTTTGCCGTCCGCCATTGCCCGGGCATCCAACACCAGCACACAGGGTTGTACCGCGAGCACGCCGAGCCATGGCGCTTCATTCAGTTGTCGCATCAACTGTGCCGGATGACCCAGGCCCGAGGGTTCGATGAACAGCCGATCCGGCCGGGCCTTGCGCAGCAAACGCCCAAGACCGATCTGAAACGGCGCGCCGTTGACGCAGCACAAGCAGCCGCCGGCCACTTCGCCCAGTGCGATACCATCGCCAGCCTGGGTCAGCAGCGCGGCATCCAGGCCGATCTGGCCGAACTCGTTGATCAGCACCGCCCAGCGTTCATTGGCCGGTCGCTGGGCCAGCAGATGCCTGATCAGACTGGTCTTGCCGGCGCCCAACGGGCCAGCAATGACATGGGTGGGAATGTGCTGCAACATAATCGACGGCTTTCGATGGAGGTGAATATGCGATTGATCGGCTGGTTGTTACTGGCACTGACGTCGGACCAGGCGCTGGCCCAGGCCTGCGTGGTTCACAGCCAGGCGGAGCGACTCGATGTGAAAGTCTGCCAACAGAACCGCAGCATTCCGCAGAAACTGTTTGCCAATGGCTTCTGCCAGCCAAACCTTGCCGGCCAGAAGGTCGAGGTGCAATACGTCGATCAATGCCCTGGCGGCGCTTTCGGCGTTTGCAGCAACGCCCAGGTCGCCAATATGCCTTACCGCCAGGATATTCACTATTACGGCGTGGCGACCGATGCGGCGTACCTGCAGCCATTTTGCGAAGGGCAAAGCCAAGGCACTTGGCTCAAGCCTTAAGCCAGCCAATCCAGCGTGAGAATCAGGCGACGCTCTCCCGGCGCAGGCTCCGGCGAGCGATGGATCAGACCAAACCCCTCATTACCGTGCCATTTCTCGCCTTTAAGCAAGCCGACATCACCGCAACCAAACTGCTGGATCACGTGCGGATCAACCGGCTCTGCTCCAGGCTGTGCCAAGTGCAGGCGATCCATGGCCTCTTCCTTGAGCCACTGGCTGCCCACGCCCGCATAGGTGGTCAGCAGCCGCACCGGTACGTGGTCAACATGGAAGCGCGGACACATGGCCTTGTCCAGCGTGCGCAGACGCAGACCCACACGTTGCGCGCCCAACAGGCAGGCAAACGCACAGACCAGCCAGGAAACATCGGCGATAAAGCCTTCATAGCCCTGCAGGTCGCTGAAACCCGCGGCCAGACCGTGCAGCGCTGGCTGGGTGTCTTCCTCTGGCAAGTCGAGCACGCGTGATTCAGCCAGCGGCTGGTCCATCGCCAGCACCATGGCCGCAAAATCGCTGATATGCGCGGGAAGCTGACGCTGCCAGACCGCCAGGTTGGTGCCGTCGTCCAGGATCTGCGTGAATACCCCTGGCGTATCGCCTTGGACCTGTCGAACCTGTGTCGCTCGTTTCAGACTGGGCGCCAGCATCACGCTGCCGCCTCTTCATGCCACGGTCCGAACGGGTCCGGCAACAAGCGCCAACTTTCGACCCCGAGGGCCATCTCCGCATCGGTGAGCAGGCAAGCATCCAGTTCAGCGGCGAGCTTACCAAAATCAATGTCCTGACCAATGAAGACCAACTCCTGGCGGCAATCGCCTGTGGCAGCCAACCAGTTCTTCATGATCGCCGCTGTGCTCTCTTCATCCTGAGGCCATTGGTTTTTCGGCACGAACCGCCACCAGCGCCCGGCGAAGCCATGTCGCATCAAGCCACCAGCCTGAGACCAACTGCCCGCCTCCTCAGGTTTGCTGGCCAGCCAGAAGAACCCCTTGGAGCGCAGGAGTTTACCATTGAGCCACGGCCGGTCGATGAAGTTGAAGAAGCGCTGGGGATGAAACGGCCGGCGAGCACGATAAGCGGTCGAGACGATGCCATACTCCTCGGTTTCTGGCACATGCTCACCACGCAGCTCCTGTAGCCAGCCAGGTGCCTGGGCGGCGCGTTCGAAGTCGAAAAGGCCTGTGTTTAGGATTCTGCCCAGTGGCACCTGTCCCATGACCATAGGGATGATCTGCGCCTGGGCGTTGAGACGCTGCAGAATCGCGGTCAACTCCTCCCGCTCATGCTGGCTGATCAGGTCGATCTTGCTGATCAGAATCACGTCGGCAAACTCGATTTGTTCGATCAGCAGATCGGTGATCGAGCGCTCATCCTCCTCACCCAGGGTTTCGCCCCGTGACGCCAGGCTTTCGGCGGCCTGGTAATCCAGCAGGAAATTCACCCCATCGACCACCGTGACCAGGGTGTCGAGTCGCGCCACATCGGCCAGGCTTCGGCCCTCTTCATCGCGAAACGTGAAGGTTTCCGCCACGGGCAGCGGTTCGGAAATACCGGTGGATTCGATCAGCAGGTAGTCGAAACGACCTTCCCTGGCGAGTTGCCCGACTTCTTCGAGCAAGTCTTCACGCAACGTGCAGCAGATGCAGCCGTTGCTCATTTCCACCAGTTTCTCTTCGGAACGACTCAGGGTGACATCACGCTGGACTTCGCTGCCATCGATGTTGATCTCGCTCATATCGTTGACGATCACAGCAACCCGCAGGTTGTCGCGATTACGCAGGACGTGATTGAGCAGTGTGCTTTTACCGGCTCCGAGGAATCCGGAAAGTACGGTGACGGGAAGACGATTGGGCATCAGGTATATCCTCAACGGACGGCCGCTTCGATGACGGCTCGGTTCCAGGGTTCGGCTGGGTTCAGGGCTTGGTTGCCATTTATGTTATAGTATAACAACACAATTCAACCAGGCCCGCCGCTCTTCATTGGTCTGAGATCAATTCATGCACAATCATCTGAAATTTGTTTTTGCGAGCTCACTGTTGCTTTGGGCGTTAGGCGCTGCGGCTCAGAGTCCGCTCTTGGCAAACTGTACTCGTAGCGCGAATTTGCTGGCGTGTGTGGATATGCAAGGCAATGCCTATAGCGTTGCGACGGCTGGAAATACTCTATATTTACGCGGTTTTGAAGCCGCCGGTCGCCGCTATTGGGCGCAAACGAACAGCCGTTACGGTCAGCTCACGTTCTTTACCGGATTGGCGTCGGATGGAGAAAGTTGGGTTGGATATAGCCGACGTGTGGGCTGGACAACCCTCAATCGTTTTTCCAGCTCCGGCGGTAGCACCGGCGCATTTACATGCGGACGGATGAACGGATGCCAAGATTTATCGCGTTAATGTTTCACGTGGAACGTGAGCATTCAGGGAGATGAAACTCCTTTCATGGAAAAGGCTTCTTAAAATTAACTGTTATACTATAACATATAATTTTAACCTTCGATGGGCCTTGACCATGAATGCGTTAACGCTGCCCGATGTGGCTGCGCAGGTTTCACATCAAACCCTGCCCCTTGATTGGGTAGGCATGTGCGGCATCGCAACGCCGGTATTGATTGATGGCCAGCGCCTCAGCGCAACGGTCGACGCCGGTGTCAGCCTCGATGACAGCGAGACGCGTGGCATTCATATGTCGCGCTTATACCTGGCGTTGGGGTTGCTGGAAGAGACGCCACTTTCGCCCGCGCTGTTGCGCCGAATCCTGGAGCAATTCCTCGACAGCCATGAAGGCCTATCCCATGCGGCTTCGCTCAGGGTGCATGCCGATCTGCTGCTCAAACGTCCGGCGTTAATCAGCCCGTTGGCAGGCTGGAAAAGCTATCCGGTGAGCATCGAAGCACACTTGAAAAACACAATGTTCCACGTGGAACTGAAAATTCAGGTCCCCTATTCCTCGACTTGCCCTTGTTCGGCAGCCCTTGCCCGGCAGTTGATCCAACAGCAATTTGTCGACGACTTTGCTAACAAGAAACTTGAGCATGCCGAAATTCTTGCGTGGTTGGGCTCATCGAACGGCATTGTCGCCACGCCGCATAGCCAGCGCAGCACGGCGACCTTGACGCTACGTCTGGACGCCGCGGTCGACGAATTGCCGCTGCAGTGGTTCATCAACCAAGCCGAAGCAGCCCTCGGCACCGCCGTGCAGACCGCCGTGAAACGCGCCGATGAACAAGCATTCGCCCTGGCCAACGGGCAAAACCTGATGTTCTGCGAAGACGCCGCGCGGCGATTGAGTGCGGCCCTGGCCTGCTCATCGGAGATCACCGCCCTGGATGTCCGTGTTGTTCACGCCGAAAGCCTTCATGCCCATGACGCCGTGGCACAAAGCCGCTGGACCCGGGAACCATCATGATCAATTGCCAAGCACTGCGCTGGGGTGCTCCCGGACAACCCCTCACACCGCCCCTCGCCATGGAACGACCGGCAGGCAGCCTCACCGCCATCATCGGTGCCAACGGCTCGGGCAAGAGCAGCCTGTTGAAAGTACTCGCGGGGCTGCAAAAGCCGCTAGCCGGCAAAGTTACCTTGAATGTTCCACGGCGTGGTGGCGTCTCATTCATGCCTCAGCAGCAACATCTGGATCGGCAATTTCCCATCAACTTGCAAGATCTGGTGGCGGCCGGCTCTTGGGGCAATCGCCACACACCAGGCATGCGTAGACAGTTGTTGCAGACCGTACTGGACGATTGGGCACTGAGCGGCCTTGAGCAGCGTCCGCTAATGGCGCTATCGGGAGGCGAACTGCAACGCGCCCTGCTCGCTCGCCTGAGCCTGGCCGAAGCGCCTTTGCTGCTGCTCGACGAACCCCATGCCGCCCTCGACGAACAAGGCCAGGCGCTACTGTGGAAGCACATTCATCGCTGGCACGCGGCGGGCAGGACCCTCGTAGTGGTGTGTCATGATCTGGCAGCGGTACGCCAACATGTCCCTCATACGCTGCTGATCAAAAACACCGGTTGCGTGCTGGGCCGCAGTGTCGATTTGATCGCCCAACAACCCCATGCGTGGGTGGCCTGATGCTCGCGGCCACGCATTTCTGGCAACCCTTCCAAGAGTTTGTCTTCATGCGTCGGGCCTTGCTGGGTGGCCTTGTATTGGCATGCAGCACGGCGCCGTTGGGTGTGTTCCTGATCCTTCGGCGCATGAGCCTGATCGGTGACGCCGTGGCTCACGGCATCCTGCCTGGCGCCGCCGTCGGCTTCTGGTTCGCCGGGCTGAGCCTGCCGGCCTTGACCCTGGGCGGCCTGGGGGCGGGCCTGAGCATGGCTGGGCTCGCCGCCTGGATTACCCGGCGCACTGGCCTACGAGAGGACGCCAGCCTCGCGGCGATTTATCCCATTTCCCTGGCTGCCGGGGTGTTGATCCTCGGCATGGCCGGCAAACGCCTGGACTTGCTGCACCTGCTGTTTGGCTCGGCCTTGGCGGTGGACGGCCCCACACTCAACGGCATGCTGTGGGTTTGCGGCGTCAGCCTGGTGGCGATGGCGTTGATTTATCGACCACTGCTGCTCGATACCCTCGACCCACTGTTCCTGCAAACCGTCAGTCGTCTCGGCCCATTGGCCCATGGCGTGTTTTTGACCCTGGTGGTGTTGAACCTGGTCATCGGTTTCCAGGCCATCGGCGCGTTGATGGTGGTCGGCCTGATGATGCTGCCCGCCGCCGCGTCGCGATTCTGGAGCCGTCGCCTACCGCTGCTGATGCTGATCGCCGCGCTGCTCGGTTGCCTCTCGGTCTGGCTCGGCCTGCTGTTGTCGTTCTATTACTCACTGCCCAGCGGACCGTCCATCGTTCTGGTGGCGGGCGTGTCGTATCTGCTGTCGGTGGTATTCGGGCCGGTGCACGGTTTGCTGCGCCGCCCGCCCTTGCTCACATCCCAATGAGGTGTTTCCCGATGCGCGTACTGCTCGTGCTAATCAGTCTGATGCTGTCCATGTCCCTGTCCGCCGCCGAAAAGCTCCAGGTGGTGACCAGCTTCAGCATCCTCGCCGACATGACCCGACAGATCGGTGGTGAGCACATTCAAATCACCAACATGGTCGGGCCAGACGCCGATGCACACACCTACGAACCCACGCCAGATGACGCCAAGGCGTTGCTCAGGGCAAAACTGATCATCAAGAATGGCTTGGGCTTCGAGCCGTGGCTGGACCGCCTGGTGACCAGCACCGAAACCAGCGCCCCGGTGATCAGCGCCAGCCGTGGCGTCATCCCGCGGTCACTGGATGAGGACGGCGAGACCATCCCCGACCCGCACGCATGGCACAACCTGGCGAACGCCGAGCTGTATGTCAGCAACATCACCAAGGCACTGGAAGCTGCCGACCCGGCCAACAAGGCCGACTACGAACGCAACAGCCAGGCATACCTGAAGAAAATCTACGCCCTACTTGCCGAAGCCAAGGCCAAGCTCGGCGCTTTGCCTGCTGGTAATCGCAGGATCGTGACGTCCCACGATGCATTCGGTTACCTGGGCCAGGCCTATGGCATCGAGTTCATGGCGCCCCAGGGGTTATCCACCGAACGTGAACCGTCGGCGGCAGAAGTCGCGGCGCTGATTACCCAGATCCGTCAGGCGAAAGTCAAAGCGGTGTTCATGGAAAACATCAAGGACGCCCGCCTGCTCAAGCAGATCGCCGAGGAGAGCGGCGCTCACATCGGCGGCACGCTCTACTCCGATGCACTCGCCGCCAGCGGACCGGCCAGCACGTTCACCGGCCTGTTCGAATACAACCTCAACACGTTGTACGAGGCGCTGAGTCGGCCTTAGAGCATTTGTGGGAGCACGGCTTGCCCGCGATGAACGGTGATGCCCTTGGCGACTCACCGATTTGTCTGCATCGCGAGCAAGCGTGGCTTCCACAGGCTCACCAAGCGATTACTTCAAATGCGCTTCAAGCCCTCGGCTTGACCGTCCCGCAATCCTGCCCCAGCCATACCGCGCGAGTATCGAGGCTACCGTTCTGCTGGATGCCGGTGGCATTGAACGTGCCGTTGACCTTGGTGGTGAATTCACGATCACTCTGGAATGTCGCGACCCCATTACCCTGGGCTTTCGGACAACTGAAGCGAAACTTCCACTGATTGCCGGTGCGCTCGGTGATCTGCTGCTTGCAACCCGATTGCGGGTCCTGCAGCGGGATATCATTGGTTTGCACCTGCGCCGGAGTCAGGCACACGCGAATGCCTTTCCCCCCCATGGTAATCCCCTGCTTTTCCAGCATCGCCCGTTGCTCCGGGGTCATCTGGGTTTGCAACTGGCCGAGGATCAGTTGCAGGTCCGGCAGGTTCTGGTTATCGACCTTCATATTGCTGGTGGTCAATTCCCACAAACCCGGCTGGAGCATCTGCGCATGAGCCGCCATCGGAACCGACAAACCCATCGCCAAGGCCACACCCAGCAGACGAACATTCATTACACGAACTCCAGAGGACAAGTGGCCGTTAGACGCCGGCCACGGGCTTCGGTTCAGGGCCTGAACCGGTGAATTAAATAGCGACATTCGCCACGGAACATGGTCTGTTAAGCATTGAAACTTCAGGAGCAAGGCTGCCCCATGGATTATTTCGGCCCGCATGTTTTCGGTTACCTGATCGCACTGCTCCACACCCTGGGTTCCATTGCCGCCGTCCACGCCGTGCTGACGGTGCGCACCGCCCAAGGCTCGATTGCCTGGGCCCTGTCGCTGACCTTCATTCCCTATCTGACGTTGATTCCTTACCTGGTGTTCGGCCGCAGTACGTTCGATGGTTACATCAAGGCGCGCCGGCAAGCCAACGAAGAAATGCGCAAGGCAATCTCCGAATTGAACTGGCGCCCTTGGGTCGAAGAGGCCCTGACCGCTCGCGCCTCCCAAGCCTACGCCTCGTTACGGGCCATGCCGAAACTGGGGCGCACGCCGTGCCTGGCCAATAATCAGGTGCGTTTGCTGGTCAACGGCCACGCCACGTTCGAGGCGATTTTCCAGGCCATCGAGCAGGCACGAGAGGCCGTGCTGATCCAGTTTTTCATCGTCCATGACGACCGTCTCGGTCAACGCCTGCACACGCTACTCTTGAAGAAAGCCGCCGAAGGCGTGGCCGTGTATCTGCTCTATGACCGCATTGGCAGTCACTCCCTGCCCCACCGCTACGTGCAAGCCTTGCGCGACGGTGGCGTCCACGTAAAAGCGTTCGCCACCCGCAGCGGCTGGCTCAACCGATTCCAGGTCAACTTTCGCAACCATCGCAAGATCGTGGTGGTGGACGGCGTGCAAGGGTTCGTCGGCGGGCACAATGTCGGTGACGAATACATGGGCGATAAACCACCCTTGGCGCCGTGGCGCGACACCCACGTGCAAGTGTGCGGGCCGGTGGTGGCGAGTATGCAAGAGTCATTCGCCGAAGACTGGTTCTGGGCGGCCCGTTCCCTGCCCCCGCTGATCCTGCCGGACAGCTACCCAGACGACGGTGTGCTTTGCCAGTTGCTGGCCAGCGGCCCGGCCGACGCTTATGAAACCTGCTCGCTGTTTTTCGTCGAGGCCATTCACGCCGCCAGCGAACGCGTCTGGATCACCACACCCTACTTCATCCCCGACGAAGCAGTGTTCGCAGCCTTGCGCCTGGCGGTGCTGCGCGGCGTGGATGTACGCATCCTGCTGCCCTCGCGGCCCGACCACAAGATCGTCTACGCAGCGTCCAGCCTGTACGCGTTTGAAGCGGTACGGGCCGGTGTGCGGATGTTCCGTTATGGACCGGGCTTCCTGCATCAGAAAGTGGTGTTGATCGACCGGGAAATCAGCGCCATTGGCAGTGCGAACCTGGACAACCGTTCGTTCCGCTTGAACTTCGAAGTCATGCTGCTCACCGTGGATATTCCGTTCGCCAGCGAAGTCGAGCAAATGCTTGAAGAGGACTTTGCCCAGGCCCAGGAAATCGACAAACAGGAAAGCCGGGAGACCCACCGCCTGCAGAAGGTCGGCATGCGGATCGCCCGGCTTATTTCCCCGATTCTCTAAGGGGTGTAGATGTCGTCGCGGGTCCAGGGCAGCTCATGGCTACCGTCGGCATGGGCCTTCACCGCCAGGATCTGGTGCAGGTTGATCCAGCCCTTGGCGAAGGCGTAGGCGCAGCCGGCCAGGTACAGACGCCAGATCCGCAGTGCCTGCTCCGACACTTCCTTCGACGCTGCCTCGAGGTTGTCCTCCAGGCGTTCACTCCAGTGATCGAGCGTGCGTGCATAGTGCATGCGCAAGCTTTCCACATCGACGATCTCCAGCCCCGCTTCACTGATCTGCGCGGAAATCATCGACAGGTGCGGCAGCTCGCCGTTGGGGAATACGTACTTCTCAATAAACTCGCCCGCGCCGCGACCGACCGGACGCCCGTCGGTGTGCTTGGCAGTGATGCCATGGTTCATCACCAGCCCACCCTCGCGCACGGCACCGAACAGCGTCTTGCAGTACTGCGCAAGGTTGGCGTGGCCGACATGCTCGAACATACCCACGCTGACCACTTTGTCGAAGCGGCCGTCCTGGGGCAGGTCACGGTAATCCAGCAGTTGCAACTCGACCTGATCTTCCAGGCCTTCGGCCTTGACCCGCTCCCGGGCCAGCATCAACTGCGCCTTGCTCAGGGTAATGCCGAAGACCTTGGCACCAAACTCCCGCGCGGCATAACGCGCCAGGCCGCCCCAGCCGCATCCGACATCCAGCAGGTAGTCACCCGGTTGCAACCGCAGCTTGCGACACAGGTGGCGAAACTTGGCTTGCTGGGCCTGCTCGAGGGTTTCACTGCCTGTCTCGAAATAGGCACAGGAATAGGCCATGTCGCTGTCGAGCCATAGCTGATAAAACGCGTTGGAAAGATCGTAGTGGTAGGAGATCGCCTTGGCGTCGGTTTCCTTGTCGTGGACCGAGCGCACCGGCTGGTTCTCGGGATCGTCCGCGACCAAGGCTTGGCTCAATTCATCGCAGACCCGAATGACTTCGTGGATCGGACCTTCGAGTTCCAGTTTGCCTTCGACAAACGCCGCCCCCAATGCGTCCAGGCTGGGGTGGGTAAATTGCGCGACCATTTGTGGGTCCTTGACCACAATCGTGACGCTGGGATCGGCCCCCAGTGTAAATTCATGGCCATCCCAGAGCCGCAGCCGAAGCGGTAAATGCAGATTCTGTAAGGCCGGTGGAAGTTGCGCGAGCATGAAAAATCCCCCCTTGTTTCAGACGTCTGAAATGAGGGTAGACCATGCTAGAAAAATAGCAGGCTATCGAATTTATAGCCTTTTTCTATCGCTGTCCCAAATCACTCCTGTGGCGGGTAACTTCTGCGCTGGCACGCCCTCTCCAATAGCAGACTGCAAGTACCACGCGCAGTTCGCTGACCCTACCCAACGGTGCCCTTCGCTTGGATCTTGAGCAGTGGCTCCTGGAACCGCAGCAAGCGCCCGGCATTACCTAACACTAGCAGGGTACTGAGATTGTGCAGCAGCGCAGCGATCATCGCCCCCGCCGCGCCAAGCCAGCCGAAGGCGGCAAAGGCAACAATGGCCAGCGTCCAGCCCAAGCCAATGATCACGTTGACCTGCAACGTGCGCCGACACTGGCGACTCAATCGCACGCAGGTGCCGAGGCGCCGCAGGTCGCTGCCGATCAGCACGATGTCCGCCGACGCCAGGGCGATGTCTGCACCACCCGCTCCCATGGCAACACCCACCACCCCGGCCTTGAGCGCCAGGGAATCGTTGATGCCATCGCCCACCACCATCGGGCGAAACCCATGGTCGATTTCAGCCATGACCCGCTTGAGTTTGTCTTCCGGCAAGGCCTGGGCTTGCACATCGCCGATGCCGACATCTCGGGCCAGGGTCGTGGCCACGCTCTGGCGGTCGCCGGTCAACAGCAACTGACGGCCCAGACCCAACTCGCGCAGCTCGGCCATGGCCACCTGTGCCTCCGGCTTGACGCTGTCGGCCAACAGCAGCCAGGCGAGGAACTGCCCATCCAACGCCAGACCGGCAATCGGGCCATCGTGCTCAGGAACCGCTGATGTTTGAATGCCCAGCTGTGCAAACAACTCCGGCCGACCGAGCGCCGCTTCGCCCTGAACCGTCATCGCGACCACACCCAACCCCTGGCGCTCACGAATGTCCGTCAGAGCCAGGCAGTTGTCCTGTTCCACCAGCCCCGCCAAGGCACGACTGACCGGATGACTACTGGCCGAACCAAGACTGGCAGCCAACGGCAGCAGCAACGATGCGTGAGCGTCCTGGGCATGTTCGATGGATTGCAGGCGCAGCACGCCATAGGTCAAGGTGCCCGTCTTGTCGACGACCAACGAGGTCAGGTCCGCCAGTTCTTCCAGGAAGGCCGAGCTGCGGATCAGGATCCCGTGGCGTGCCGCCACCGCGATCCCGGCAATGGCAGTGGCCGGCGCCGACAGCACCAACGCGCAGGGACACGCCGCCACTAATACCGCCAACATCGCCTGAGCATCGTTGGTCACGAACCAGGTCACTGCCGCCAGCAACAACACCAATACCAGGTAACTGCCGGCGTAGCGTTCCAGCAAACGGGTGATGGGTGGCTTGGAACGTTCGGCGTTTTGCATCAAGGCGATGACTTTGCCCAGGGTGGACGCTTCGCCGGTACGGGTCACCTCCAGGCGCAGCAGGCCATCGAGGTTGATCGCACCACCGAAGACTTCTGTGCCAACCACCGCCTCCAGCGGCACCGACTCACCGGTGATAGGCGCGGTGTCGAGGCTGGCCTGGCCGGACAGCACCCGACCATCGGCCGGCACCCGGTCACCGGCGCGCACTTCCACGACATCGCCGGCCTGGAGGGTCGCGTTGTCGACATCGATGATCGAGCCATCGGCCTGTACCTTGCGACCTTGGCTGCGGGTCAGTTGGCCAAGGGCATGGATCGCCTCTTGGGAACCGATGACACTGCGCTCTTCCAGCACATGGCCAAAGATCATGATGATCGGCAGTAACGCCGCGGTCAGCAGATCGCCGGTGGCCCAGGCGCCGAGCATCGCCAGGGCGATCAGTTGGTCAGTGATTCCGTGCAGGCTTGGGTACCGCAAGCTGTACCAGGCCGAACGCATCACCGGCACCGCCACCAACAGCGAGGCGAACCCCAACAGCAGTTGGCTGACGCCGCTCTGCTCCGGCAACCAGCCGCGCCAGGCCAGGCCCAATGCGAGCAAGCCGAGAGCGAGCATCGCCAAGGTCAGTTGCCGGGCGGCGATGCGTTGCTCCGCCGAGGACAACATCGGTACAGCAGGCGTTCGAGCGGTCATTGGCCGGCTCCCTGGATGATCAGGCGAGAATCGTCTTTCGGGTCGACCGTGGTCACTGAACCCGCCTGGCGAAGGATGGCAGGCATGCGTTCGCGATACAGGCGCAGCAGCATTTGCGGATCGCTGCCCTGGGTCTTCGCCAGCCCGAGTACCGTGGCCGTGTCGGCCGAAGCCTTGGCAAGCCGCTCGCTGGCCTGGGCATGGGCGACTTGCACGGCACGGTCAGCGTCCTGCCGGGCGACCTGGGTGAGTTTTTCCGCTTCAGTCCGTGCGTTGGCCACGGCTTTGTCGGCCTGTTGGCTGGCGGTCAGTACCGCGTTGAAAGCACTCACCGCCGGCCCGGGCAGACTCGATTGCACGTCGACCCGCACCACTTCGATGCCCAGCCCCTGCCCCGTCGCCGCCAGGTCAGCCAGGCGTCGGTTAAGCCCCTGAACCAGATCGCCTCGCAAGCGTTCGCGGCGCTCGGCCGCCTGGTTGTCACTGCCCATCAGTTCGGGGCGCGCCACCAGAATGGTATCCAGGTCCCGGGCCGCGGTCAGGGCCACGGCACTGCGGGTCGCCAGTCGGTCGAGTGCCGGCAAGACATGTTCACCTTGCAAGACGAAAGCGTAAGGGTCAGTGACCTTATAGAACACCCGCACATCCAGTTGCACCACGCCGGCATCACCGGTCAATAAATAACCAGAGCCGGCCAATGCATCGCTGACCGGCGTGGCGAAACTGGCCACACGATCAGCCTGCAAGGCCGCGTCCGAGCGCAGCAGATTTTCCACCCGCCGTTCCAGCACCCGATCCGCTGCTGGCAGCAGGATCACTTGTTCCACGGGACGCGGCCAAGCCAGCAAGAGGCCGGCATTCTGGATACGGTCCAAGGCGCCAAAGTGCAGCACCACCGCACGATTCTGCGGGTCGATCTGGCGCACGTTGGAAAAGACCCAGGCCAACGCCGCCAACACAGTGACAGCGTAAAGCACTAGAAACGCCAAACGTCCGGCCTGGATCCACGGACTGGATAACGCATTTGTTCCACGTGGAACCAAACTCATGGTTGTGTTCCACCTTTGCCGTCCAGGGAAGCAGGACCGTCCACCAGGACACGGAATGGCGCGGCATCGGTGCGCAAAATCAGCTTGGTGCCAGGGCTGACGATAGTGCCTAAGGTGTCCAGCGAACGGAGCAGGTTGTAGAGCTGGGGAGAGCCGGCGTACGCCCGGCCATATATTTCGGCCGCGTCTACCCGGGATTGCGCCTCGATATCAGCGGCCTTTACCGTGGCATCGGCTTGTACGACGCGGGCATCACGTTCTGCGGCGGAACGAATCTGCGCCGCTTCGCGCTTGCCGATGGCGGTGCGCTCGGTGGCGATGGTTTCGCGCTCGGCCCGCATGCGGTCTACCGTTGCGGTCAATGTCACCGATGGCAAAGTCAGGCGTTCGATACCGACTTGCAACACCCGTACACCGTAAGTGGCAAGCAACTGTTGATCGATCTGCTGACGCAACTGCGCTTCGAAATCGGCGATGCGCACTTGGCTGGCATCGGTGTTGACCAGGTTCGCCAAGTCAAAACTGGCGGCCGTGGTTTCCATCGCGGAGCCGACAAATGTGCGGATCTGCCGCGCAGCTTCGTCCGGTTGGTTCTGCACCGCGCGCATGAAACGCTGCACGTTGTCCGGGTCACCCTGGACCTGCCAGGCCACGTAGGCCTGGACAATGATCCGCAGCCCATCGCGGGTCCCGACATCCTGCAGGCCGCTGGACGTGGTGCGCAATCGCAGGTCCACCGGGATCGCCGCCTCGAACGGCGCCGGCCAGCGCCACCCCAGGCCAGGTTGCAGCAGCACCCGGGCCGGGTTGCCGAAACGGGTAATGACCGTGGCCTCCCCCGACCGCACTTGCACCAGGCTCGCGGCCGCGACGGCAAATGCCACCAACAACAAGGCCCAGCCCATCCGCCGCCAAGGAAATGGCCCGGCTTGCTCCGGGTCGCCGTGATGGTGGTGATGATGGCCATGGTGATGACCGGTATGGCCGTGATCGTGACCGGCGTGGTCGTGGTGACCGTGTGAAGAGGACTGGCTCAATGGGCAGCTCCTGGCGGGACGGGGTTACGCGGCGACGCGGGGTCGGCCGGCAGCGTGAAGGTTCGCAAGTCGATGGTCGGCGCGTTGCTGCTATCGCCCAGGCGATGATCGAGAATCAGCAACTGGGCATTGCCGAGGCCCTGGCTCAGTTGGCTCAAATAATGTTCCAACACAAAAGCGTGCCCCGCCGTGGCGTAGGCTTTACGGTCGGCGTTGAAACGCAAATCGGCAGCCTGGGCGGCCGCGTTGATTTCCCGCGCGGTGGCACTGGCCCGGTCATGGGCAATGCTGGCTTGCAATTGCGCCTGGTTAGTCTGTTCCGCCGCCGCGCCACGCTCCCGGGCGATCAATGCCTGGGCGCCGATCTGCGCGGCCTGCACGCCGTGGTAGGCATTGGCCGCACCGGCCGGCGGATGAATCGCCTCCACCACGGTCGCCAGGATTTCCACACCGCTGTCGACAGATTGCAGATCAGCCTGGACAGCGCGACCGATTTCGTCGGCCAGGCTCACGCGGTCGGCACCCAGCAAACCATCCAACGTACGTGAAGCAAACTCATGCACCAGGATGCGGCTGGCGGTGCTGCGGATCAGCGTCGGGACATCGGCGCTGTTGTAAGTCGCCGCCAGCGCCGCGGCATCCGTCAGGCCGATGCGATAGACAAAGCGCACATCCATGTTGACGATCTGGAAGCTCTGCTGGTCGGCACGACGGCTGGCAATGACCTGGGATTTGTCGTTCACATGACTGGCGTCCCACAACCGATTGGCAATAGCCGGTGCCGGCCCCTCCGCCGGTTCAGCCTCGACCACTGCACGGCTATCCGCAACGCTGGTCGCCAGTTCATGCACAACGCCATTCTCGACCTTGAGCACCCTGCCCCACGGCCAAGGCAATGCGACATGCAAGCCGGGACCGAACACCTCTACCGGTTTACCGAAGCGCTCATAGATGCCCCGCCCCTGCAGCGGCACTTCATGCACGCCAGTCAACAACCAGCCCACCAGCGCCACTGACGCCAACACCGGCAAAAAAGCCCGACGCATGTAGCTGAAGGCCCAGATCTGGCGCAGGTCGATGCCGAATCGGTTATGCAGTTCATGCTGCAAGGCCAGCCACGGTTGCGGCGGCCAGCGCAGCAGATCGGCGATGACACTGCGGCCCAGCAGCGTCGGCTCCAGGGCGTCCCGACGCGGGATAAACCACGATAGCACCGCGCGCAACAACAACTCCGCCGCCACCAGCCCCGGCAACAGCCCCATCAACACCGCCAGGCGCACCGGCCAGATGGACGTTTCTGCGGCGAACAGCAAGCACAAGGCGCCAAGCACCAGCACGATGATCGCCACCCGCGTCAGTTGCGCCAGCGCTGGCGCTTCCGGCCACTCCACGGGGGGCTGCTGGGCCAATTGCCGCTCAAACACCAATAACCCGAACGCCAACAACAACGACAGCACCGCCCCCACACTGGCCGAAACACCAAGGGCGGCAGCCGGCAATTGCAAGTCCCAGGTTTGCTTCAGACCCAGCAATACCAGTACGGCCCAACCGGCCAACCACAACGCAGGCGCACCGATTTGCTTGAGCAGGCCCACCGAACGGGCGCCCATGCGGTCCAGCAGCCGCTCATACCAACCCAAGTTATCAACAGGCTCGTTTTCCGCCGGCAGGTTATCCACAGCCGGCAGCAACGCCCTGCTGCGCCATTGCGTCACCCACCAGGCAGATTGCAAGCCCGCCACCAGCACCAACAGTCCTGCGCCTTGGCTGACCAGCAAGACTGGCCACAAAGATTGCGGCGAAAACACGCCGATAAAAAACGCCAGGACCAAGCCCAATCCCGCCACGCTTCCCAAGGCGCAGGGGATAAGCTTCAAGCGGCGCCCTTGAAACGACGCTTGCTGGAAACGCGGCCATTCGGCCACCTGTGCCCCCTCGATATCTAGATCGACTTGCATACCACCCCAGCTTCCGTGGCGATCAAAATCCGGGCCTGTGGGCAGACGCCACCGCCGCTTCGTTATAGGTCGTTACCTTATAACGATTACTGTGAAATTTCCGTTTTGAATTCTTCATGACAAGGTCCACGCCGGCCTCTTGACTTAAGCCTTGACCGGAATCTCTGCAAACGCTCATATTACGACCATAATTTTTTATCAAGCCAAGCGGGAGAACAGCGATGAGCAACTACGACGTGGTCATTCTGGGCGGCGGACCCGGCGGGTATAACGCGGCGATTCGGGCCGGGCAGTTAGGATTGAAGGCCGCTTGTGTCGAAGGTCGAGCCACCTTGGGCGGCACCTGCCTGAACGTCGGCTGCATGCCCTCCAAGGCGTTGCTGCACGCTTCGGAACTGTACGAGGCGGCCACGGGAACGGAGTTCGCCAACTTGGGGATTGAAGTCAGCCCGACCCTCAATCTTGCGCAAATGATGAAGCAGAAAGACGAAAGCGTGACGGGCCTGACCAAGGGCATCGAATTTCTGTTTCGCAAGAACAAGGTCGACTGGATCAAAGGCTGGGGCCACATCGACGGACCGGGCAAGGTGACCGTCACCGGTGCCGATGGTAGCAAGACCGAACTCAACGCCAAGGACATCGTCATCGCCACCGGCTCGGAACCCATGCCGCTGCCAGGCGTGACAATCGACAACCAGCGCATCCTCGACTCCACCGGCGCCTTGTCCCTGGGGGAGGTCCCCCGGCATCTGGTGGTGATCGGCGCTGGCGTCATCGGCCTCGAACTGGGCTCGGTCTGGCGGCGCCTGGGCGCCCAAGTGACCGTGGTGGAATACCTTGATCGCATTTGTCCGGGCGTGGACGGCGAGGCCGGCAAGACCTTGCAACGAGCCTTGGCTAAACAAGGTATCGAGTTCAAGTTGAGTTCGAAGGTCACCGGCGCCACGACCTCGGCCAGCGGCGTGCAATTGCAGATCGAACCGGCGGCGGGCGGCGAAGCACAGCACCTGGATGCCGATTACGTGCTGGTCGCCATCGGTCGGCGGCCCTACACACAAGGGCTGGGGTTGGAGAACGTCGGGTTGAGCACCGATAAACGCGGCATGCTCGCCAACCAGCGTCACCGCACCGAAGCACCCGGCGTCTGGGTGATCGGCGACGTGACGGCCGGACCGATGCTGGCCCACAAGGCCGAAGACGAAGCGATGGCCTGCATCGAACAGATCGCCGGCAAGGCCGCCGAGGTCAACTATGCGCTGATCCCCAGCGTCATCTACACCCGTCCGGAACTGGCCAGCGTCGGCCAGACCGAGGAACAGCTCAAGGCCGAAGGCCGCGTCTACAAGGTCGGCAAGTTTCCGTTCACGGCCAACAGCCGGGCCAAGATCAACCACGAAACCGAAGGGTTCGCCAAGGTCCTGGCCGATGAGCGCACCGATGAAATCCTTGGCGTGCACCTGGTGGGTCCGAGCGTCAGCGAGATGATCGGGGAGTACTGCGTGGCGATGGAGTTCAGTGCCTCGGCCGAGGACATCGCCCTGACCTGCCACCCGCACCCTACCCGTTCGGAGGCGTTGCGCCAGGCGGCCATGAATGTGGAGGGAATGGCGACGCAGATGTAGGAACGACGCTCCACGGGCGATAACACCTGCCCTGTGGGAGCGAGCTTGCTCGCGATGCGGTCATCCATAGGCACTTGTAGTGCCTGCAATGCCGCTATCGCGAGCAAGCTCGCTCCCATAATGGGTGCTTCACCTCAGGAGGCTGACATCCGGGCCTTGCGCCGCCGACGACTGATCAACCCCAACCCCACCGCCACCACCAGCACGCCCCCGCCCACTTCCAGCCAAACCTTGTAAGGTCGCAGCGCCGAGCGGATCGGGTCCAGGGCCTGGGTCACGTAGCGTTTGTTCGCCTTGCCGAAGTCCGGTTGCTGGCATTGATGACCAAAATCCCCAGCCCAATCCACGTACGGGCCTTCCTTCACATAGCGCTGGTACAGCGCGCTTTGCTCTTCAAGGCTGGAGTTGTACCCGACCGCCTTGCACAGCACCGCCGCAAACGCCTGGCTGGTATGGGGCAGGTAATCCGCCGCCTGGCTCGCCAGCGCCGTGGCGACAAACCGATAGTGATAGCGCACGTCCGGCTGCGCGGCGCTGGCCTGCTGGCGTTGCACTTCACCTTCGGCCACCAGTGGCCCGACGTTCAACTCGACCGGTTCCAGGCTGTAATTGCCGCCCAGGCTGGCGTAATCCGGCGCCATCTCATAGCCGAGCAGTTCCATACCCCATTTGCGCGCCATCCAGGACGCATGGAAATACGCCTCGGCCCGCCGGGTTGGCCACCATTTGGACTCGGCGTCCTGGCGCAATTGCCCATAGGCACGGGCCTTGTTCTGCAGGTCCGGGTTATCGAAATAAGCCGGCGCCTCATCAAAGCGCCCTTCCCTCAGCAAACGCCTGCCCAGCAGATTACGCAGGCTCGCGGCCACCGGCAGCGGCACATAGTTGTCCCGCTCCTCTTGGCTCAACGCCGGTGGCGCCGGGACTTGAGCGTCGACGTACTGCTTGAGCTCATCCACTGTGAGCACCCGCTCGGCGACGGCGGCGGCGTCGTACCAATAGTTGCTCTGGCCGCGATAGAGCTGATCGAAGGCTTGCAGGTAATCACCGCGCTGCAAGGCCAGGATCGCGCTTTCCCCTTCGACCCGGCACTTGGGTTGCACCGATTCGTAATTCCAATCCGGTGTGCGCCGGCTGCCCCAGGATTCATCGTTCGGAAACGCCTGGGCAGCCTTGGCATAAGCCGCCGCCGCGGCCACCTTGTCGCCGTCGCGCAAGGCCAGCTTGGCGCGCACCCACCAGGCCAAGCCTGTGTCGGGAGCCTTTTGCACAAACGCCTGGGCGTTGGCGTAATCGCCGTGCTGGTAACTCACCGCCGCCAAACGGTCAGCATCGTCCAGGTTGTCCCGGGCGTTGGTCTGCAACAGTTTGACCAGCCTTTTCTCACCCGAAGGTTCTTCACCGTCCCACCAGCCAACGCGGCTGAGCAGGTAGGCGGTGACCAGTCGCTGCACCGCTTTGGTCTTGAGCAACTCGCCCAAACGTTCATCCGACTCGACGCTCAGGCGTTGTGCCAATTGCAGCAACGAGCTGTAGCCGACCGGGGACCCTTGCAGGTTCTGGATCGCGTACAGGCCGATGGCGCTGTCCCAGTCGTCAGCGGTGTAGGCCACCCGGGCCTCTTCGCCGAGGCTGGCGATGCCCAGTTCCAGCGGATCGCTGAACCCGGCGATGCTCATTTCCCGGGCCTGACGAAATGCCGCTCGCGCCTGATCTTGCAAGGCCACAGGGTCGCCGCTGCCCGCCTCGGTGCTCACGGCAAACAATGCCCGCCCAAGGGAATACGCGGCCCAGGTGCTGCGCAACCGACGCTGGTCAGCCGGTAACGCCAGCAATTGCTGGAACGCTTCCACGGCGCGCTGATGCTCACCGACGTTGAAAGCTGCCGCGCCGAGCGCATACAGGCGCAGCTCATCGGGCAGGTTGGCCGCTTCGGCCGCCACCTGGTCGATATCGGTCAACGCACGCAGGCGCTCCACCACCGCTTGTTGCGGCGGAGTCAGGCCAATCTGCTCGGCCTGGTTACGTTGGTCAACGTAGGAAGGCAGGTCGTCATAGCTGTAGTCCGGGTTGCGCGTCGCCTCGGTGGCCGGCTTGAGCCCGGCAATCGCCTGGCCGAGGCGGCTGACCTCGAAGCGAAAGCTGCCTTCGGGCAACTCCGCCAGCGTCTGGGCGCGGTTATCCAGCAGGCGCATCGGGAAATCCGGCCCGCAGGCCAGCGCCGAGCCCAGCGGCAGGCACAGGCTCAGGCACAGCAGGTGACGAGGCCACTTACGGGTAAACATTGAAACCTCCTTGGTCGATTTTCGTACAGCGCGCCCAACCGATTGCTCGTTGGCTACCAGCCGCCAAGCGGCCTTCCTGAATGCGGGTGAAGGTAAGCAGTCCAGGGGTTTGTTGCAACGTATAGCCGGCCAATGCATCGACGCCGTCACAGGCGCCGACAGCCAGCGTCAAGCGCTGAGGCCAGGGACTGTCGAGATTGCCCTGGTTGACCAAGCGGATATCGTACAAACCGCCCTGCTCCCCCCATTGCAACGCCAGGCGACTGTCCAGGCGATCGCCCCGGGCAACGGCGCCGAGCGTGGTCAGGCTCCACGCTCGCCGGTCGCCGGCCAGCGGCAGGCGAAACCAGATCAGTCCGGCGAGATGTTTCGGCGGATCAGCCCGTAAATCCGCCGCAAGCCCGGCCACTTGCTGTGGATCGGCCAACAACTCCCGACGCTCGCCGCCGCGATCGATCGGCACTTCGCTTTCCACTACCGGCACGCCGCTCTCTTGGGTCAGCAGCGCCACGCCGTAGGCTGGCAGGGCCAGATAAAACGGCCGCGTGGTGACCTCGCTCCAGCGTTGTGCCCAGTGCCGGGCCTGTTTCGGATCGAACAGCCCTTGCCGTGGATCGCTCACCGCGTGGACCTGCAGCACGCTGCTGTCCACCGCGTCCAACAATCCCGGCAATGCGGGGCTGTCGAGCCAGGCCGGTAGCGCCGTGATGCTGAGCCGCAGGTTGGCCGGCAGGCTGTGCCGCAGTTGGCCGAGGAAGTTTCCATAGGCCGGCAGCCGTGCATTGCCGGCATCGTGGTCGACCTCAACGCCCACCGGGGTCAGGCCTTGGGCTTGCCAATCGCCCAGAACTTGCTGGATTTGCGCAATGACCTCGTCCTGGTCCAAGGCCTTGAGCTGGCCGTCCAGGCGAATCACGGCGATCAGCGGACGGCCGTCCGCCTTGAGCAGGCCCGGGTCGATCCGCGCACGGCGCCAGCCCGCCCCGGGAAAAGCCTGCAACGCCAGCACCCGCAGCGTGGAAAAATCGCCCCGGCTTTGGCGCAGCGCCGGCTCATGAGCCTTTGTCCATTGGCGCTGCCAGATATACAACTGTTGATCCAGGGCTGGGGGTGGAGGTTGTTCGCAGCCCGCCAAAAGCAACATGGCGAGGGCCAGGGAGAGCCGGAAAAAAACAATCATGAAGCCTTACCGCGCGCAAAAGATGTGCAGATTAACGCCGAGCGCGTCATTGTGGGAGCGAGCTTGCTCGCGATAGCGGTGTCTCAGTCAATCTATAGGCGGCTGAACCAACGCTATCGCGAGCAAGCTCGCTCCCACAGGGTTAAGGTCTACCAACGTCATCAAGGCTTACGCGCAATAATCACCTGACTCTTGGCCACCACCGCGTCCAGCGCCTGCTTGATCTGCGCCCCGCGCGGTGAATTCAGCACTGCTTGCCAGGTGTCGGCCCAGTGATTGAGCAACGGGTGGTCGGCGTTGCTGAAATCGACCTTGGCCTCCCAGAACAACAGCATCCACATCGACCAATAGAACCCGTATTGGCTGTGGCTCAACACCTCCAGCCCGGCCTCGCTGACCATCGCCTTGAACTGCTCTTCACTGATGATGCGAATGTGATTGGGCTTGCGGAAGTACTCCGGCGCGGCGATGTCTTTTTGCAGATCCTCGGAGCTGGGGTGCGGCACGCTCAGCAGGTACAGCGCGCCGGGCTGGCCGACCCGTACCAGTTCGGCAAGGAACTGCGCCGGGTCGTCGACGTGCTCGATGACTTCGGTGGACACCACTCGGGTGGCCGTGGCGTCGGCAATGGGCAGTGGGTTGCAGTCGGTCACATGGCACTCGACACCGCGCGCAGGGGTGTCGCTCAAGCGCTGGCGCGTGGCTTCAACCTTGGCCGCATCGATGTCGGCGATGATGATCTTCGCCCCGCGCATCCCACAAAAATGCACGTTGCCGCCGTCGCCACAGCCCACGTCCAGCAACGTGTCCTCAGGCGTCACAGGGAAACCCGTGAACAGTTCGCCAGTTTGCTGGTTGAACCAGCCGCTGAGCATCGCATCGTGCAGCCCGAGCATATACGGGTCGACTTTCTCGGCGACCGGTTCGGCGGGCGCGGGCGTGCCCGTGGTGAGTTTCTTCAAAAGGCTCAGCATGACGGGGCTCCAGAAACAGGAAGGACGGTTCGGGCGGCGGACAGGCGTTCGACCAACCGGGCGCCACGATTGCGCATGGGCATTTCGACCCAACGGTAGTTCAGTTCGCTCAACAGCCCGATCAGCAACAACGCGCACGCCAGGGCCGGCCAGGGATGGCTTGCCGGGTCCGGCGAGCCCAAGGGGGCGAAACGAAACCACAACTCGCGCAGCAGGAAAAACACTGGGATGTGGATCAGGTAGATCCCGTAGGAACGACTGCCCACCCAGGTCAGCGCCGTCTTCAGCCGACCGCGGGGCAACAAGTAATCCTGATCGTAAGAGGCCACCCAGACCAGCACGGCACTGAGCACCGCGATGACCCCGAGGCGGTAGAACGCCAAATTGAAGTGCTCGGTCGCGATCCAGGCCATCACGCCGCCAAGGCCCAGCACCAGCAGCACACCCAAGGGCGGGCGGCGCAGCCACGTGGGCTCGAAGCGCCAGTAGCTGGGCCGCAGGCTCCAGATCGACAACAACACTCCCAGCGCCAAGGCATCGGTACGGATCACCGACAACCACAGCGCCCGCCAGGTGAAAAACTGCACGAGCACCACCGCCAGCAGCACCCACACCAAATAGCGGCGCGAGACGAACACCAGCAGCGGCAGGATCAAATAGAACTGTTCTTCCAACGACAGCGTCCAGTACACGAAGCTCGCACCGTATTCATACTGCATGAACGCATCGGCAAAACGCAGGTTGGCGAATTGCAGGAAACCGGCCAGGGTCGCCTGCAGGTTGGCCTGCACGCTGCCGAACGCGCCGGAACGGTTCAGGAAGAACACCGCGAACAACACCAGCAGCAACCAGAGCCAGGCCGACGGCAACAGGCGAAACGCACGGCGAATCCAGAACTCCCGGGTGACGGCCCAGAATTGCCGGGGGCTGTCGCAGCGACGCAATTGCGGGATCAGGCTGCGCCCGATGACAAACCCGGAGATCGCGAAAAACAGGTCCACCCCCCACCACAGCTGGAAGCTGTCGGCCAAGGCCGCCAGACGCGGCCATCCGCCAGGAAACGGCATGCCTTGCAGGTGATGGAACAGCACGCCGATCACCGCAACGGCGCGCAGCAACTCGATGTCCAGGATCCGCTTGCCGCTCATAAAGTACTCCCGGAAGAAGGATCGGGTTTACGCGCGATGATGACCTGGCTCTTGGGCATGAACCGGTCCAGCACCTGCTTGATCACCAGGCCGTCGGGTTGCGTCAGCAAGTCTTGCCAGAGGCTCGCCCAACGCTCCATCAACGGCGGATACGGTGCCTGGATACGGTCGCGCACGGCTCCCTCGAGGTCCCGGCCAGCCGCTCGTTCGCTGGCCCAGAAGAAAATCATGCCCATGACCCAGAAAAACCCGCTGGCCTGGCGATGCTCGATCACCAGCCCGGCGTCCTCCACCAGCGCGGCGAATCGTTCGGCACTGAAAATCTGCACATGGTTGGGCGCTTGAAAGTAGCCGGGCGGCGCGATGCCTTGCTGCAAATGCTCGCCCACCGAGGCCGGCACACTGAGCAGATACTGCGTCCCGGGCCGGCCCATGCGCACCAGCTCGGCCATGAACGGCTCGGGCTCATGGATATGCTCGAGCACCTCCATGCAGACGATCTTGTTCGCACAGCCATCGGCCAGGGGCAGCGGCAGACTGTTGCTGACCAGCCCCAGGAACGGCGCGACGGCCTGGGCCTCGACTTGGCGAGCCAGGTCGCGCACCTTGTCCTGTTCGCTGTCGGTAAAGATCACGGACGCGCCCTGGCGCATGGCAAACAGCGTCGCCACACCTTCGCCGCAGCCCACATCCAGCAAGGTATCGCCGGCCGTGATGGCAAAGCCCTTGAGCAATTCGCCGGTTTCACTGCGAAACCAGCCGTCGAGCATCGCGTCGTAGAGGCCGGCATCCCGGGGCGAAACGGCCACCGTCGGCGCTGGCGGAGGCGCCACTGGCCTGCGCCCGGCCAGCCATCGCCGGATCATGGCTGCGCCGCGTTCCGGCGACGCTCGGACAATTGTTCGAAAAATGCCCGCAAACGCTGCTCGGCGTTGGCTTGGCTGCAGAATTTCTCCAGGCTGTGCACGGCATGGGCCGACATGCGGCGATAACGCTCAGGGTCATTTTTAGCCACGTCGTAGCTGGCGCGGTAGGCCGAGCACAGCGAGTCCCAATCGGTGACATAACGCAGGGTCCGGTAAGCCGCCCGCGGGTCGTGGGGCCAGGCGGTCAGTTCCTCGGTCGAATCCACCACGAAGGCATTGTCGTGATCGATGTAGTCGGCCATCGCCGTGTTCAACGGCGCAATCGCCGGACGGCCGCAGGACATGAACTCCATCAACGGCAGGCACTGCCCTTCGCCATAGGAACTGTTGACCACGTACCGGGTGGCTTCCACCAGCCGTTCGTAGTCCGCGTCCGCCAGGTACCCGTGAATCAGCACGATGCGGCAGCGGTACGACTGGTTCTTGTAGACGTGGTGGAGCATGTCGGTGAGCGCGGCGATGACATCGTGGTGAGTCAGCTTGAGTACCAAGGTTGCGTCAGGAACATCGCGAAACGTCGCGCAAAATGCGCTGATCATGTCCTTCCAGTTCTTGCGCCCGTCGTAGGGATTGAACACGGAGGTATAGATCACACCGTCCAGCAGTAACTCGCAATCCTCGGCCGGGCCGTCCAGCACCAGCGGTGTGCCGGCCTGATGCACCGGTGGGCCATATGGCCGCAGATCGGTGGTGCGACTGTCGATCAGCAGGCCACGCAATTGCAGGCGCATGTGATCCACGGTCGGCCGCTGGGCCAGCACCGCACCACGGGCGGCAAAGCGGTCCCATACCGGCGCGGCGACAGCGGCGATGGGAAAGTCCGCGCCCATCACCTCACGAACGGTGCTGACGGTGAAGCTGGAATGGGTGATCGCCATGCCGGTTGCGCCCAAGACCACTCGCCAGTCGTGCCGGGCCTCGCCCTGCCAGCTTTCGGTAGGGATGGTGCTGAATTCCCAGGCGAACACCGGAATCGTCGGGCAGGCGTAGTAGGCAGCGGTGCGATGAGGCGGTGAAAACGACAGGAATACGCAATCCTCGCCACGCTCCAGGCAATCGGCGTACAGCTGATCGACCTCTTCGTCAGGCCGGGTCACTTCGACCACCCGCCCCAACCGCTCCAGCACCGGGCGAAACTCCTTGAGCACGAAGTAATAGCTGTATTCGGGCTTACCGAGGTTTTCCAGAATGTTGCTCTGGTTGGTTTCCGAATAAATGATGATCAACATGAGGCGCTACCTGCCTGGACCGCCAGCGGCAGCCCTTCGTCACAGCCTGGCTCCGCCAGGAAATCCGCCAGGCGCTGCTGCACCGGGGCGAACGCGCAATAGCGGCGCATCCGCTCGTTCGCGGCAACGGCCATGGCCTGGTAGGCCTGCGGCTGGTGCTTGGCCATGGCGTAGCTCTGCTGATAGGCGAGTTTCAATGAGCCCCAGTCGGGTCGATGGCGCAGGGTGCGATACAAAATGCGTGAGTCTTCCGGCCAGATGGTCGGTTCGCGACTGGACTTGACGATGAAGGCCACCTCGGCGTCGATGTAATCGCGCATCGCTGTGTGGTCCGGCGCGATGACGGGGCGTGCACAGGACATGAACTCCATCAACGGCAGGCACAGGCCCTCACAGCGGGACGCATTGACGTAGAAACTCGCCGCGCCATACAGCCGGGCGAACTGTTCGTCCTCCAGGTAACCGTGCATCACCACCACCCGGCAACTGAACGGCGACAGCTGGGACAGCAGCGTCAACAGCTCGACGTAGTAGGTCGACAGGTCGTTCTGAGTCATCTTCAGCACCAACGTGGCGTCCTCGACGTCACGCAGGGCCCAACAGAATGCGGTGACCAACTGATGCCAGTTCTTGCGCCCGTCATCGGGGTTGAACACGCTGACGTACACCACCCCACTGACTTCGGTTTCCACCACTTGGTGGGTGTCCGGCAGCACGGCCTGGGGATGTGCCGGTGCCGCCGGTTCGGGAACAGGCTCTGGAACGGGCTCGACGGCCACCGGCAGCGGTGCCGGCCCCCTCAGGATCCTGCTGGTGGCAACGCGCACCGGCACGGGTATCAGGTCGCGGACCGCCTCGCGATACCAGCACAGCAGGTTGTGCTTGCACAGCCACACGGGGCCCTGCTCGCTCTTGCCGGTGAAGGCGCGGGTGACTTCGCGCAGGTAATGGCGGGAAATGAATGCGCGCCGCCGCCAAGTCAAAGGGGGTGGCTCAATGATTTGTTTCGGCTCTGGTTCCGGCACTTCTTCGAGGATCGGCGCGATCAAGCCATCGGCCGACAGCCCGAGAGGCCGGCTGTCGATGATGCAGCCCCTGATCTGCAAGGTCGTTCCCGGGTTGATCGGCAGGCTCGGGTGGCGCTCACGAACCGCCGCGAAACGCTCCCACAGCGGCGTGGGCAATACCAATACCGGGAAATCCTCGCCCAAGGTCCGGCGGATCGCCTCGGCCGTATGGCTGGACAGGGTAATCACCCGGCCATGACGGGCCAGCGTGCGACTCCAGTCATGCCGCAGGTCGTCGTCCCAGTGCTCGGCCGGGATCGAGTCGAACTCCCAGGCCACCACGCAAACCATCGGGCAAAGCAGGTCCTGCGGCGTCTTGTGCGGGGGTGAAAACGAAAGGAACAAGCAGTCCTGCCCGGCCTGCTGCAGTGTTTGATACAGCGGATCGACCTCGGCGACCGACGACACCACATGCACCGGCCCCAGGCTTTCCAGCACGGGACGATAAGCCTTGAGCACGAAGTAATAGCTGTACTCAGGGCGTCCGAGGCTCTGGCTGATGGAGTGATCGTTTACGTCCGAGTAAAGAATGAAATTCATGGCATCCCATCATGGCACCGCCGTCCCGGCGGCCCCACTTCATGACGGTCGAGTCACGCATCGAGCCGGCCCATGGGCCGCCACGCGTCGTTCATCTCGCTACCCGTCTCGTTCTTGTTTTTTTATGGTCCCGCCCCTGGCGGTTCATCTCGAAGATCGAAACCAGGGAGAGCGTGACGAGGGGCATTCTAAACACATCCGCCAAGGGTTCGTGAACCGCCCGGCAAGAATAAACCAGCTATAAATATGAGAACTGACCAGTCACGATTTGCGCTGTTGAAATTGCTGCAAAATTGGCACAGATTGGCAACCAAACAACTACAACAAACGCTTCTCTAGGCTAATCGTTGAGTGACTTTTCTCCGATCTTACGGAAATTTCCCACTCAGTTCGCAATAGACGAAGCGACCGTCAAGGGGACTGGAGCTTGAAAAAACGTCTGTTCGTTACGGGCTTCAGCGGTTTCGTTGGACGTCACCTCAAATCTCGACTGAACGGTCATGATTCGGCGTGGCAGGTGACGCCTGTCGCCACCCGCTACGACCTGACGGATGCCAAGACCCTGGAGGGCCTCTGGCCCGAGGTTCCCGACGCCGTGATCCACCTGGCGGGCCAGACCTTTGTGCCCGAAGCCTTTCGCGATCCGGCCCGCACCCTGCACATTAACCTGCTGGGCACCTTAAACCTGCTCCAGGCCCTCAAGACCCGGGGTTTCACCGGGACGTTCCTGTATGTCAGCTCCGGTGATGTCTATGGTCAGGTCAGCGAAGACCGGCTGCCGATTACTGAACTGCAACCGCCCGCCCCGCGCAACCCGTATGCCGTCAGCAAGCTGTCGGCCGAACTGCTGAGCCTGCAGTGGGGCATGAGCGAAGGCTGGCCGGTGCTGGTGGCCCGCCCGTTCAATCACATCGGTGCCGGCCAGAAGGACAGCTTCGTCATTGCCAGCGCCGCCCGGCAGATCAGCCGGATCAAGCTGGGCCTGCAACCGGCCCGGCTGCAAGTGGGCGATATCGACGTGACCCGCGACTTCCTTGATGTCGGCGATGTGATTTCAGCCTACCTGGCCCTGTTGGAAAAAGGCGCCCCGGGGCAGGTCTACAACATCTGCTCGGGGCGCGAGCAAAGCATTCGCAGCTTGATCGAACAACTGGGCGATCTCGCCCAGGTCGATGTGCAACTGATCCAGGACCCTGCGCGTCTTCGCCGCGCAGAACAGCGTCGCGTCTGTGGTAGCCCAGCCAAGCTACGACAGGCCACCGGATGGACGCCCGAAACAACAACACAACAATCCTTGCGGGCGATCCTGTCCGACTGGGAGATACGGGTACGACAAGAATGAAAAGTGCATTGATCACGGGGATCACCGGCCAGGACGGCGCGTATCTGGCCAAGTTGCTGCTCGACAAGGGTTACAAAGTCCACGGCCTGGTGGCGCGACGCAGCAGCGACTCGCGCTGGCGGCTGCGAGAGATGGGCATCGAACAGGACATCGTTTACCTGGACGGTGACATGGCCGATGCCTGCTCCGTGCAACGGGCAGTGATCAAGTCGGCGCCGGACGAGGTGTATAACCTGGCCGCGCAAAGTTTCGTCGCGGCCTCCTGGGACCAGCCGGTGACCACCGGTATCGTCGACGGGCTGGGGGTTACCCACCTGCTCGAAGCCATTCGCCAGTTCAGTGTGCAGACCCGCTTCTACCAGGCCTCCACCAGCGAAATGTTCGGCCTGATCCAGGCCGAGCAACAGGACGAGCACACCCCGTTCTATCCACGCAGCCCCTATGGCGTGGCGAAACTGTACGGCCACTGGATCACCGTCAACTACCGGGAAAGCTTCGGCCTGCATGCCAGCAGCGGCATCCTGTTCAACCACGAATCACCGCTGCGCGGCATCGAGTTCGTGACTCGCAAGGTCACCGATGCCGCTGCGCGCATCAAGCAGGGCAAGCAGCAGGAATTGCGCCTGGGCAATATCGACGCCAAGCGCGACTGGGGCTTTGCCGGCGACTACGTCGAGGCCATGTGGCTGATGTTGCAACAGGACAGCCCCGACGATTACGTGGTGGCCACCGGCGTCACCACCACCGTGCGCGAGATGTGCAGGATTGCCTTCGAACACGTGGGCCTGGACTACCGTGACTTCGTCAAGATCGACCCGGCGTTTTTCCGCCCGGCCGAAGTCGAGGTGTTGCTCGGCAACCCGGCCAAGGCACAACGCGTCCTGGGCTGGAAGCCTCGGACCGACCTCGACACCCTGATCCGCATGATGATGGATGCGGACATGAAACGCGTCGCCAAGGAGTAGGCCATGCTCATTCCCGTGATTCTTTCCGGCGGTGCCGGGACGAGGTTGTGGCCGGTGTCCCGCGAGGGCCATCCCAAGCCTTTCATGCTCTTGCCCGACGGCCAGTCACTGCTGAGCAAGACCTATCGGCGGGCGGCGGGGTTGTTCGACGGCCGGGGCGATATCGTTACCGTCACTAACCGCGAGTACTACTTCCAGAGCCGCGATCATTATCAAAGCGCCCATCTGGAGCGCTATCGCGGTCACTTCGTACTAGAACCCACGGGCCGCAACACCGCGCCGGCCATTGCCACGGCCACCCTCGCGGTACAGGCCTTGCACGGCGACGAGGCGATCCTGGTGGTCATGCCTGCCGATCACTTGATCAAGGACGAGGCGGCCTTCAAGGCTTCCGTTGAGCACGCTGTGGAGCTGGCCAAAAATGGCCATCTGGTGACCTTCGGCGTGCTGCCCTCGGCGCCGGAAACCGGCTTCGGCTATATCGAACGGGGCCAGCCCCTGGATACCAAGGGCGCGGCCAAGGTCGTGCGATTTGTCGAAAAGCCCGACTTGCAGACCGCCACCCGGTACCTGGAAAGTGGCCGTTTCCTGTGGAATTCGGGGATGTTCTGCTTCTCGGTCAAGACCCTGTTGGCGGAGCTGCACGCACACGCCCCCGAGCTGCTGGAACAGGCGCGCGCTTGTGTCACGGCCAGCACGGCGGTGGAAACCTCAGGTTGTGTGCAGCAGGAATTGTCCCCGGCGCATTTCGCCGAAATGCCGGACATCTCCATCGACTACGCCCTGATGGAGCGCTCAGCCAACGTCGTGGTGATCCCAGCCGCCTTCGACTGGAGCGATATCGGTTCCTGGAGCGCCGTCGCCAGCCTGGTACCCGCCGACGGACAAAACAACCGCACCACCGGTGAAGCCCTGTTTATCGACAGCCAGAACAACTTCGTCCAGAGCGACAGCCGCCTGGTGGCCGCCCTGGGCGTGGAAAACCTGATCATCATCGACACCGCCGATGCCGTGCTGGTGGCCCATGCCGACCGCGCCCAGGATGTTCGCCGCGTCGCCCGGCAACTCAAGGACAAGGACCACGAAGCCTATCGCCTGCATCGCACGGTCAGTCGTCCATGGGGCAGTTATACCGTCCTCGAAGAAGGTCCACGCTTCAAGATCAAGCGCATCGTGGTCAAGCCTGGCGCATCGCTGTCGCTGCAAATGCACCATCACCGCAACGAACACTGGGTAGTGGTCGAAGGCATGGCCAAGGTCACCAATAACGGCTCGGGCTCGCACCTGGTCGCCAAGAACGAATCCACCTTCATTCCCGCCGGCCACAAGCATCGCCTGGAAAACCCCGGTGTCATCGACCTGGTCATCATCGAGGTCCAGAGCGGCGAATACCTTGGGGAAGACGACATCGTCCGCTTCGAAGACCACTACGGCAGGGCCGTCTGATGCTGTTGGCCTTGCAACGCTCACTGTGGAACTACCGCGGCTTCGTCCTGGGCAGCGTCAAGCGCGAGTTCCAGGCACGCTATCGCAACTCGTTGTTCGGCGCGTTGTGGACGGTGCTCAACCCGTTGTCGATGATCCTCGTCTACACGGTGATTTTTTCCCACATCATGCGTGCCCGCCTGCCCGGGGTCGAAGATGGCATGGCCTACAGCGTCTACCTCTGTGCCGGGCTGCTGACCTGGGGGTTGTTCGCGGAAATCACCACCCGCAGCCAGGGCATGTTCCTGGAAAACGCCAACCTGCTGAAAAAGATCAGCTTCCCCCGGATCTGCCTGCCGGTGATCGTGCTGTTCAATGCAGGGATCAACTTCGCGATCATCCTCGGGCTCTTTCTCGGTTTCCTGCTGATCACCGGGCGCTGGCCAGGCATGACCTTGCTGGCCCTGGTGCCGCTGCTGGCCCTGCAAGTGATGTTCGCCGCCGGGCTGGGCATGCTGCTGGGGATCCTCAATGTGTTTTTCCGCGATGTCGGACAGTTGTTCGGCATTTGCCTGCAATTCTGGTTCTGGCTCACACCGATCGTTTACCCGATGACGATCCTGCCGCCATCGATCCAGCGACTGCTCGCCTTCAACCCCATGACCGCCCTGATGCAGAGCTACCAGAACCTGTTTCTCTACAACCAGTGGCCGGTCTGGAGTTCGCTGGTGCCATTGCTGGTGGTGGCCCTGTTGTTGTGTGCCTTGGGCCTGCGCATGTTTCGCCGGCGCGGCGGTGAAATGGTGGATGAACTCTGATGGGACATTTGCGCGTCACCGGCCTGGGCAAGGCCTACAAGCAGTATCCAAACCGCTGGAGCCGGCTGTTCGAGTGGTTGATCCCGTTTTCCCGGCAGCGCCATCAACTGCACTGGATCCTGCAAGGCGTGGACTTCGAGATCCAGCCCGGGGAAGCCGTTGGCATCGTCGGGGTCAACGGTGCCGGCAAAAGCACGTTGCTCAAGATGATCACCGGCACCACCCAACCCACCTGCGGCCATATCCAATTGCAAGGCCGCGTCGCCGCGTTGCTGGAATTGGGCATGGGCTTTCATCCGGACTTCACCGGCCGCCAGAATGCGTTCATGGCCGGTCAGTTGCTGGGTATGCACGTGGAGGAAATCGAAGCGTTGATGCCCGAGATCGAGGGGTTCGCCGAAATCGGCGAGGCCATCGACCAGCCGGTACGCACCTACTCCAGCGGCATGCAGATGCGCCTGGCGTTCAGCGTTGCCACCGCCCGACGCCCGGACATCCTGATCGTCGACGAAGCGCTGTCGGTGGGCGATGCCTACTTCCAGCACAAGAGCTTCGAGCGCATCCGCAGCTTCCGCAAGGCCGGCACCACGCTGCTGATCGTGTCCCACGATCGCTCGGCGATCCAGTCGATCTGCGACACCGCCATCCTGCTCGAACACGGGCGCATGGCCATGCGCGGCAAGCCGGAAGAGGTGATGGATTACTACAACGCGATGCTGGCCCAGCGCGAGGGCCAGGTGGTTCGCCAGGAGATGCTCGCCAACGGCCAGATACGCACGATTTCCGGCACCGGCGAGGCCGGCATCGTCGATGTGCAATTGCTCAACAGCCAGGGGCAGTCGGTGGAGGTCGCCGAGATCGGCCAGCCGATGGTGTTGCAAGTGCGGGTTGAAATTCGCCAGGACATCGAGCGGCTGGTGCTGGGCTTTTTGATCAAGGACCGCCTTGGCCAGCCCATGTACGGCATCAATACCCATCGCCAGGACAAAGCCGTGACCGACCTCAAGGCAGGCGAACAGATCACCTTCCGTTTCAGTTTCGACATGCGCCTGGGCAAGGGCAATTACTCCGTCGCGCTCAGCCTGTCGCGACTGGACTCGCACCTGGACCGTAATTTCGAATGGCGCGACTACGGGCTGGTGTTTCACGTCATCAATAATCGCCAGGAGGATTTCGTCGGCTGCTCCTGGCTCCAGGCCCGGACCAGTATCCAGCGTTCGAGCCAGACAGCCGTCGAGGCGTTGCCGCAAAAGGAGTTGCCATGAGCCGTTTGCTGGTGGACTGCACCTACGTATACGACCACCCGAATGACAACTCCGGCATTCAGCGAGTGGTGCGCAACGTCATTCGCCAATTGCCGGCCAAGGACCAGGACCGCGAATGCATTCCCGTGGTGATGCTGCAGGGCAAGCTGTATGAAGTGATAAGCCTGGCCCCCCTGCCCACGAACGGACTGGATCTGGCCGGCCTGCGAGTACGGCTGCTACAGTTCGCCAACCTGTTCTGGGTCAGACATCGGTCCCTCGAACAGCAGCGCCCCTTCAGCCAGTCGATCTGGGCACGCCGCTTCTTGTACGTTGCTTGCCGGCTGTTCGCCCTGGGGTGCCTGAGCCTCCCCATTCGAATCCTCGATCGCCTGCTCAAACGCAAGCCTGCCCCGGCGCGTAGCGTACCGCTGGCACATCGAGCCGGCGATCAACTGGTGTTGCTGGACTCTTCCTGGCACTCAGGTTTCTTTCCCCTGGCCGAACGGCTCAGGCGTGATGGCGTCGGGATCATCTCGGTGATCTATGACCTGATTCCCCTGACCCATCCGCAGTTCTGCGACGCCGGGCTGGTCAAGGTGTTCAACCATTGGTTCGACTGGATTGCCCGCACCGCCGACGGCTACATGGCCATCTCCACCACCATCCGCGACCAGCTTCGCCAGGAAATGGTTCGGCGTGTTGGCGAGCAACAGGTGCGCGAGCGCTGGTTCGACTATTTCCACTTGGGCAGCGAACTGGACCTGATCGATACCACTCAACCCGTCGACCCGGGCTTGTTGCGGCTGTTCAAACGCCCCGAGCCGGTGTTCCTGATGGTCAGCACCATCGAACCGCGGAAAAACCATGCCTACCTGATCGATGCGTTCGAGCGGGCCTGGGCCGCCGGTTCACAAGCACGGTTATGCATCGTCGGGAAAATCGGCTGGAAATGCGAAGCCCTGATCGAACGTATCCAACGTCATCCACAGCTCGACAGCCGCCTGTTCATGTTCAACCACCTGGCGGACCAAAGCCTGGAACACGCCTATCGACACTCCACTGCACTGGTGTTCCCGTCCTACGTGGAGGGCTTCGGCCTGCCGTTGGTGGAGGCCATGCAACGCGGCTTGCCGGCGATGGGCAGCGACATCCCGGTGTTTCGGGAAATCGGCGGTGACTTCATGGCCTACTTCGATCTCGACGATCCCCAAAGCCTGGCGAACCTGGTCATCGACATGGAACACACCGGGGTATTCCCGGCCAGGCGCAACCTGGATCAATGGCAATGGCTGAGTTGGCGCCAGGCCAGCGCGCAATTGGTGGAGCGGATCGAGCAACACGTTGGCGAAGCGGTCGTCGACCGGGAAACAGCATGCGGATAGCCCTCAACGCGCGCATTCTCCAGGCGCCACGCACCGGCATCGGCCACTACGTAGCGGAACTGGCGACGGCCTTGGCCCGGGAACCGGATGTACAGTTATCACTGTTCCACGGTTGGGGTTGGAGCCCGCAATTGCCGCCCACAGCCAAGCCTGGCTATTCAAGGCTGAGCCCCTTGCTGCGACGGGTTCCGGGCGCCTATCAGGCGCGGCGCTGGCTGGAGCAGAAACGCTTCGATCAGGGCCGTTCAAAGGCTATCGACCTGTATCACGAACCCAGCCTTTGGCCGCTGGCCTTCGAAGGGCCGACGGTGATCACTCTCCATGACCTTACGCACCTGCGCTACCCCGAGACGCAACCACCGGCACGCCTGAAGGAAATCGAGCGACGACTCAGCCGTGCGGTGGAACAGGCGCAGCTGATCCTGACCGACTCGCAGTTCATCGCCGATGAAGCCCAGCAGTATTTCGGCCTGCCCGTCGAGCGCCTGAGGGTCGCGCCGCTGGGGGTCGCGGCACGTTTCCACCCGCGCGAACCGGAGGCGATCGACACCGTGCTCAAGGCCCATGGGCTGGAGCATGGCCGATACTTTCTCTGTGTCGGCACCCTGGAGCCACGCAAGAACCTGTCGCTGGCCCTGCGTGCCCATGCCGGGCTCCCTGAATCCCTGCGTCAGGCTTTTCCTTTGTTCATTGTAGGAATGAGCGGATGGCAACAGGCGCAGCTCAATGATGAGTTGAAATGCGCCCTGGCTGGCGGTCATGTTTGTCTGGCCGGTTACCTGCCTGACGAACAGGTCGCCCAACTGTTGGCGGGGGCACGGGCACTGGTGTTCCCGTCGTACTACGAAGGCTTTGGCCTGCCAGTGCTTGAAGCCATGGCCAGTGGCACACCGGTGATTACCACCCGCTGCTCGGCGATGCCGGAAGTGGCCGGGCCGGCCGGTATTTATTGCGAGTCCGACGATCCGCACGGCATGCGCGACGCCATGGAGCGGTTGATTGAAGATCGCCTGCACTGGCAGGCATGTCGGGAGGCGGGATTACAACAGGCCGCGCTGTTTTCCTGGGAGCGCTGTGCAAAAGTCACAGCCCACGCGTATCGCAAGGTCTTGGGAGGTTGAATGCGAGTCCTGCACTTCTACAAAACCTATTTGCCTGATTCCATGGGTGGCATCGAACAGGTGATTTTTCAACTCTGCGACAGCACTGATCGGCTGAATATCGATAACACCGTGTTGGCCCTGAGCGGGCAGCCATCGCCAGAACCGATCCAGATTCGACAGCATGTCGTCCACCAAGCCCGGATGGACTTCCAACTGGCGTCCACCGGTTTCTCCTACAGCGTGTTCAAGAAATTCCGTGAGCTGGCCGCCGAAGCGGACGTGATCAATTACCACTTCCCGTGGCCGTTCATGGATCTGGTGCACTTCTGCAGTGCCGTGAAAAAACCCTACGTCGTGACCTACCATTCGGACATCGTTCGCCAGCGGCACCTGCTCAAGCTCTATCGGCCGCTGATGCGACGCTTCCTGGACGGCGCCGATCGCATTGTCGCGGCCTCGCCGAACTATGTTCATACCAGCGATGTGCTCAAGGATTACAGTGCCAAGACCCGCATCATCACCTACGGCCTGAACAAGGCCAGTTATCCACAGCCTGATGCCGAGCGCATGGCGCAGTGGAAGGCAAAACTGGGCGAGCGCTTCTTTTTGTTCGTGGGGGTGATGCGTTATTACAAAGGCCTGCACATTCTGCTCGACGCCCTCAAAGGCGTGGATTACCCCGTCGTCATCCTGGGCGCCGGCCCATTGGAAAAGCAACTGCATGCCCAGGCCACGAAACTGGGCCTGCGTAACCTGCATTTCCTCGGGCGCCTGGGAGACGAAGACAAGGTCGCATTGCTGGAACTGAGTTATGCCATCGTGTTCCCTTCGCACCTGCGCTCCGAAGCCTTTGGCATCTCCCTGCTCGAAGGCGCGATGTTCGGCAAACCGATGATCTCCAGCGAGATCGGCACCGGCACCAGCTACATCAACATCCACGACGAAACCGGCCTGGTGGTGCCACCCAGCAACCCCGAGGCTTTCCGCGAGGCGATGCGCACCCTGTGGGAAAACCCGGCGCAAGCCCAGGCAATGGGCGTCAAGGCCGAAGCCCGTTACCGCCAGTTGTTCACCTCCGAAGAAATGGGCCAAAAGTGGGTGCAGTTGTATGGGGAACTGTTGGAGGAAAAGGCGCTTTCCTACGCCTGACACCTGTGGCGAAGGAGCTTGCTCCCTCGCCACACAGCACCCCATTCAAATACTCATGGGTGCTTTTGCAACCCGGCAACCGTACGCGGCATGCCCACGAACCCGGGCAAGACTTCGATCCGCGCCAGCCAGGCCCGCACATGAACATAGTCCTGCAGCGACACATTGCCTTCCGGTGCGTGGGCGATGTAGCTGTAGCCGGCGATGTCCGCGACGGTCGCCGTATCACCGGCCAGAAAATCACGACTGCTCAATTCCTGATCAATGACTTTCAACACAGCGTGGGAACGGGCAATCACGTCCTCGGCGTTGTAGGCCGCGCCAAACACCGTGATCAATCGCGCCGTGGCTGGCCCCGCATGGATCGGCCCGGCCGCCGCCGACAACCAGCGCTGCACCCGCGCGGCGCCGACTGGATCGGTGGGTAGCCAGCGGCCGTTGCCATATTTGTGCGCCAGGTACACCAGAATTGCGTTGGAGTCCGCCAGCACCACGCCGTCATCGTCAATGACCGGTACCTGGCCAAACGCATTGAGCGCGAGGAAATCCGCCTGTTTGTGCGCGCCCTTGGCCAAGTCGACGAAGACCTCCTCGACCGGTAGCCCGAGCAACGAAAGCATCAATTGAACGCGATGGGAATGGCCGGACAGCGGGAAGTGATAGTGCTTGATAGGGTTCATGGTCGACTCCGCAGGAAGTGACGCCATCAGCACAACGGCGTCGATGGGGGTCATCTTCCGCTCCGGGCCAAAACAAGAGAATCACCCAGAAATGCAATCCATTGTTTCAGCCAGGGAAACAATACGTCAGTCGCTCAAGGCCGGATGTTCGCGCAATGCACTGACGACAAAATCGACAAAACTGCGGACCCGCGCCGGCGCATTGCGTCCGCCCTGGTACACCACATGGATCGGCAGAGGCGGCAATTCGAAATCGGCCAGGACGATTTCCAGCTCGCCGGCGGCCACATTGCCCGCCACTTGGTAAGACAGGACTCGCGTCATTCCCAACCCCTGGCAAGCGGCGGTGATCGCCGCCTGGTTGGCCGTCACCACCAGCCGAGGTACGGGCCGGACGGCCAACGCTTGGCCTGAATCGATGAAGGTCCAGCTTTTGACCTGGCCAATGGCCGACGACGCCACGACGGGCATTCGCTCCAAGTCATCCGGATGCCGGGGCCGCCCATGGCGTGCAAAGAAATCCGGGGAGCCGCACACCACTCGCCGTACTTCCCCGACCCGCACCGCGTGCAGGTTGCTGTCCGGCAGTTCGCCAATGCGCAGGGCAACGTCGATGCCCTCCTCCACCAGGCTGACCGTGCGGTCCAACAACAAAGCGTTGATGCTGACCTCGGGGAACCGATGCAGGTAATCCACCAGCAGCGGCGTGACGAACAACTGGCCGAACAGCACCGGCGCGGTGATCGTCAATTGCCCACGGGGCTGAACGTGACTGCCGGCCGCCGAATCCTCGGCTTCCTGCAAATCGCTCAGGATCCGCCGACAGTCCTCGAGAAAGCGCTGACCGGCTTCACTCAGGTACACATTGCGGGTGGTGCGCACCAGCAATGGCGTGCCGATGCGTTGTTCCAACCCTGCCACCGCCCGCGTGACGCTGGCCGCCGACAGGCCCAGGCGCCGCGCCGCCGCCGAAAACCCCGACTCCTGGGCCACGGCGAGAAAAACCTGCATTTCCTGGAACCTGTCCATCCATCCCCCGATGAGAAATCCTGATACAAGTTTTTCGCGCACCACAAAAGCAGCGCTGCGCCGCCATTGTAGAGGCCTGCGCCAGTGAACCACAGCGTAGCGCAGCCGGACACTGGGACATTGGCCCGACCCGCGGCGATAGCCCTTGGTACCATCGCTCCTCATGACAGTTTCATGACCGAAGGAAGAACCTGCTGTGGGAGCGAGCTTGCTCGCGATGGCGTCAGTCAGTCACATGCCATAGGGACTGATACACCGCTGTCGCGAGCAAGCTCGCTCCCATAGGGTGGGTGTGTCGTTCAATGGATTGGCTTCAACTGAAAGGCCCGTTTCTCGTGAATATTATTTATCGCGCTTCAACCCATCCCCGCGCCGCCCTCATCACCTTGATTGGCTGCGTATTACTCGTCCCCATGGGCCTGCGTCTCGCCCTCGGCTGGTCCGACCCGCTGGGCTATCTCTCGGACCTGGGTATCGGCGGGTTGCTGATCGTGCTGCTTCATCGCCGTCCCGGGTGGCTGGCGTTCCCGGTATTACTGGCCTGGAGCGCATTGACGCTGGCCAGCATCGAATTGGTCAATGCGGTGGGGCGGATGCCCAATCCTTCGGACATTCATTACCTGACCGACCCGCAGTTCGTTGAAAACTCCACCAGCGGCGGCTTCGCCCATCCATGGCTGGCCGCGATCCAGTTGGCCGCGCTGGCGCTCTGGCTGATGACCCAATGGACCAGCCGCCCACACTCGGCGCCACGCTTGCCTCGCCACGCCTGGGCCGTGCCTGTGTTGCTCCTGCTGAGCCATGGCGCGCTGCAAGCCTGGCGGCCCAGTGAGGCGGACCAATGGAATGTGTTCAACTTGCCCCATCAACTCGTCACGGCGGGTGTAGCGGCCGGGCAGGACCAAGCCCGGCAATGGCTCGATGGCGATGCCGTGGACCCCGCCCCGCCGATGGCAGGGCTGACCCGCCTGGACCTCGATGGCCACAAACTGCTGGCCGAGCCGGGGCGTGCGCGCAACGTCCTGGTCATCGCCCTGGAGGGCATTCCCGGCGCCTACGTGAGTGCCAACCGCCAAGCCTTGAAAAGCAGTTATCAGGAAAACCTGATGCCCAACCTCAGCGCCTGGGCCGAGCGTGGCATGAACACCCCTGATTACGTCCTACACAGCCACCAGACCATTCGTGGCTTGTACGCGATGCTGTGTGGCGACTACGACAAGCTCGACGACGGCACGCCCAAAGGCGTCGAAATGCTCAACCAGACTCAGCGCAACCAGGCCTGCCTGCCGGCCCAGTTGCGCCAGAACGGCTTTTCCACGCATTTCCTCCAGGGCGCAGGCCTGCGGTTCATGGCCAAGGATCGAATCATGCCGCACATCGGCTTTGACACGACCCTGGGCATGGAGTGGTTCACTCGCCCCGCCTACCTGGAATTCCCTTGGGGCAAGGACGACAAGACCTTCTTCGAAGGCGCGCTGGACTATGTCGGGCAACTGCAACAAGCGGACAAGCCCTGGATGCTGACCTTGCTGACCGTGGGCACGCACCAACCCTACTCGGCTCCGGATGACTACTTGCAACGCTACGACACCGCCAAGCAAGCGGCAGTGGGTTACCTGGACGACGCACTGGCAAGCTTCCTGGCGGGCCTGGAACGCCAGGGCATCCTGGACAACACCCTGGTGGTCATCACCTCGGACGAATCCCATGGCATCGACGATGTGCGGCTGGCCTCGTCCTGGGGGTTCAACCTGACGCTGGCGCCGGAACCGTTGCCTAGGATCAAGTCAGGCACCTACGGCCATGTGGACCTGACCGCCTCGATCCTCGATTACTTCGGCTTCACGGTGCCCACGTCGTTGTCCGGTCGCTCGATGTTCAGGGACTACCCGACGGGTCGGGAAATCATGTCGTTCACCAATGGCAAGCTGCGCTACCACGACGGCAAGGGCACGTTCACCGAATGCGATTTCCTCCAGCATTGTCGTTACTACAGCAGCGAAGGCTTCATCGCCGACCGCGCCACCTACGGCGGGCAATACAGCGGCCAGCGCGCCCGATTGATCAGCGCCCGGGCCACGGCCCTGGACCAGACCCTGTTGAGCACGCCCCTGAACCAGCACTATCAGTTCGGCAGCGCCGACAAGATCCCGCTACCGGCCCAGGTCACCAACGACTGGACCGACAACCTGATCGGTGCCCAATACCTGGAAATGCCCAAGGGTTCACAGACCCGCGTCAGCCTGACCATCCGCGCGGTGGAGGCAGACCATGCCGCCTACATCTCCCTCAAGGCCAAGGAGTTCGAACAGGATGTGCCAATGGACCTGCCGACCGAGGTGGCGGTGACACCCGACCAGCCGTTGGTGATGAACATCAGTTTCGACAACCCACAACAGCGCAAGGCGTTTTCCTTCCATCTGCTGGGCCATGGCGTCGGCGCCATCGAGATCAGCGACTTCAGCGTCGTGACCGAACTGCCGGACCAGACGGACCAGCCGCAATACCTGGACGATATGCAGGAAGACAGCGAGGCCCAATCCAGTTGAACAAAAAACGCGCAGCCATGGCTGCGCGTTCTAATGTTCGGGCCCGGGCTTGATCAAGACTTGATCAATTGCATGATTTCGAATGCATTCAATGCTGCCCCCCGCAGTAACTGATCGCCGCTGATGAACAGGTCCAGCCCGTGTTCGCCGTAGATCAGGTTGTAGCGAATCCGCCCGACTTCCACCGCATGCTTGTAAGTGGAGGTCATGGGCATCGGATAAGCGCCGAACTCGGGCTCATCCACCACTTCAACCCCCGGTGCCGCACGCAACAACTCACGCACCTGCGCCAATGACTCGATGGGCTTTTTGAACCGCAGGCTCAGGCTCTCGGCATGGGAGCGCAGGGTCGGCACCCGCACAGCCGTGGTGCTGATAGCCAACCCCGGTTCGTCCAGGACCTTGCGCAGCTCCCAGACCACTTTCATTTCCTCACGGGTGTAACCATTGGCTTCGAACGAATCGACCTGGGGAATCACGTTGAAAGCCAGGTTATGGGCGAAGTATTCGCTGTCATCGCGGTCGCCATAATCACTGAAGGACTTGGCCTTCTCTCGCAGTTCTAGCATCGCCGGCTGCCCCGCACCGCTGGCCGCCTGATAAGTGGAAACGATCGCGCTCTCCAACCCGAAGGCTTGATGCAGCGGCCCCAGCACCATCAGCGCAATGGCTGAGGAGCAATTGGGGTTGGCGATCAGTTTTTCGCCCTTGTAACGCTGACCGTTGATGGGTGGTACCAGGAGCGGAATCGCCGGGTGATAACGGAAGGCCGAGGAGTTATCGATGACGTAGGCGTTTTCAGCCAGACGCTCGCCATACTCCAGGGCGAAAGCCCCGGAGACACACAGGAAGACGATATCGCACGAGGCGCAACCCTCGACCGAAAAGGCTTCGATCAGGTGCTCGACCTGACCCACCTTCAAGTGCTTGCCCGCCGAACGGCCAGAGGCCATGCAGACCACGTCATAATCGGTATTTTCAAGCAACTGCAGCATGGCCATGCCCACTGCACCGGTGCAGCCCACCACGGCGACTTTCTTCATTTCGCGTCCCTTATCCACCTTTGCAAAGGCTCAACCGTCTTGGTTTTCCTGATTGCCTGCGATCGATTGTAGGGAGACGGGCCCGTCCGCTACAGTGCAGCGCAAGACAATAAACGGTGGAATCACGCCAAATGCACGCGCACCCCGGAACCGTGGCGATCCTCGTTTATGAAGGCCTGTGCGTATTCGAGTTTGGTATCGCCCTGGAGATCTTCGGCCTGCCTCGTCCGGAGCTGAATGTAGCGTGGTATGACCATCAAATCGTCGCCGTCGATCCAGGACCGATGCATGCGCTGGGCGGCCTTCGGATCGCCGTCGACGCGGGGCTCGAAGCACTGGACAGCGCGCGAACCATCATCATCCCCGGCTGGCGCAACCACCATGCAGCGCCCCCTGAAGCGCTGTTACAAGCACTGCGCCGCGCCCACGCCCGCGGCGCACGCCTGCTGTCGATTTGCTCGGGGGTATTTGCCCTGGCCGCCACCGGGCTGCTCGACGGCAAGAGCGCGACCACCCATTGGCAATTCTGCGCAGAACTGGCCGAGCGATTCCCGCTGATCACGGTCGACCCGAACGTGTTGTATGTCGATTCCGGACCATTGATCACCTCAGCCGGCAGCGCAGCGGGCATCGACGCCTGCCTGCACCTGATTGCCCGGGACTTCGGCACGCATGTCGCCAACTCCGTGGCCCGTCGCCTGGTCATGGCGCCGCAACGGACCGGTGGCCAGGCCCAGTTCATCGTCGCTCCCGTGAGCAAGTCGCCACGCAACGAACTGACCCGCATCCTGCAGTGGCTTCGCGAGCATCTGGATCATCCCCTGAGCGTCGGCGACATGGCCGCCCGCGTCGCCATGAGCGAGCGCACCTTCCTGCGGCGCTTCGTCGAAACCACCGGCCTGCCGCCCAAGACCTGGCTGCAGCAAGAGCGCTTGAACCGGGCACGGGAGCTGCTGGAAAGCACCGACCAGAGCATGGCCGGCATCGCCCAGGCCTGCGGCTATCGATCAGTGGAGAGTTTCCGGGCGGCGTTCCGGAACGCTGTCGGTTTGCCGCCCACCGCCTATCGCGAAAGATTCGGCAGCGGTGCGGTCCGCCCTCAGCAAGCCTGGGGCTAATCCAGCAACCGATGCAGCTTGGCGTACTGCAACAACATGATGGTCTTGCCGTCGCAAATCTCCCCGCTCTCGATCATGCCCAAGGCCTGGTCGAGGGACAGTTCCAGCACTTCGATCTCTTCGCCCTCGGCTTCAAGGCCGCCGCCTTCGTGCTGCTTGTCTTCGTCGAAATATTCGCCGACGAAAAAATGCACCCGCTCAGTCACCGAGCCCGGGCTCATGAAGGCGTCGAACACCTTGCGCACGTCTTGGATGATGTAGCCGGTTTCCTCCTGGGTTTCCTTGCGGATACAGGTGTGCGGGTCGTCGTTGTCCAACAGGCCGGCGCAGGTTTCTATCAGCAGGTCATCGTGCCCGTTGACGAAGGCCGGGAAGCGGAACTGCCGGGTCAACACCACCGTTTGCTTGGCCTTGCTGTACAGCAGGATGGTGGCGCCGTTGCCCCGGTCATAGGTTTCGCGCGTCAGTTCGCGCCATTGGCCGTTGCGGCCGAGGTAGTCATAGGTGGTCTTGCGCAGCACGTACCAATCGTCCGAAAGGACTTCGACGTGCTTGATGCGTACGCGATCCTTGATGCTGATTGCCTGTGTCATTTACCCACTCCGTTCAAAACCAAATGTCCCATCAGAACCCTATTACAACGATGCAGGGACGCGTGGCAATGCACGTTTGTGGGCTGTCTTGAGGTAGGCGCGTTCAATGATCTGTCGCGCCTGGGCCGACACCTCTTCGCCCATCAGGTACGCATCGATTTCCTCGTAGCTGCAGCCATACGCCACTTCATCCAACTTGCCGGGCGCCAGGTCTTCCAGATCCGCGGTCGGCGCCTTGCGCACCAGGTGCGCGGGGGCGCCCATCGCGTCGGCCAACCATCTCACCTGGGTCTTCGTCAGTCCGGACAACGGTGCCAGGTCGCACGCGCCGTCGCCGAACTTGGTGAAAAATCCCATCACCGCCTCTGCCCCATGATCGGTGCCCACCACCAACCCGTTGCTCAGATTGGCAATGGCGTATTGCGCCAACATCCGTGCCCGGGCCTTGGCGTTGCCTTTGGCAAAGTCGATGAGTTCGGCCGAAGGCTGCAAGCCCTCGATGGCGATACTGCCCATCAGCCCGTCGACACACGCGGCGATGTTGCTGGTGGTGATCACGTCCGGCCGGATGAAGTCCAGGGAAGCCTGGGCGTCTTGCTCATCGGCTTGGGCCTTGTACGGCAGCCGGACGGCGATAAACCGCGCCGCGTAGCCTTCATCCCGCAGTTGCTCCACCGCCAACTGACAGAGGCGGCCGGCGGTGAGGGAGTCGACGCCGCCACTGATCCCCAGGACCAGGGACTGGCAACCCGATTCGCGCACTATCTGCTTTATGAACTCGACGCGGCGGGCAATCTCGGTTGCTTCGCCGCCCTGTGTGAGTTGGCGGTCGATGCCCAGTTCCCGGGCAATGCTCTCTTGCTGAAACGAAGTCATATCAAGCTCCCAACTGTGGATTGATCAGGGCGACGTTGAACACTTGGGCGGCGTAGCGCAGAAACGAGGCATCCTCGCAGACGTTCTTGATCGGGTCGTCGGAGAACTTCACCACCGGTTCGCCGTGGACCCGCACCAGTTTCATGACGATGCTCAGCGGTTCGACACCGTCGACATCGCAGGCCAGGCTGGTGCCCATACCAAAACCGAATTTGGCCTTGCCGCGAACATGACGCAGGATCGGCAGGCACTTTTCGAAATTGAGGCCATCGGAGAACATCAGGTCCTTGGTGCGTGGGTCGACACCGAGTTCCTGGTAGCGCCCCAGCACCTTGTCCGCCCAGACGATCGGGTCACCGGAATCCTGACGCAGGCCGTCATAGAGCTTGGCAAAGTACAGGTCGAAATCCTTGAGGAAAAAGTCGGTGCTGATGCAGTCCGTGAGCGCGATTCCGAGCCGGCCGCGATACTCGTGCACCCAGTTTTCCAACGCCGCGTTCTGGCTCTCGCGCAAGCGCCCGAGTTGCTGGTGCACCATCAGCCACTGGTGGGCCATTGTGCCGATCAGGGGCAGATCGAACTCGTAGGCCAAGTGAGCGTTGCTGGTGCCGACAAAGACCCCAGGAAAATCGCTGCGCATCACATTCACCACTTCACGCTGGGCCCTGAACGACAGCCGCCGCCGGGTGGAGAAGTCTGAAACGCGAAACTCGGCGAGTTCTTCACGACTGGCATTTTTCTCCAGCCATTCGAACTTCTGGTACAGCTTGCGGGTGACGTCGGCCAACTCGACCTCGGGGTATTTCTCGCGATTGCGCAGTTCGCTGACCATCGCCAATACCGGCTGTTCGAACATGATGCAGTGCAGCATCGGCCCACGGACACGGATGTGCAGTTGGCCATCGACTTCCGAAACGTGGATGTAGCGCAAATTGAAGCGAAACAGGCCGAGAAACTGTTCGAAGTCCGGGGTCAGGTACTCACGGAAACGCTTGTTGAACAGAAACCGCTGCTCCCCCTCGCGCAGCTGCAACCCGGCGAGCTTCTCCAGCTCGACACGAATGTCCGGAATCAGGTGACCGAGCCGCTCCTTGGAACGCACGATGAACTGGTATTCCACCTCGACATTCGGGTGCTGGTGCAAGACCGCCTGCATCATGGTGAAGGTGTAGTAGTCGGTATCCAAAAGACTCTGGATGGTACCGCTGCTTGAATCGAATGCACTGTCCATGTCTCTTCCTTATGGGTTTGCCAGGCGGATGGTTTCTTCGCGGCTCGCGGCAACCGAGATCCCCGCTTGCTGCATGTCTTGGATGGCCTGAAGGGCCCCCTCCTCACTAATGGCCCGGCAAGCCGGGAGGTGAATGATCACCTTGAAGCCGGCGGCAGCCAGTTGCAGAGCGGTGGTCTTGACGCAGAAATCCAGCGCCAGCCCGCCGACAATGACCTGCTCGACACCCAGGCCTCTCAGGTATTCGATCACCCCAGTGGACAGCTTGCCGTGCAGGTCGTGGTAGCAGGCGCCGTACGGGTGCAAATCCGGCTCGACACCCTTCCAGACGAAATAGTCGTAGTCGTAGGGGGTCGGCAGTTGATCCAGCAGGGCGAAACCTTCGGTACCAGGGACGCAGTGGCTGACCCAAGTGATGTCGGCATGCTCGAGCCCAGTCGGCACGAACATCTGTGCGTGATCGGCGACCACCCACGGGGCCAGGGGCGAATGGGCGTCCTTGCTGCCGACACGGAGGCTGGCCAGGGATGCGATGAAATTCAGCTCACCGGCAATCTGGTCACCACCCGGCACCGGAAGCTCATCGGGGCATAGCGGCGTGAAGCTCTTTTGCGCATCGACATCGAAGGAAGCGGTTTTCCGGGTCAGGCTGTTCATGCTGGGTTTCTCCTCTTCATGGCCACGAGAGTACACAAGGTGTACTTTCATAACAAGCCATCCGTAGAAATATTTTTGACGTGCCCTTTCTATCCAAACCAATTGGTGCAACAGAAAGTGGGTTTTCACAAAAAAGATTTTGCTGATAGAGTACATGTCATGTACCAAAAGAGGATGAGCCATGTTCGAGATAGCCCTTTATGGCGGCGCCTTCAACCCCCCTCACGCCGGTCATGCCCAGGTGATGATCGAGGCCTCATGCCAAGCCAGGCGCGTGCTGGTGGTCCCAAGCTTGCGGCATCCCTACGGCAAGCAAATGGTCGACTATGAGGTGCGCCTGAACTGGCTGGAATCAATCGTCGAGAACGTTCAACCGCTGTGCCGCGCCGAAGTGCGTGCAAGCCGGGTGGAGCAGGTCGTGGCCCGTGGCGTTGAAGGCGCGATCTACAGCTACACCCTCCTTGCCCACCTCGCCGACAGCCTGGCCCTGGACGGCAAGCGGATTGCGTTGGTGGTGGGCCAGGATGTCGCGGATCTGCTGCCGACCTTCTATCGCGGGCAGGAACTGCTGGAGCGTTTTTCCATCCTTCGCGTGGAGGAAAAGATCCACGTGCGCAGCACGGTGGTTCGCGAACGACTGGCCTTGGGCGAGTCGCTTCCCAGCGACTGGATGGCCCCCGGCATGAACCCGTTAAACTATGACCTTTACGCTACCCACGGAAATCGACATGCCCACTAGCACAGCTCCCGCACGCGGTTACCTGCACACCATCGACCTCTGTGTGCTGCGCTTCTGCCGGGAGACCCAGGCGCTGGAAATCCTCCTGAACAGACGGGAAGCCGAGCCGTTCGCCGGCCATTGGGCGCTGCCCGGGATCGTGGTCAATGGAGGCGTCGAAGATCTCACGCTGAACGACGCCGTGGAGCGCCTGCGTAGCTCAAGCAAAGTGGGCATGCCGCTGGCCTGGATCGAACAGGTCGGCACCGTCGGCGACGCGTTCCGCGACCCACGCTGCTGGTCATCGTCAACGTTCTACCTGGCGATTGTCAGCGAGGCGGTCCAACTCGCCGAACACCAGGGGTTTTTCCCCCTCAAGGATGTCGCCGACGCCTCGATCAAACTCCCTTTCGACCACAACAGCCTGGTGGCGGCGGTCCAGGAACGGCTGTTGTCCAAAGCCCTCTACAGCAGCTTGCCGCTGATGTTCCTGGGCCCGGAATTCAGCGCGCCGGAAGCGGTGAGCATTTTCTCCGTGGTGCTCGACCGCCCGGTGCTCAAGACCAGCATGCGCCAGCGTTTGCTGAAAATGACCGAGGCGGGTTATTTGCAGGAGACTGGTCGCAAGAAAAGCGGCGACGGCGGCCGGCCGCAACGCACCGTGGAAAACCTCAAGCCGGCCAGCGTTTACCTTTTTGATCGTTGTTTTCTGGAGTAGGGCTTAGGGGGCCAGCGCAAATGCTGGCGCCATCCGCTGCTGCTCATTGCTTGAGATGCCCAGATAGCGCGCGACCCTGGGCCATTTGCTGACGACGCCCTGGAACCTCTCGATGGTTTTTCTGGCATCGTCAGCGGAGACGCGGAAATAACCGGCGACGCTCATTGCCAAATCGAGGTCTATGGCGTTATCGGCCTCTGAAACGTTGAGCCTCAAGCCAGTGTCACCAGGGACAGGGTTCATGTCATACGCAGGCGAAAGACGCCAACCGCGCCCTGGCTCCAGTAGGAAGCCATGGTTTCGTAGATGGTCGTCAGTATTCGAAACCAGCATGTTGAAGACAATTCTTCGCCAAAGCTCGGGAAGATCCACGTCGGCAGCGGCTCCCTCCCTGACCAATACCTCTGCAATCTCCAAGTAACTGGCCCCTGTCTCATGCCCATCACCATCCTGATGGTCCGTCAGGGTCATCGCTGAGGCAAAGTGAAGTCGACCACCCCCTGCCGTTCTGTCAAAGCGCTTAACCATGAAACAGTGGTACTCGCTCGCGTACCGTTGCGCTTTTCCTTCAGCCACATAGAGCCCACAGCCTTGGGCCAATGTGTTGACGACCATCTCCCAGCCGCCCACGTCGTGGGTGTCTCTATTACTGGGAAATTTTCCTATCCAGAGTGCGTGATCGTCATCTACTACGCTTGCCTTGGGCCTCGCTCCACCCAGAGAGCCACCTGGAGCAATGAGCATTCGAATCCAGTCCTGACCCTGAGCCCCCTGATCCTCTCCAGCTTCAAATCGACGCGAAGCCTCTTCAAGCTCACGCATGCGGGCCATCGGTGGGGCGGCATGCTCCACATGGTCGTCGAGGAACGCTCCTTCTTCCTCGATTTTGAAACGCAGCCCTCCTACCCGATAGGCGTCATGAACCCCGATGAGATAGTCCGAGTCAAACAGCCGAGCGTCCTGCGGTACGACCCCTGCTCTTTTATCCCGCTCCAAGCGACGATCCATCAGCAGTCGCCCCCATCGATCAGGCGAGGAGTCCGATACGCACCCAAAGCAATTTCTCGCTGGATATTGCCGCCCTTCGTAAGGCTGAATTCGGGGGTCGATCGCAACCTGAGTGTGAAGGGTTTGAAGAACAGCCCGCGCGTACTCGAACTCCATACGCTCGGATCCTGCCAATCTGCGGGAATGAAGGGTTCCAAGCAGTACGGGTGCTGTTTCATTCCAGTCTGCGTAGACGAAAATCCTTTCAGACATCGTCGTCCCCTAAAAGCTTCTTAGCCAGTTCAGAGCTTGTCTGGCTTCGAGTGTCAGCGGCTGGTGAGGAAGAACTGTTCTCTTTTGCCGAGACGCTGACCAGGTTGTCCCAATGAAACTGAGGCAGCCGTACTTTTGGCTTGATGTGCTCGACTGCAGAACGCCCTTTCAATTCAGCATCTTGCAGATCACGGCCTAACTCATCCGTGCGCGCGAGCAATTCAAGATCCTTCTCCAACCCCAAGGCTACCAATACCGAAACGTAAGCCCCGATGGTCACAGCAGGACTGCCACTTTCCAGCGCCCTCAACGTGGGAGCGCTCATGCCCGCCCGCGCAGCCATTTGCGCCGCAGTGATCTTACGGCGCTTACGAGCCAGCTCGATCCGTTCGCCAAGCTGGCGCAGGAGCCGCTCAGCGGATGGCATGAGGGGTGCTGTTTTTTTCGGCATAGCAGTATTTTTTCAATTTCTTTGAGGATTTGTAAAAATACTAGCACATGGAAGGTCGGCATCTGCCCATAACGAGAAAATGAAAGTATTTTTTCATACTCATAGAGAAAATCTAAAAATACCTTCCAAAGCCAAATTTGGTTTCTCAAAGATCAACGCAGATGTCAGGTCGGTTTTCTCTTCAGCGGTTCAGTGAAGGAGTGAGACCATCAAGGTGTCAGCCATGTGTAGGGAACGATGCGGCTGAACGAATGACGGGTTTAGCGATGCTAAACCCGACCAGATTCATTACGTAGGATCACCAAGAAGCCTCGCCCTTGGTAGACGACTCACTCCACCGTCACAGACTTCGCCAAATTCCTCGGCTGGTCCACATCAGTGCCCTTGAGCACCGCAACGTAGTACGACAGCAGTTGCAACGGGATGGTGTAGAGAATCGGCGACAGGATGTCGTGAATGTGCGGCATGTGCACCACGTGGGTGCCTTCACCGTTGGTCATGCCGGCTTGTTCGTCTGCAAAGACAATCAACTGGCCGCCACGGGCGCGCACTTCCTGCAGGTTGGACTTGAGCTTTTCCAGCAGCTCGTTGTTCGGCGCCACGGTGACCACCGGCATGTCGTTATCCACAAGCGCCAGCGGGCCGTGCTTGAGTTCACCGGCCGGGTAGGCCTCAGCGTGGATATAGGAGATTTCCTTGAGCTTCAAGGCCCCTTCCATCGCCACCGGAAATTGCGCACCACGCCCGAGGAACAGGGTGTGGTTCTTCTCGGCGAACAGCTCGGCGATCTTTTCCACGGTGCTGTCCATGGCCAAGGCTTCGCCCAGGCGGGCCGGCAGGCGGCGCAGTTCTTCCACCAGTTTGGCCTCGACGCCCTCGCCCAGCGTGCCGCGGACCTGGCCCAGGGACAGGGTCAGCAGCAGCAGGCCCACCAGTTGCGTGGTGAATGCCTTGGTCGACGCCACGCCGATCTCACGGCCGGCCTGGGTCAGCAGGGTCAGGTCGGACTCGCGCACCAGCGAGCTGATGCCGACGTTGCAGATCGCCAGGCTGGCAAGGAAACCCAGTTCCTTGGCGTTGCGCAGGGCGGCCAGGGTGTCGGCTGTTTCCCCGGACTGGGAAATGGTGACAAACAAGGTGTCCGGCTGCACCACCACCTTGCGATAGCGGAACTCGCTGGCGACTTCGACCTGGCACGGAATACCGGCCAGTTCTTCGAGCCAGTAACGGGCGACCATGCCGGCGTGATAACTGGTGCCGCACGCCACGATCTGCACGTTGCGGACCTTGGCGAACAGTTCGGCGGCCTGTGGGCCGAACGCCTGGACCAGCACCTGGCTCTGGCTCATGCGGCCTTCCAGGGTGCGCTGCACCAAGGCCGGTTGTTCGTGGATTTCCTTGAGCATGAAGTGGCGGAACTCGCCCTTGTCGGCGGCTTCGGCACCGTCGCGGTACTGGACGGTCTCGCGCTCCACAGCTTTGCCGTCGATGTCCCAGATCTGCACGCTGTCGCGGCGAATTTCAGCGATATCGCCTTCTTCCAGGTACATGAAGCGGTCGGTGACCTGACGCAGCGCCAGTTGATCGGAAGCCAGGAAGTTTTCCCCCAGGCCCAGGCCGATCACCAATGGACTGCCGCTGCGGGCTGCGACCAGGCGATCAGGTTGTTTCGCGCTGATGACCGCCAGGCCATAGGCACCGTGCAGCTCCTTGACGGTGGCTTTGAGGGCCACGGTCAGGTCCGCCAGGTCCTTGAGCTTGTGGTTGAGCAGATGGGCGATGACTTCAGTGTCAGTGTCCGAAGTGAACACATAACCGAGCGCCTTGAGCTGTTCACGCAGGGCTTCGTGGTTTTCGATGATGCCGTTGTGCACCACCGCCAGATCGCCGGAGAAATGCGGGTGAGCGTTACGCTCGCACGGCGCGCCATGGGTGGCCCAACGAGTGTGGGCGATACCGAGGCGACCGAGCAGCGGCTCGGCGTCCAGCGCCTGCTCCAGTTCGCTCACCTTGCCCGGACGACGCATGCGCTCGAGCTTCTCGTCGTTGGTGAACACCGCCACACCGGCGCTATCGTAGCCGCGGTATTCCAGGCGCTTGAGGCCTTCGAGCAAGATTGCTGTGATGTTGCGTTCAGCAACGGCGCCGACAATTCCACACATGCTATTTCTCCTGGCTGACAGGCGCGCAGATCACGGTGATACCGCGGGCCTGAATCTGATCGCGGGCCTCTACGGGCAGGCGATCATCGGTAATGAGGGTATGGACGCTGCTCCACGGCAGCTCCAGGTTGGGGATCTTGCGGCCGATCTTGTCGGCCTCCACCATCACGATCACTTCCCGGGCAACCTCAGCCATCACGCGGCTCAAGCCCAGCAGTTCGTTGAAGGTGGTGGTACCTCGAACCAGATCGATGCCGTCGGCGCCGATGAACAACTGGTCGAAGTCGTAGGAACGCAGAACCTGCTCGGCCACCTGGCCCTGGAACGACTCGGAGTGAGGGTCCCAGGTGCCGCCGGTCATCAACAGCACCGGCTCGTGCTCCAGTTCGCTCAAGGCATTGGCGACATGCAGGGAATTGGTCATCACCACCAGGCCCGGCTGTTGGCCGAGTTGAGGGATCATGGCGGCGGTGGTGCTGCCGCTGTCGATGATGATCCGCGCATGTTCGCGGATCCGCTTCACAGCGGCCCGGGCAATGGCGAGTTTGTACTTGGAGACGGTTTGCCCGTTATCGGCCACCAATTCCTGCGGCATCGGCACCGCACCACCGTAGCGACGCAGAAGCAGGCCATTGGTTTCCAGGGCGGCGAGATCCTTGCGAATCGTAACCTCCGAGGTTTCGAAACGCTTGGCCAGCTCATCCACGCTGACCTCGCCCTGCTCTTGGAGCAAAGCAAGGATGTTGTGACGGCGCTGAGGTGTATTGCGTTTCGACATGGCGGCTTAAGTTTCGATTCGAAAGATAACGTAAGCAATCAAAACCTATTGCAACGATATCGTCAAGGCGCCAGAAGAAAAATTCAGAAACCCTCTCATCACTGTGGGAGCGGGCTTGCTCGCGAAGGGGCCAGGCCAGGCAATACAGCTTTACCTGATACACCGCCATCGCGAGCAAGCTCGCTCCCACAGGGGTTGTGGATAACTTAGGGCTTCTTGATTTTTTCCGGCCGCTTCCAGCCGTCGATGTTGCGTTGGCGCGCGCGCCCCACCGCCAATTGGCCGTTATCCACATTCTGGGTCAGGGTCGAACCGGCCGCCGTGGTCGCACCGCTGGAGATATCCACAGGCGCCACCAAGGAGTTGTTGGAGCCGATGAAGACATCGTCACCCATTACGGTTTTCCACTTGTTGGCGCCATCGTAGTTGCAGGTGATGGTGCCGGCGCCAATGTTGGCGCGGGCGCCGACTTCAGCGTCACCCAGGTAGGTCAGGTGGCCAGCCTTGGCGTCTTCGCCCAAATGAGCGTTCTTGAGTTCGACGAAGTTACCCACATGGGCACGGGCTTCCAGCACGGAGCCTGGACGCAAGCGCGCAAACGGGCCGGCGTCGCTGCCCTCGCCCATGACCGCGCCATCCAGATGACTGTTGGCCTTGATCACCACTCCCTTGCGCAGGGTGCTGTCCTTGATCACGCAGTTCGGGCCGATGACCACGTCGTCTTCGATGACGACCTTGCCTTCGAGGATGACGTTGATATCGATGACCACGTCGCGACCCACGCTGACTTCACCGCGCACGTCGAAACGGGATGGATCGCGCAGGGTCACGCCTTGGGCCATCAGGCGGCGGGCGGCGCGCAATTGATAGTGGCGCTCCAGCTCGGCCAGTTGCCGGCGATCGTTGGCGCCCTGCACTTCCATGGCGTCCAGCGGCTGCTCGGTGGCGACCACCAGCCCATCGGCAACAGCCATGGCAATCACATCAGTCAGGTAATACTCGCCTTGGGCATTGTTGTTCGACAGACGACTCATCCAATCGCCCAGGCGCTCGGCCGGTACAGCCAGGATCCCGGTGTTGCCCTCGGTGATCGCGCGCTGGGCTTCGTTGGCGTCCTTTTGCTCGACAATCGCCGTCACCTGGCCGTCGGCGTTGCGCACAATGCGGCCGTAACCGGTGGGGTCATCCAGCTCGACGGTCAACAGGCCCAATTGCTGCGGGGCGACGTGCTTGAGCAAGCGCTGCAAGGTCTCCACTTCGATCAGCGGCACATCGCCGTAGAGAATCAACACTGTATCGGCCGTGATGAACGGCACGGCCTGGGCCACGGCATGGCCGGTGCCCAGTTGTTTGTCCTGCAGGACGAAATTCAGGTCATCCGCTGCCAGGCGTTCGCGTACCGCATCGGCACCGTGGCCGATGACCACGTGAATGCGCTGTGGATCAAGTTGCCGCGCGCTGTGGATAACATGACCGAGCATGGAATTGCCGGCGACCGGGTGCAAGACCTTGGGCAACGCCGAACGCATGCGGGTGCCTTGGCCGGCCGCGAGGATAACGATTTCAAGAGACATGACTGGCTACCAATCCTGGGTGGTCAGCGGCTGCGACCAGGTAATGAATAGGGGAAAAGAAAAAAGGGTAGCCGAGGCTACCCTTTTTAATCAATCGCACAGAAAGCAGACGGCTTAGCCGCCGAACTTCTTGCGGATCTGCTGGACGGTACGCAGCTGGGCTGCGGCCTCGGCCAGACGTGCGGCAGCAGAACCGTAGTCGAAGTCTGCGCCTTTTTCGTTCAGAGCCTTCTCGGCAGCCTTGACGGCTTCCTGAGCGGAGGCTTCGTCCAGGTCGGCAGCACGTTGCACGGTGTCGGCAAGGACCTTGACCATGTTCGGCTGAACCTCGAGGAAACCACCGGAGATGTAGAACACCTCCCTTTCCCCGCCCTGCTTGGTCAGAGTAATCGGACCTGGCTTCAAGCTGGTGATCAGCGGTGCGTGACCCAGGGCGATACCAAGATCACCCAGCTCACCGTGCGCAACCACAAACTCGACCAGACCGGAGAAGATTTCCCCTTCCGCACTGACGATATCGCAATGGACTGTCATAGCCATCTGATTGCCTCAACCTAAATTAGCGCCCGTTACCGGGCGCCGGGATTACAGTTTCTTGGCTTTCTCGATCGCTTCTTCGATGCCGCCGACCATGTAGAACGCTTGTTCTGGCAGGTGGTCGTAGTCACCGTTGAGGATGCCTTTGAAGCCAGCAATGGTGTCTTTCAGGGAAACGTATTTACCCGAGGCACCGGTGAAGACTTCAGCCACGAAGAACGGCTGCGACAAGAAGCGCTGGATCTTACGAGCACGGTTTACCAACTGCTTGTCGGCTTCCGACAGCTCGTCCATACCCAGGATCGCGATGATGTCCTTCAGTTCCTTGTAACGCTGCAGCACGTACTGAACGCCGCGAGCGGTGTCGTAGTGCTCCTGGCCGATCACGTTCGGGTCCAGTTGGCGCGAAGTCGAGTCCAGTGGGTCTACCGCTGGGTAGATACCCAGGGAAGCGATGTCACGGGACAGAACGACGGTGGCGTCCAAGTGGGCGAAGGTGGTCGCTGGCGACGGGTCGGTCAAGTCGTCCGCTGGTACGTATACCGCTTGGATCGAGGTGATCGAGCCTTGCTTGGTGGAAGTGATGCGCTCTTGCAGCACGCCCATCTCTTCAGCCAGGGTCGGCTGGTAACCTACTGCCGAAGGCATACGGCCCAGCAGTGCGGATACTTCGGTACCGGCCAGGGTGTAACGGTAGATGTTGTCGACGAACAGCAGAACGTCGTTACCTTCGTCACGGAACTTCTCGGCCATGGTCAGGCCGGTCAGGGCTACGCGCAGACGGTTTCCCGGCGGCTCGTTCATCTGGCCGTAGACCAGTGCCACTTTGTCCAGAACGTTGGAATCCTTCATCTCGTGGTAGAAGTCGTTACCCTCACGAGTACGCTCACCCACACCGGCGAACACGGAATAACCGCTGTGCTCGATGGCGATGTTACGGATCAGTTCCATCATGTTTACGGTCTTGCCTACACCGGCACCACCGAACAGACCGACTTTACCGCCCTTGGCGAACGGGCAAACCAGGTCGATAACCTTGATGCCGGTTTCCAGCAGTTCGTTGCCACCGGCCTGTTCAGCGAAGGTTGGCGCAGGACGGTGAATGCCCCAGCGTTCTTCGGTGTCGATCGGGCCAGCTTCGTCGATCGGGTTGCCCAGTACGTCCATGATCCGGCCCAGGGTCGCTTTACCGACCGGTACGGAGATGGCTGCGCCAGTGTTGTTGACGTCCAGACCGCGCTTCAAGCCCTCGGTGGAGCCCATCGCAATGGTACGAACCACGCCGTCGCCCAGCTGCTGCTGAACTTCCAGGGTGGTTTCGGCGCCTTGAACCTTCAAGGCGTCGTAGATGCTCGGTACGCTGTCGCGTGGGAATTCCACGTCGATAACGGCGCCGATGATTTGAACGATACGTCCGCTACTCATAGCTGGATCCTCTGAATATTTGAACCGTTAAACCGCGGCAGCGCCGCCGACGATTTCCGAGATCTCTTGGGTGATCGCAGCCTGACGCGCCTTGTTGTAGATCAGCTGCAAATCGCTGATCAAATCACCGGCGTTGTCGGTAGCGTTCTTCATCGCGATCATCCGCGCCGCTTGTTCAGCTGCGTTGTTCTCGACCACCGCCTGGTAGACCTGCGACTCCACGTAGCGGACCATCAAGCCGTCGAGCAGCTCCTTGGCATCCGGTTCGTAGAGATAGTCCCAGTGGTGCTTGAGTTCCTGTTCCGGGGTCGCCACCAGTGGAATCAACTGCTCCACGGTCGGCTGTTGCGTCATGGTGTTGATGAACTTGTTGGATACCACGGACAGGCGGTCGATCCGGCCCTCCAGGTAAGCATCCAGCATCACCTTGACGCTGCCGATCAGGTCATTGATCGACGGTTCTTCACCCAGGTGGCTGATAGCAGCGACGACGTTACCGCCGAAGTTGCGGAAGAAAGCCGCACCCTTGCTACCGACCACGCACAGATCGATCTCGACGCCTTGTTCGCGGTTTACCGCCATGTCCTTGACCAGGGCCTTGAACAGGTTGGTGTTCAAGCCACCGCACAGACCACGGTCACTGCTCACCACAACGTAACCGACGCGCTTGACGGCGCGTTCGATCATGAACGGGTGGCGGTATTCCGGGTTGGCGTTGGCCAGATGACCAATCACCTGGCGGATGCGCTCCGCATAAGGACGGCTAGCAGACATGCGCATTTGTGCCTTGCGCATTTTGCTGACCGCCACTTTTTCCATGGCGCTGGTAATCTTTTGCGTGCTTTTGATGCTCGCAATCTTACTGCGAATCTCTTTTGCGCCTGCCATGTAACACCTATCAGGTTAGCAAGCGGGAGCCTTGCGGCTCCCGCTGCGGCTTACCAGGTTTGGGTGGCCTTGAACTTCTCGATACCAGCCTTGAGGCCAGCGTCGATTTCGTCATTGAAGTCACCTTTAACGTTGATCTTGGCCATCAAATCGGCGTGATCGCGGTTGAAGAAAGCGATCAGCGCTTGTTCGAAGCTGCCGATCTTGGCGATTTCAATGTCAGTCAGGAACCCACGCTCAGCGGCATACAGCGACAGCGCCATGTCAGCGATCGACATTGGTGCGTATTGCTTCTGCTTCATCAGCTCGGTAACGCGCTGACCATGCTCAAGTTGCTTACGGGTCGCTTCGTCCAGGTCAGAAGCGAACTGGGCGAATGCCGCCAGTTCACGGTACTGGGCCAGGGCGGTACGGATACCACCGGACAGCTTCTTGATGATCTTGGTCTGAGCGGCACCACCCACACGGGATACCGAAACACCGGCGTTCACAGCAGGACGGATGCCCGAGTTGAACATGGCCGATTCCAGGAAGATCTGACCGTCGGTGATGGAAATCACGTTGGTCGGAACGAACGCGGAAACGTCGCCAGCCTGGGTTTCGATGATCGGCAGCGCGGTCAGGGAACCGGTCTTGCCAGTCACTGCGCCGTTGGTGAACTTCTCTACGTACTCTTCCGAAACGCGGGATGCGCGCTCCAGCAGACGGGAGTGGAGATAGAACACGTCGCCTGGGTAGGCTTCACGGCCTGGTGGACGGCGCAGCAGCAGGGAAATCTGGCGGTAGGCCACTGCTTGCTTGGACAGATCGTCATAAACGATCAGCGCGTCTTCACCGCGGTCGCGGAAGTATTCGCCCATGGTGCAACCGGAGTACGGTGCCAGGAACTGCAGTGCGGCCGATTCGGAAGCACTGGCGGCAACGATGATGGTGTTAGCCAGTGCACCGTTCTCTTCCAGCTTGCGAACCACGTTGGCGATGGTCGATTGCTTCTGACCGATTGCCACGTAGACGCAGAAGATGCCGCTGTTTTTCTGGTTGATGATCGCGTCGATCGCCAGAGCGGTCTTACCGATCTGACGGTCGCCGATGATCAGCTCACGCTGGCCACGGCCGACAGGGATCATGGCATCGACAGCCTTGTAGCCAGTCTGTACAGGCTGGTCTACCGACTTACGCCAGATCACGCCTGGAGCAACTTTCTCGACCGCGTCGGTCTCGGTGTTGTTCAGCGGACCTTTGCCGTCAACAGGGTTACCCAGTGCGTCGACAACGCGCCCCAGCAGTTCCTTACCTACCGGAACTTCGAGGATGCGGCCGGTGCACTTGGCGCTCATGCCTTCAGCCAGCGTCGTGTACGCGCCCAATACCACGGCACCTACAGAGTCTTGCTCCAGGTTGAGGGCCATACCGTAGACGCCGCCCGGAAACTCGATCATCTCGCCGTACATGACGTCGGCCAGACCGTGAATCCGCACGATGCCGTCAGATACGCTGACGACAGTGCCTTCGTTACGGGCTTGGGAGGTCACATCGAGTTTGTCGATGCGGCCCTTGATAATTTCACTTATTTCGGAAGGATTGAGTTGCTGCATTGCTCTGCTGCCCCTTCAAACTCAAGATTTCAATGCTTCGGCAAGTTTCGCGATTTTGCCGCGAATCGAGCCATCGATAACCAGGTCGCCGGCGCGGATGACAACGCCCCCAATCAGGGACTTGTCTTCCTCGACTTGCAGGCGCACTTCCCGGTTGAGTCGTGCACTGAGAACCTTGGCGAGTTTGTCTTGCTGTTCTTGGTTCAATGCGAAAGCACTGGTGACTTCCACGTCTACCGATTTCTCTTGCTCGGCCTTGTACAGGTCGAAAAGAGCGGCGATCTCCGGCAGAAGCGGGAGACGGTCGTTTTCGGCAACGACGTGAATGAAATTCTGTGCCTTGGCATCGAACTTGTCGCCGCACACGTCAATGAACGTGGCGGCCTTTTCTGCGCTCGTCAGTCGCGGGGCCTTGAGCACGCGCTGCATGGTGCCGTCTTGCGACACCGCTGCTGCCAGGCCGAGCATGGCTGACCAATTGGCCAGTTGCTGGTGGGCCTGAGCGTGCTCGAAGGCCGCCTTAGCGTAAGGTCGGGCCAACGTGGTCAGTTCTGCCATGATCGCCCTCGCTTAGATTTCAGCAGCCAGTTTGTTTACCAGCTCTGCGTGCGCGTTTTGATCGATTGTGGCACCCAGGATCTTCGAAGCACCGCCAACGGCCAGAGCACCCACTTGGGCACGCAGCGCGTCTTTGACACTGTTGAGTTCCTGTTCGATCTCGGCTTGAGCCTGAGCCTTCACACGGTCAGCTTCGACGCGAGCCTGTTCACGGGCTTCGTCGACAATCTGGGTACCGCGTTTCTTGGCTTGCTCGATGATTTCAGCTGCCTGAGCTTTCGCTTCGCGCAGTTGCTGACCCACTTTCTCATGGGCCAACTCCAGGTCGCGAGCTGCACGGCTGGCAGCGTCCAGACCATCAGCGATCTTCTTTTGACGTTCGTGCAATGCCGCAATGACCGGAGGCCATACGAACTTCATGCAGAACAGTACAAAAATCAGGAACGCAACGGACTGGCCAATCAGGGTCGCATTAATGTTCACGCCAACACCTCGCAGTTACGTTGTCCATCACACCAATCTACTCGAGACATCCGAGTAATTAGCCAGCGATTTGACCAACGAACGGGTTCGCAAAGGTGAAGAACAGCGCGATACCAACACCGATCATGGTCACGGCGTCGAGCAGACCGGCCACGATGAACATTTTGACTTGCAGCATTGGAACCATCTCTGGTTGACGCGCTGCGCCTTCCAGGAACTTGCCGCCCAACAGGCCGAAACCAATTGCGGTACCCAGTGCGCCCAGGCCGATCAACAGTGCAACAGCGATAGCGGTTAGACCAACTACAGTTTCCATCTTTCCTCCCGACTTTTACGTCGTATGGTTTAGGTTTTTTAGATTAAAGCGGTAAAACAAATCGTTTCTCAGCCCGGTTCGGGCTCCTTCCCGTTTGACCGGGAAGGACATCAGACTAGTCGAGACTGGCCTTAATGGTTTTCTTCGTGCGCCATCGACAGGTAGACGATGGTCAGCATCATGAAGATGAACGCCTGCAGGGTGATGATCAGGATGTGGAACACAGCCCACGCCCACTGCAGAACTACACCCAGGCCGCTGAGCCAGAGCAGGCCGCTGCCGAACATCACAGCGATCAGGATGAACACCAGTTCGCCGGCATACATGTTGCCGAAAAGACGCAGTGCCAGAGAAATCGGCTTGGCGATCAGGGTCACGAATTCCAACAGGAAGTTCACCGGAATCAGCAGGGCCTGAACGAGGATGTTCTTGCTGCCGAACGGGTGCAGGGTCAGTTCGCCGATGAAGCCGCCGATGCCCTTGACCTTGATGCTATAGAAAATGATCAGTGCGAAAACCGAGAACGCCATGCCCAGGGTCGCGTTCGGGTCGGTGGTCGACACGGCGCGGAAGGGGATATGTGCATCGCCGGAGATCAGAATGGCCAGCTGAGGAATCCAGTCGACCGGTACCAGGTCGATGGCGTTCATCAGGAACACCCAGACGAAGATGGTCAGTGCCAGCGGTGCGATCACCGGGCTGCGGCCATGGAAGCTGTCTTTCACGCTGCCATCGACGAATTCGACCAGTACTTCAACGAAATTCTGCAGTGCGCCTGGCTGTCCGGAGGTCGCCTTCTTCGCCGCCATGCGGAAAAGAAGAACGAAAATCAGACCCAGTGCGACCGACCAGCCGAGGGTATCGACGTGGAAAGCCCAGAAGCCCATTTCCTTGGCTTCTGCTGCGGTGTGGGCGAAGCCCCAGCCGCCGTTGGGTAGCTGACCGAAGGTCAGGTTCTGCAAGTGGTGCTGGATATAGCCCGAAGCGGTTGTCTCTGCCATGGTTGCCTCAAACGCCCTAAGGTCTCGAAAGTCTTGTTCTCATTAGCAGGGGAGCGAACCAGCTAACCAGTTGGGTCAGCACGAAGACGCTGAATACAGCCAGCGGCGCCAGTGGCTTCACACCTGCGAACGTCAATGCAAACAGCACTGCCGTCAAAATCAGTTTCCCCGCCTCGCCGGCATAAAAAGACCGGACGATAGCCTGGGCTGCTCGGGCGCCGGAAAACCGAAAGGCCCTATGAGCAAAGTAAATATTGGGAAGCAAGGCTATCAGGCCTCCGCAAAGCCCTGAGTATCCGGCGACGACTCCTTTCCATTGCCAGAGCGCCAATGTGGCGATCAGTACGACGGTGAATTGAGCCATCAAAACCGGGAAAACTGCCAGACGATGGAACGGCAAGCGGTTTGGCGTGCGGGTTTCCATCGCTTTTGCTCTCCAATAGTCGGCCGCCATAATTCAATAACTTGGCATAATTTGTGCCGACAAAATGCGCGCAGAGTATAGGGGCGGTTCTGCCCCTATTCAACTGCCAGGTAGTGATTTCCGACTGCGCGCTACAAGAGCAATTGTTTCAGCGAATGTGTGCAAGGACACCCTGCAGCTCATCGAGGGAGTTATAACCGATCACCAATTGGCCCTTGCCCTTCTTCCCGTGGCGAATCTGCACCGCAGAGCCCAGGCGCTCGGCCAGGCGTTGTTCGAGGCGGGCGATATCCGGATCGATCTTGGGTGCCTCGACAGGTGCCGGTTTGCCACTGAGCCACTGACGAACCAATGCCTCGGTTTGGCGCACGGTGAGGCCGCGTGCGACAACATGTCGCGCCCCTTCAACCTGTTGATTTTCCGGCAAACCGAGCAATGCTCGGGCATGGCCCATTTCCAGGTCGCCATGGGACAGCATGGTCTTGATGACCTCCGGCAACGCGATCAGCCGCAACAGGTTGGCCACGGTCACGCGGGACTTGCCCACCGCCTCGGCGACCTGTTGCTGGGTCAGCTGGAACTCCTGCTGCAGACGTTGCAGGGCTACAGCTTCTTCAATCGGGTTGAGGTCTTCGCGCTGGATGTTCTCGATCAGCGCCATGGCGATGGCCGTTTCATCCGGCACATCGCGGACCATCGCCGGGATGGTTTCCTGGCCGGCCTGCTGGCTGGCGCGCCAGCGCCGTTCGCCGGCGATGATCTCGAAGCGTCCATTGGCGATCGGCCGGACCACGATCGGCTGCATCACGCCCTGGCTCTTGATCGATTGGGCCAGTTCTTCCAGCGCCTGCGGGTCCATGTCCCGGCGCGGCTGGTATTTGCCGCGCTGGATCAGGTCCAGGGGCAAGTGCTGCAGCTCGCGCTGGTCGGCCTGTACGGCCTGTTCTTCCAGCGAGCTGACAGTCGGACCGCTGAGCAGTGCATCCAGTCCACGTCCGAGACCTCGTTTCTTGACGGCCATGGGGTTTCCTTAAGTTGGCTGGGCTGCAGCGTTGCGTGGGTTGCGGCGCTGACGACGAACCATCTCGCCCGCCAGGGCCAGGTAAGCCAGCGCACCACGGGATTGTTTGTCGTAGGCCAGGGCCGGCATGCCGTAGCTCGGCGCCTCGGCCAAACGGATGTTACGGGGGATGACGGTGTCGTAGAGCTGCTCGCCGAAGTGTTCCTTGAGCTGGGCCGAGACATCGTTCATCAGGCTCAGGCGCGGGTCGTACATGGTCCGCAACAGGCCTTCGACCTTCAGGTCCGGGTTCAACAGTTCGGCGATGCGCTTGATGTTATCCACAAGGTCGCTCAACCCTTCCAGGGCGAAGTACTCGCACTGCATGGGGATAATGACCCCATCGGCGGCGACCAGGGCGTTGAGGGTCAGCATCGACAGCGACGGCGGGCAGTCGATCAGGATGTAATCGTAGTTTTCCCGGATCGGCGCCAAGGCGCTGCGCAGGCGGCTTTCCTTCATCTGCATTTCTAGCAGCACCACTTCGGCCGCCGTCAGGTCACGGTTGGCCGGCAGCAGTTGATAACCGCCATGTTCGGAGAAGTGCATGGCCTGGCCCAGATCGCATTCGCCGATCAGGACGTCGTAGATGGAGTTTTCCAGGCCATGTTTATCCACACCGCTGCCCATGGTGGCGTTGCCCTGTGGATCGAGATCGATCAACAGCACCCGACGCTTGGTCGCGACCAGGGATGCTGCGAGGTTGATGCAGGTGGTGGTCTTGCCCACACCACCTTTCTGGTTCGCTATCGCGAATACCTTAGCCATTCTTGCTTGTGTTCCCAATCATGCCGTGCGGCGCAGTATCAGCAGATGGCGTTGGCCTTGGCAACCGGGTACGGCCAAGGCGTGTTCGCTATCGAGGTGGAAGTCTGCCGGCAATGCTACCAGCTCATCGGCCGGATGAACGCCCTTCATTGCCAGCCAGCGCGTATCGGCGTCGCCCAGGTGGCGAGTCCAGTTGCTGAAGTTCTCCATACTGCTGAACGCCCGGGAGATGATCCCGTTGAACGGCTCGGCAGGCTGGAACGCTTCGACGCGGCTGTGGATAACTTGCAGGTTATCCAGTTTGAGTTCGAGTTTGACCTGGGTCAGGAAGCGGGTTTTCTTGCCGTTGCTGTCCAGGCAAGTCACTTGCGAGTCGGGAAACAGGATCGCCAGGGGGATGCCCGGCATACCGCCGCCACTGCCGACGTCCAGCCAACGACCGTTTTCGATGAAGGACATCACGCTGAGGCTGTCGAGCAAATGCCGCGAGACCATTTCATCCGGATCGCGCACGGCAGTCAGGTTGTAGGCCTTGTTCCATTTGATCAACAGCGCCAGATAACCCAGCAACTGCGCGTGCTGGGCTTCACTCAGGCTGACGCCGAGTTCACGGGCACCTGTGGATAACTCTTCAGCGTGTTGCGAGGTGACCATCGAACTCAAGCGCTTTGCTCCAACTGGCGGCCCGCGCCGCGTTTTTTCAAATGAATCATCAACAGGGAAATCGCCGCTGGCGTGACGCCGGGAATGCGCGAGGCCTGGCCCAGGGTCTCCGGACGGGTCGCACCGAGCTTGCTCTGGATTTCTTTCGACAACCCGGAAATGCCGGTGTAATCGATATCCACAGGCAGCTTGGTGTCTTCGCTGGCGCGCAGGCGGGCGATTTCATCCTGCTGGCGGTCGATGTAACCGGCGTACTTGGTCTTGATCTCGACCTGTTCGGCCACCTGCGGATCTTCCGCGCCCTGGCCGGTCACTTCCACCAGCCCGGCGTAATCGATTTCCGGACGGCTCAAGAGGTTGAGCAGGTTGTATTCGTGGGTCAGCGGCGTACCGAATTTCGCCGCGATGGCATCGCCCTGCTCGGTACCGGGACGAACCCAGGTGCTTTTCAAGCGTTGCTCTTCCAGCTCGATACGCTCGCGTTTCGTGCAGAAAGCGGCCCAGCGCACGTCATCCACCAGACCCAGCTCGCGACCTTTCTCGGTCAGGCGCAGGTCGGCGTTGTCTTCACGCAGGATCAGGCGATATTCGGCGCGAGAGGTGAACATCCGATACGGTTCCTGGGTACCCAGGGTAATCAGGTCGTCCACCAGCACACCGATGTAGGCCTCATCGCGGCGCGGGCACCAGCTGTCTTTGCCCTGGGCCCGCAGTGCCGCGTTGGCACCGGCCAACAACCCTTGGGCGCCGGCCTCTTCGTAACCGGTAGTGCCGTTGATCTGCCCGGCGAAGAACAGGCCGCCGATGACTTTGGTTTCCAGGCTGTACTTCAGGTCACGCGGATCGAAATAGTCGTATTCGATGGCGTAGCCGGGGCGAACGATGTGGGCGTTTTCCATGCCGCGAATCGATTGCACGATCTGCAATTGCACATCGAACGGCAGGGAGGTGGAAATTCCGTTCGGGTACAGCTCATGTGTGGTCAGGCCTTCCGGCTCGATGAAGACCTGGTGGCTTTCCTTGTCGGCAAAGCGATGGATCTTGTCTTCGATCGACGGGCAATAACGCGGGCCGATGCCTTCGATTTCACCGGCAGCGGAATACATCGGCGAACGATCAAGGTTCGCCGCAATGATTTCATGGGTACGGGCATTGGTGTGGGTGATCCAGCAACTGACTTGCCGTGGATGCTGTTCCTTGTTGCCCATGAACGACATTACCGGGATCGGCGTATCGCCAGGCTGCTCGGTCATCACCGAGAAATCCACAGAACGCCCGTCGATACGCGGTGGCGTACCGGTTTTCAAGCGCCCCACACGCAATGGCAGCTCACGCAGACGGTGAGCCAGAGCGATCGACGGCGGATCACCCGCGCGACCGCCGGAAAAGTTCTGCAAGCCTATGTGGATAAGTCCACCGAGGAAGGTCCCGGTGGTCAACACCACGGAATCGGCGAAGAAACGCAGGCCCATCTGCGTCACGACACCACGTACCTGGTCCTGCTCGACAATCAGGTCATCCGCTGCTTGCTGAAATATCCACAGGTTCGGCTGGTTTTCCAGGATTTCGCGGACAGCGGCCTTGTACAGGATGCGGTCGGCCTGGGCGCGAGTGGCGCGAACGGCTGGGCCTTTGCGGCTGTTCAATACGCGAAACTGGATACCACCCTTATCGGTGGCCATGGCCATCGCGCCCCCAAGGGCATCGATCTCCTTGACCAGGTGGCTTTTGCCAATGCCACCAATGGCAGGGTTGCAACTCATGGCGCCAAGGGTTTCCACGTTATGCGTCAGCAGCAGGGTTTTTGCCCCCATGCGTGCTGATGCAAGTGCTGCCTCGGTACCGGCATGACCGCCGCCGATGACGATCACTTCAAAACGGGAAGGGAAATCCACCACGCACCTCGTGCCTGCTTTATTCAGGTAATTCGGAAATAGGTTTTGAGTCTGGCCCTGGGCGTTTTTCGAGCCAGGTCGGCAAGTATAGGGACTTCGCCCTTTCTAAAGAACCCTTTGCACAAAATTTAACCAGCTGTGGAGAACTCGCGGTTAAAAAAATAAAAAAGAAAGAAATTTATAAAATCTTTGTTTTTATGTTTATTCTTACTGCCCCACCTATCTGTGGATAACGTTCTGTATGCCTTTATCTACGCTGTGTACAGAGATTCAAAACCCTGTGGTCATGTGGCATTGAGGGGCTTGGATAACCGGTGTAAGCCTGTGGATGAAAGAGGTGTTTATCCACAGAGGCGGTTATCTTCAGTTTTGAAGGCCGCTTATCAACCGACCTCAATGGCAGTTATTCACAGGGCTTAATCCACAGAAAACAGCTTCCAAGGGGTCGTAGCAGCGTCCACAGGCAAGCCGCCATCAGGGGCAATCGGTTCAAAAAAAGAGAGGAGGAACCGGGTTTGCGTTGCGCTCGTCAGATTGTCGAGGACAAACCCGGTTGCAAAGGAGGGGCTATTTACCGATGCAAAAGCTGGAAAAGATCCGCCCCAGCAAGTCATCGGAGCTGAAGGCGCCGGTAATTTCCCCAAGGGACTGTTGCGCTTGGCGCAGGTCTTCGGCCAGCAACTCACCAGCCCCCGCCAAGGTCAGCTGCGCGCGACCGTGTTCCAGGGCGGCATTGGCATGGCGCAACGCTTCAAGGTGCCGCCGGCGAGCGCTGAAGCTGCTTTCCGAAGTCTGCTCGTAGCCCATGCAGGCCTTGAGGTGTTCGCGTAGCAGCTCCAGGCCTTCACCCGCCGACTTCGCGCTCAGGCTGATGGTCACGTGCCCGTCAGCGCTGACTTCCAGGGCAATCGACTCCCCAGTCAGGTCGGCCTTGTTGCGAATCAGGGTGACCTTCGCGGGATCCGGGCGAACTTCGAGGAACTCAGGCCACAAGGCAAAGGGATCGTCTGCTTCCGGTGCGGTGGCATCCACCACCAGCAATACCCGGTCGGCTTCACCGATGGCCTTGAGTGCGCGTTCGACGCCGATTTTTTCCACCTGGTCCTCGGTGTCGCGCAAACCGGCCGTATCCACCACGTGCAGCGGCATGCCGTCGATGTGGATATGTTCGCGGAGGATGTCCCGGGTGGTGCCGGCGATCTCAGTGACGATCGCCGCCTCGCGGCCGGCCAGGGCATTCAACAGGCTGGATTTGCCGGCATTCGGTCGTCCAGCAATCACCACGGTCATCCCATCGCGCAACAAGGCACCCTGTCCGGCTTCGCGCAGTACTGTGGATAACTCATCGCGCACTTTATCGAGCATGCTCAGCACGTGGCCATCGGCGAGGAAATCGATTTCCTCTTCCGGGAAGTCGATCGCCGCCTCGACGTAAATCCGCAGCCCAATCAATTGTTCGGTGAGGTTATGCACACGCTGGGAAAACGCTCCTTGCAAGGAACGCAATGCGTTGCGGGCGGCCTGGGCAGAGCTGGCTTCGATCAAATCGGCAATCGCCTCGGCCTGGGCCAGGTCGAGCTTGTCGTTGAGGAATGCGCGTTCGCTGAATTCCCCCGGCCGGGCCAGGCGGCAGCCCAGTTCAAGGCAGCGCTTGAGCAGCATGTCCAACACGATCGGACCACCGTGGCCTTGCAGTTCCAGCACATCTTCTCCGGTGAACGAATTTGGCCCCGGGAAATACAAGGCCAGCCCTTCGTCGAGCACCTGCTGGTCATCACTGAAAAATGGGCCGTAATGCGCGAACCGCGGCTTGAGTTCACGACCGCTGATTGCCTTGGCCGCAGCACTGGCCAAGGGCCCCGAAATACGGACGATGCCGACACCGCCGCGACCTTGGGCGGTGGCAACGGCGGCGATGGTTTCACGCGGAGCGCTCATAAACCGGTATCCAGACAAAAGTGGCAGATAGCAAAACGCCCCACTAGGGGGCGTTTTGTGTGGTTATCCACAGAGCAAGTTACGCCTCGGCTTTTTTCGTCGCCGCTTCGATCTTACGCGTGATGTACCACTGCTGAGTGATGGACAACACGTTGTTCACAACCCAGTACAGCACAAGACCCGCCGGGAACCACAGGAAGAAGAAGGTGAAGATGATTGGCATCATTTTCATGACCTTCGCCTGCATCGGATCCGGAGGCGTTGGGTTCAGTTGCTGCTGGATGAACATGGTCGCGCCCATGATGATCGGCAGGATGAAGAACGGATCCTTGATCGACAGGTCGGTAATCCACAGCATGAACGGTGCCTGACGCATCTCCACGCTTTCCAGCAGAACCCAGTAGAGCGCGAGGAACACAGGCATTTGCACAAGAATCGGCAAGCACCCACCCAGTGGGTTGATCTTCTCTTTCTTGTACAGCTCCATCATGGCCTGGGACATTTTCTGCCGATCATCGCCATGCTGTTCTTTCAGGGCGGCCAGTTTCGGCGCCACTGCACGCATGCGTGCCATGGATTTGTAGCTGGCGGCCGACAATGGGAAGAAGATCCCCTTGATCAGCATGGTCAGGAAAATGATCGACCAGCCCCAGTTACCGACGATGCTGTGGATATGTTGCAGCAGCCAGAAGATCGGCTGGGCAATGAACCACAGGAAACCGTAGTCCACAGTCAGTTCCAGGCCTGGGGACAACTCTTTCAGCACCGCCTGGCTTTTTGGACCGGCATACAGAATGGCGCTGGTTTCGGCTTTCGCACCTGGCGCGGCAGTCAATGTCGGGCCGGTGTAGCCGATGATGAAGTTGCCCTTGCTGTCTTTACGCGTCTGGACAACGTTGCTGTCGCCCTTCTGCGGGATCCATGCTGTTACAAAATAATGCTGCAGCCAGGCAACCCAACCACCTTGGACGGTTTCCTTGATCTGGCCCTTGTCCATGTCCTTCATGGACACTTTCTTGTACGGCTCCGAACTTGTCCACAGGGCGGCGCCCAGGTAAGTCGCGGTACCGGTGGCCGTGCTGGAAGACGGATCGTCGCTGGCGTCACGCTTGAGTTGCGCGAACATCGCGCCCGACCAAGGCTGGGCGCTCTGGTTGTCGATCAGGTAAGAGACGGTGACGTCATACAGGCCACGTTTCAGGGTGAAACGCTTGATGTAGTTGACGCCGTCCTTGCTGAACTTCAGGTCCACGACCAGTTGGTTCTGACCGTCAGCCAGTTGATAAATCTTCTTCTCGGCAGAGTAGACCGGGCGACCGGCCGGGCTCGAATCCGGGCCGTTGCTACCAATCAGGCCACTTTGAGCCAGATAGGTGCGCTCGTTACCGTTGTCGAACAACTGGAACGGGATTTCCGGATGATCCTGGCGACGCGGGTACAGCGGCAGCTTCAGCTGGGCGACGTCACCACCTTGTGGATCGATTGCCAGCTCGAGCACGTCCGTCTTGATCTGGATGAGATCTTTGCTCGCGGCCACAGGGGCTTCGGCAGGAGCGCTGGTATCGCTTGCCGCGCGTGGGATGTCGTCATTGCTGGCAGCGTTGTTGCCAACGGGAGCATCCGGCAGGCTCGGTGCGGTATTGCTGGCTGCAACATTCTGAGTCGGCAGGGCAGCCTGGCCATAGTCCTGGTTCCATTTAAGGACCATGACGTAGGACACGATTGCCAGGGCGACGATCAGGATCGTGCGTTTGATATCCATGATTACTCGGCCATCGAAGAAGAACGGGAGGTAGGGATAGGCGGAACCGGGTCATAACCGCCGGGATTCCACGGATGACAGCGACCTAAACGACGAAAGGTCAGCCAGCCACCGCGCAGGAGGCCATGATTTTCTATGGCTTCGTACGCGTAGCAGGAACAACTGGGGTAGAAACGACAGTGACTGGCCATCAAAGGACTAATGGCATAGCGATAAAACTGGATCGGAACGAGTGCCAGTTTACGCATCGGGACTGTCTACCCCTACAGTTTCGGTGTTGACCGCTGGTACTGGCTTGTTGCGTGCCAGACGTTTCCAGAGCTTGCCGAAATGCTGAATCAATTCGGGGTTTTCTACGTCACCCAAACCTTTGCGCGCGACGATAACGATGTCCCATCCAACCAGTGAATCCTGGTTCAGGCGAAACGATTCGCGCATCAGACGTTTGAGGCGATTGCGCTGAACGGAGAGCTTGACGCTCTTTTTCCCGATAACCAGCCCTAGTCGGGGGTGATCGAGATCGTTACTGCGCGCAAGGAGCAGGAGATTTTTCCCCGGAACCTTGCCGGTAGGGGAGTCAAAGACTGCCTTGAAATGTCGGGGTGTAAGCAGACGCTTTTCCCGACTGAAGTCCTGACTCACCTCCAGTGCCGGATTATCAAACTGCCAGACGCGCACGACCTTTGGCGCGACGACGCGACAGGACGGCACGACCGTTCTTGGTAGCCATGCGAGCACGGAAACCGTGGGTACGAGCGCGTTTGATAGTGCTTGGTTGGAAAGTACGTTTCATGTCGTGTTACCTGGTTCGTCCACAACGGGCCGGAATGGCCCCCGTTTTAAGAGACCGGGGATTCTAGAGAAAGCAAGCCTCTAGGTCAATTTCCAACCAGCGTTTCCTTTAAATAGATATCCAGCCGCGTTCGGCGGATTCATCACACTGCGCTAGATATAGAAATAAAGAAGGGAATTATTTAAAGCTTTTTTGTAAAGCTTATAAAAGCAAGGTCGCCACCTATCTGTGGATAACCATGCCAAGGCCTTGTAATTCGCTATGTACAGAGAATGACAACTACAGGGGAAAGCAGTGGCCAGCCTGTGCTGCGCTGTCGGATAAGCTGTGGGTGGAATGGCAGGTTATCCACAGGGCGGTTATCCACCGAGTTTCGACCCCACTTGTGCAACGACCTCAGGGGCGGTTATCCACAGAGCTTATCCACCGACCGTCGGTCGCCTTTCTCTCGGTTAACGCCTTGATAAATCATGGGCAATGAGCAACCTGCGTGTGGATAAGTGCACGTCTGCTCGCTACAATGGCCGCTTGTTTTTGCCTCACCGGCTTTCAACTTAGGGGATATCCGTGTCAGTGGAACTTTGGCAGCAGTGCGTGGAGCTTTTGCGCGATGAGCTGCCTGCCCAACAATTCAACACTTGGATCCGTCCACTACAGGTCGAAGCCGAAGGCGACGAGTTGCGTGTCTATGCACCGAACCGTTTCGTTCTCGACTGGGTCAACGAAAAGTACCTGGGCCGGGTCATGGAACTGCTCGACGAGCATGGCAATGGCATGGCGCCTGCGTTGTCCTTATTAATAGGCAGCAAACGCAGTTCGGCACCCCGTGCCGCGCCCAATGCACCGCTGGCCGCCGCAGCGTCACAGGCCCAGCAGGCTGCCCCTGCCCCTGTGAACAACCATGCCGCCCTGGCGCCCGCGCCTGCCCCGAGCAAACGCAACACACAAAAAGTCGCTGAAGTCAGCGAAGAGCCTTCCCGGGACAGCTTCGACCCCATGGCCGGTGCCAGCTCCCAGCAGGCTCCAGTGCGGGCCGAACAGCGCACCGTCCAGGTCGAAGGCGCGCTCAAGCACACCAGCTACCTGAACCGGACCTTTACCTTCGAGAATTTCGTCGAAGGCAAATCCAACCAACTGGCCCGCGCGGCAGCCTGGCAGGTCGCGGACAACCCCAAGCACGGTTACAACCCGCTCTTCCTTTATGGCGGCGTCGGCCTGGGTAAGACCCACTTGATGCACGCGGTGGGCAACCACCTATTAAAGAAGAACCCGAATGCCAAGGTCGTGTACCTGCATTCCGAGCGTTTCGTGGCCGACATGGTCAAGGCGCTGCAACTGAACGCCATCAACGAGTTCAAGCGTTTCTACCGTTCGGTGGACGCCTTGCTGATCGACGATATTCAGTTCTTCGCCCGCAAGGAACGTTCCCAGGAAGAGTTTTTCCACACCTTCAACGCATTGCTTGAAGGCGGGCAGCAGGTCATTCTCACCAGTGACCGCTACCCGAAAGAGATCGAAGGCCTCGAGGAACGCCTCAAGTCGCGTTTCGGCTGGGGTCTGACGGTGGCCGTCGAGCCGCCGGAGCTGGAGACCCGGGTCGCGATCCTGATGAAGAAGGCCGACCAGGCCAAGGTCGAACTGCCTCATGACGCGGCGTTCTTCATCGCTCAGCGTATCCGCTCGAACGTGCGTGAGCTCGAAGGTGCCCTCAAGCGGGTGATCGCTCATTCGCACTTCATGGGCCGCGATATCACCATCGAATTGATCCGCGAATCCTTGAAGGACCTGTTGGCGCTCCAGGACAAATTGGTTTCTGTGGATAACATTCAGCGAACGGTTGCTGAATACTACAAAATCAAGATCTCCGACCTGCTGTCCAAACGCCGTTCGCGTTCGGTGGCACGTCCGCGTCAGGTGGCCATGGCCCTGTCCAAGGAGCTGACCAACCACAGCCTGCCGGAAATCGGCGATGTGTTTGGCGGGCGCGACCACACCACCGTGCTGCACGCGTGCCGCAAGATCAACGAACTTAAGGAATCCGACGCGGACATCCGCGAGGACTACAAGAACCTGCTGCGTACACTGACCACTTGATGACCACCAGCGCAGCTTATTAAGGCAAGGGACTAGACCATGCATTTCACCATTCAACGCGAAGCCCTGTTGAAACCCCTGCAACTGGTCGCAGGCGTCGTCGAACGCCGCCAGACCTTGCCGGTACTTTCCAACGTGCTGCTGGTTGTCGAAGGCCAGCAATTGTCGCTGACCGGTACCGACCTGGAAGTCGAGCTGGTCGGTCGTGTACAACTTGAGGAGCCGGCTGATCCGGGTTCCATCACCGTGCCGGCGCGCAAGCTGATGGACATCTGCAAGAGCCTGCCCAACGACGCGCTGATCGACATCAAGGTCGATGAGCAGAAGCTCGTGGTCAAGGCCGGTCGCAGCCGCTTCACCTTGTCCACACTGCCCGCCAACGATTTCCCGACCGTTGAAGAAGGCCCGGGTTCGCTGACCTGCAGCCTGGACCAGAGCAAATTGCGTCGCCTGATCGAACGCACCAGTTTCGCCATGGCCCAGCAGGACGTGCGTTATTACCTCAACGGCATGCTCCTGGAAGTGTCGGCCGGCGTTATCCGTGCGGTCGCCACCGACGGTCACCGCCTGGCGATGTGCTCGATGCAGGCCGATATCGGTCAGCCGGATCGCCACCAGGTGATCGTGCCGCGTAAAGGCATCCTGGAGCTGGCCCGCCTGCTGACCGAGCCCGACGGCAATGTCAGCATCGTGTTGGGCCAACACCACATCCGCGCCACCACCGGTGAGTTCACCTTCACGTCGAAGCTGGTCGACGGCAAGTTCCCAGACTACGAGCGCGTGCTGCCAAAAGGCGGTGACAAGCTGGTCCTGGGCGATCGCCAGGCCCTGCGCGAAGCCTTCAGCCGTACCGCGATCCTGTCCAACGAGAAGTATCGCGGCATTCGTCTGCAACTGGCCAACGGGCAGTTGAAGATCCAGGCGAACAACCCGGAGCAGGAAGAAGCGGAAGAAGAAGTCGGCGTTGAGTACAACGGCGGCTCCCTGGAAATTGGCTTCAACGTCAGCTACCTGCTCGACGTCCTGGGCGTGATGACCACCGAGCAGGTGCGTCTGATCCTGTCTGACTCCAACAGCAGTGCGCTGGTGCAAGAGTCCGATAACGACGATTCGGCTTACGTTGTCATGCCGATGCGTCTGTAGTCGCTAGATGTCCTTAAGTCGCGTCTCGGTCACCGCGGTGCGCAATCTGCACCCGGTGACCTTCTCTCCTTCCCCCCGCATCAATATCCTTTACGGCGCCAACGGCAGCGGCAAAACCAGCGTGCTGGAAGCCGTGCACCTGCTCGGGCTTGCCCGTTCGTTCCGCAGCACCCGTCTGTTACCGGTCATCCAGTACGACCAACTGGCGTGCACGGTGTTCGGGCAGGTGGAACTGGCGCAAGGTGGCCGCAGCGCCCTGGGGATCTCTCGGGACCGGCAAGGGGAATTCCAGATCCGCATCGATGGGCAGAACGCCCGCAGCGCTGCGCAGCTGGCCGAGATCCTGCCGTTGCAGTTGATCAACCCGGACAGCTTCCGCCTGCTGGAGGGTGCACCGAAGATTCGCCGGCAATTCCTGGACTGGGGCGTGTTCCACGTGGAACCGCGTTTCATGACGACTTGGCAACGCCTGCAGAAGGCGCTGCGCCAGCGAAACTCTTGGCTGCGACATGGTACACTTGACGCCGTTTCGCAAGCGGTTTGGGACAGGGAACTGTGCCAGGCCAGCGCTGAAATCGATGAATACCGCCGCGCTTACATCAAAGCCTTGAAACCGGTCTTCGAGCAGACCTTGAGCGAACTGGTTGAGCTTGAGGGCCTGACGCTCAGCTATTACAGAGGCTGGGACAAGGACCGGGAACTGAGCACCGTGCTGGCTGGCTCGCTGCAGCGGGACCAGCAGATGGGCCATACCCAGGCTGGACCACAACGCGCTGACTTGCGCCTCAGATTGGGTGCACATAACGCCGCGGACATCTTGTCCCGGGGGCAGCAGAAGTTAGTGGTGTGTGCCTTGCGTATCGCCCAAGGGCATCTGGTCAGTCAGGCCCGGCGCGGTCAGTGTATTTATCTGGTGGATGACTTGCCGTCCGAGCTGGACGAAGCCCACCGCCGCGCGTTGTGCCGCTTGTTGGAAGACTTACGCTGCCAGGTGTTCATCACCTGTGTAGACCACGAATTATTGAGGGAAGGCTGGCAGACGGAAACGCCAGTCGCCCTGTTCCACGTGGAACAGGGCCGTATCACCCAGACCCACGACCATCGGGAGTGAAGGCATTGAGCGAAGAAAATACGTACGACTCAACGAGCATTAAAGTGCTGAAAGGCCTGGATGCCGTACGCAAACGTCCCGGTATGTACATTGGTGACACCGACGATGGCAGCGGTCTGCACCACATGGTGTTCGAGGTGGTCGACAACTCCATCGACGAAGCCCTCGCCGGCCATTGCGACGACATCAGCATCATCATCCACCCGGATGAGTCCATCACCGTTCGCGACAACGGCCGTGGCATCCCGGTAGACGTGCACAAAGAGGAAGGCGTTTCCGCCGCCGAGGTCATCATGACCGTCCTCCACGCTGGCGGTAAGTTCGACGATAACTCCTACAAGGTCTCCGGCGGTCTGCACGGCGTAGGTGTATCGGTGGTGAACGCGCTGTCCGAACAGCTTGTACTCACGGTGCGCCGCAGTGGCAAGATCTGGGAACAGACCTATGTCCATGGCGTGCCTCAGGCACCGATGGCGATCGTTGGCGACAGCGAGTCCACCGGCACCCAGATTCACTTCAAGGCGTCGAGCGAAACCTTCAAGAACATCCACTTCAGCTGGGACATCCTGGCCAAGCGGATTCGCGAACTGTCCTTCCTCAATTCCGGTGTCGGCATCGTCCTCAAGGACGAGCGCAGCGGCAAGGAAGAACTGTTCAAGTACGAAGGCGGCCTGCGTGCATTCGTTGAGTACCTGAACACCAACAAGACCCCGGTCAACCAGGTATTCCACTTCAACATCCAGCGTGAAGACGGCATCGGCGTGGAAATCGCCCTGCAGTGGAACGACAGCTTCAACGAGAACCTGTTGTGCTTCACCAACAACATTCCGCAGCGCGACGGCGGTACCCACCTGGTGGGCTTCCGTTCGGCGCTGACCCGTAACCTGAACAACTACATCGAACAGGAAGGCTTGGCGAAGAAGCATAAAGTCGCCACCACCGGTGACGATGCTCGCGAAGGCCTGACAGCGATCATTTCGGTGAAGGTGCCGGATCCGAAGTTCAGCTCCCAGACCAAGGACAAGCTGGTGTCTTCCGAAGTGAAGACTGCGGTCGAACAGGAAATGGGCAAGTACTTCTCCGACTTCCTGTTGGAGAACCCGAACGAAGCCAAGCTGGTGGTCGGCAAGATGATCGACGCCGCCCGTGCCCGTGAAGCCGCGCGCAAGGCCCGTGAGATGACTCGCCGCAAAGGTGCGCTGGACATCGCCGGCCTGCCGGGCAAATTGGCCGACTGCCAGGAAAAGGACCCTGCCCTGTCCGAGCTGTACCTGGTGGAAGGTGACTCTGCTGGCGGTTCCGCCAAGCAGGGTCGCAACCGTCGCACCCAGGCCATCCTGCCGCTCAAGGGCAAGATCCTCAACGTCGAGAAGGCGCGCTTCGACAAGATGATTTCCTCCCAGGAAGTCGGCACCTTGATCACCGCGCTGGGCTGCGGCATTGGCCGCGAAGAGTACAACATCGACAAGTTGCGCTATCACAACATCATCATCATGACCGATGCTGACGTCGACGGTTCGCACATCCGCACCCTGCTGCTGACGTTCTTCTTCCGTCAGTTGCCGGAGCTGATCGAGCGCGGTTACATCTACATCGCCCAGCCGCCGCTGTACAAGGTCAAGAAAGGCAAGCAAGAGCAATACATCAAAGACGACGATGCCATGGAAGAGTACATGACGCAGTCGGCCCTGGAAGACGCGAGCCTGCACCTGAACGAAGATGCCCCGGGTATTTCCGGTGAAGCTCTCGAGCGCCTGGTCAACGACTTCCGCCTGGTAATGAAGACCCTCAAGCGCCTGTCGCGCCTGTACCCACAGGAACTGACCGAGCACTTCATCTACCTGCCAGCCGTGAGCCTGGAGCAGTTGTCCGATCACGCAGCGATGCAGGATTGGCTGGCCCAGTACGAAGTACGCCTGCGCACCGTGGAAAAATCCGGCCTGGTCTACAAAGCCAGCCTGCGCGAAGACCGTGAGCGTAACGTCTGGCTGCCGGAGGTCGAACTGATCTCCCACGGCCTGTCGAACTACGTCACCTTCAACCGCGACTTCTTCGGCAGCAACGACTACAAGACCGTCGTATCCCTTGGCGCGCAACTGAGCACGCTGCTGGACGAAGGTGCGTACATCCAACGGGGTGAGCGCAAGAAAGCCGTGACCGAGTTCAAGGAAGCCCTTGAATGGCTGATGGCGGAAAGCACCAAGCGCCACACCATCCAGCGATACAAAGGTCTGGGTGAAATGAACCCGGATCAGCTGTGGGAAACCACCATGGACCCAAGCTCGCGTCGGATGCTGAAAGTCACCATCGAAGACGCCATTGGCGCGGACCAGATCTTCAACACTCTGATGGGTGATGCGGTCGAGCCTCGTCGTGACTTCATCGAGAGCAATGCGTTGGCGGTGTCCAACCTGGATTTCTGATCCTTGCGCAGTACCCGCTCCAACAAAAAGCCAACGCACATGCGTTGGCTTTTTTTTACACCGAAAATACCCACTCCTTCTAAGACCCACCGGTCAAAAACGGTGTAACTGGGTAACACCCTGGCATAAAGCCTTCATTGTCAATGGGTTAGGAATTGGATGAAGGCCCCGGATACCGGGGACTTTGGATTTCCTGGCGCAAAACTTGCGTGTTTAATAACTTACACATCGTTTTTTTAAATTTACAGAAAGCGATGGGTCGAGGTGGTACGAATAAATCCAAATGCCAAGGGTAGTCTCAATGAGCGGTACGCAAACTTCCGATAATCTGGCGCAAGGGCTCAAGCCCCGTCATGTGACGATGCTTTCCATAGCCGGTGTGATTGGCGCCGGTCTGTTCGTCGGCTCCGGCCATGCGATCGCAGCGGCCGGTCCGGCCGTGTTGCTGGCCTACGCTGCCGCGGGGGCCTTGGTGGTGCTGGTGATGCGGATGCTGGGCGAAATGGCGGTGGCATCGCCGGACACGGGTTCCTTCTCGACATATGCGGACCGGGCGATTGGTCATTGGGCGGGCTTCACCATCGGCTGGCTCTACTGGTGGTTCTGGGTCCTGGTGATTCCGCTGGAGGCCAACGCTGCTGCAACTATCCTGCACGCCTGGTTCCCGAATGTGGCGATCTGGGTCTTCACGTTGGTCATCACCCTGCTGCTGACGGTCACCAACCTGTTCAGTGTGAAGAATTACGGCGAGTTCGAATTCTGGTTCGCCCTGGTCAAGGTGGTGGCGATCATCGGCTTCATCGGGCTGGGTCTGATGGCGATATTCGGTTTTCTGCCAACCAGCCAGGTCAGTGGTGTTTCACACCTGTTCGACACTCAAGGCTTCCTGCCCAATGGCATGGGCGCGGTGCTGGGGGCGATCCTGACCACCATGTTTTCGTTCATGGGCACCGAGATCGTGACCATCGCCGCGGCTGAATCGAAGAACCCTGGCCAGCAGATTTCCAAGGCAACCAACTCGGTGATCTGGCGGATTGGCTTGTTCTACCTCGTCTCCATTTTCATCGTCGTGGCCCTGGTGCCATGGAACGACCCGCTCCTGGCCAGTGTCGGCTCCTACCAGACGGTGCTGGAGCGCATGGGCATCCCCAACGCCAAGCTGATCGTCGATATTGTGGTCCTGGTGGCGGTCACCAGTTGCCTGAACTCGGCGTTGTACACGGCTTCGCGCATGATGTTCTCGTTGGGCAAGCGCGGTGATGCGCCGGCCGTTTCCCAGCGCACGAACAAGAGCGGCACGCCTCACTGGGCGGTGATGTTGTCAACCGGCGCGGCCTTTTTGGCGGTGTTCGCCAACTACGTGGCCCCGGCGGCGGTCTTCGAATTCCTGCTGGCCAGCTCTGGCGCCATTGCGTTGCTGGTGTACCTGGTCATCGCGATTTCGCAGCTGCGTATGCGCAAACAACGTATGGCTCGCGGTGAAAAAATCGCTTTCAGCATGTGGCTGTTTCCCGGCCTGACCTACGCGGTGATTATCTTCATCGTCGGCGCCTTGACCATCATGCTGTTCCAGGAAGCCCATCGCGTGGAGATTCTCGCGACCGGGCTGCTGAGTGTCTTGGTGGTGATATCCGGCGTGCTGATACAGCGTCGTCGGATCGCAAAAGCAGGAAGCTTGGTACCGACGATCGGGTGATATTCATTGTGTGGCGAGGGAGCTTGCTCCCGCTTGAGTGCGAAGCGCTCACAAAAGGGGCTGCTGCGCAGCCCAGCGGGAGCAAGCTCCCTCGCCACAGAGCCCGTTCAGTATGAGCAGTCGGTTCCCTAACTGGCCACCGACGCCTCACTCCCCGCCACCACACTCTCCAACCGATACCCATACCCGTAGATCGTCAGCAACTGCCAACCCCGATCCGCCGTCAGCCCGAGTTTGTTGCGCAGGCGATAGATGTGGGTGTCGAGCGGGCGGGACGAGGTCATTTCCTCGTGGGTCCAGAAGCGTTCGTAGAAGTACTCCCGGGACAGCGGCCGGCCCAGGTTGGCGAACAGGCACCGGGCCAGGCGGTATTCGCGTTCGGTCAGGCTGATGGGGATGCCGGCGCGGGTGATGGTCAGCTCGGCGTCGTCGAACGCCAGGTCGTTGAACACCAGCACGTCGCTGGCGGGCGCGCGTTGCAGGTTGTGACGGCGTAGCACGGCGGTGACCCGGGCCTTGAGTTCGTTGGGCCTGAAGGGTTTGCTCACATAGTCGTCGGCGCCGGCGTTGAGGGCCTGGACGATGTCGTGCTCGCCGTCACGGCTGGTCAGCATGATGGCGGCCGGTGGCGAATCCATGTGCTCGCGGGTCCAGCGCAGCAACGAAAGCCCGCTGATGTCGGGCAGTTGCCAGTCGAGGATCAACAAGTCGAAGGTTTCCCGCCGCAGTTGTCGCAACAAGTCTTCCCCTCGTTCAAAACTGTGCAGGGTCCAGGTTTGCTCGCCTCTGCCGGGGATTTGTTGCAGCGTCTGTTCTACCCGGCGCAACTCGGCCGGTTCATCGTCCAGTATGGCGACACGCATGGAATGCGATTCCTTGATCTCGAGAGTAACGGACATCTTCAGGTGGCAATGAAAGACAGCCAGTGGCGGATTCATTGACCTGTCGCTGGCTGCGACAATACCGGCTCGCGACACAGAGGGAAAGGCAGGAGCGCGCCGCCTATCGAGTCCGATATAGTCGTGGGCTTTCAAGCCCGTCGTCTTAGGCAGGCCAGTGAAGATATCCACAATCCTTGAGTTCGGCCAGGAGGCCTATGAGTAACCAGCGTCGCCGTGAAAGTCGTGAACCCACCCAGGTTCAGCGGTTGTTTCGACAATTGGTGCGGGAATGGTTGTGGATAAGTCTGCTGCTGTTACCGCTGACGGCCTTGCTGTCATTGAGCAGCCAATCCACAGGCCATTCAGGCGCCGCATTGTTGTCGGTGTGCCTGGTGGGTTGTGTATTGGGCTTGCTGCTGTTGCGCCCGCGCCTGGCCCTGTGGACAACGGTGGGTGGCATGAGCCTGGCCCTGTTGATCAGCGCCATGCTGGGCGCGCGGGGCTGGTGGTGGTCGCCCATGGCGAGTGTGCTGGGGATCATGTTCGGCTACCTGATCTGGAACTGGCGACGGCTGAGCGTGGTGTTGGCCTATTTCGGTTGGGAACTGGCACGCCTGGACGCCGAGCCCAAGGTCTTCCCGGAGCGTCGCCGCGCCTCCTACACCGGCAGCGACCGTTTACAGGGCCAGATCATGGCCCTGGAACAAGCCATGAGCCGAACCCGCGACACCCGGCGCTTCATTGCCGACGGCCTGGAGTACTTGCCGGTGGCAACCATGATCAGCGACCCCCAAGGCAAGCTGCTGCTGGGTAATCGAAAGGCCCGCGAGCTATTCGGCCATGGCTTGGCGGGCGGCGATGTGCTGGAGCACCTTGGGCAATTGGGTTATCCGGGGCTGGAAGACGAGGCGCATCATCGCTTATCCACATTGCCTTTGGTGGAGTTTCGCGATATTCGCGAGCGCAGCCTGCGCTTGGAACGGGCTGCATTGTTGCCGGTGGATGGCGATGCGCCGATTGGCTGGTTGCTGAGCCTCACAGACCTGAGCGCCGAACGTGAGGCGGAAGAGCAGCGCAGCGTCATGCTGCGGTTCCTCTCCCATGACTTGCGCGCCCCTCATTCGGCAATCCTTGCGCTGCTCGATGTGCAGCGGCATCAGGCCGGTGGAGATCATCCGCTGTTCGACCAGATCGAACGCCAGGTACGGCGCGCCCTGGACCTGACCGAGGGCTTCGTACAATTGGCCAAGGCCGAATCCGAGGCCTATCAATTCCAGCCGACGCTGTTCGCCATGCTGGTGTTGGACGTGCTCGATCAGGCGCTGCCCATCGCCCAGGCAAAGCGTATCCAGTTGGTTCACGAAATAGAGGATGAAGACGCGATGGTGAGGGCGGATCAATCGTTGTTGACCCGTGCCCTGTTCAATCTGCTGGAAAATGCCATCAAGTACAGCCCCTCCGACGCCTGCATTTCCTTGCAGGTGCATTGTGTGTCGGGCTGGTTGATCTGCAATGTCGCCGACCAAGGCAAGGGCATCAGCGCCGAAGAACTACCGGACCTGTTCAGTCAGTACCGACGGTTTTCCTCGGCCCACGGGGTCGATGGAATTGGCCTTGGATTGTCGATGGTCAAGGCCGTGGTTGACCATCACGAGGGGAAAATCGAGTGTCGTAGCGTGGTGGGTAAAGGCACGACGTTCAGCCTGCGCTTCCCGTTATTGGAAGATTGAGATCGCGGCCTTCGGCAGCTTCTACAGGACGTATCAATCCCCCGAAGGCTACGATTTTTTGCCGCTATAAAAACTTATGCACCTGACCGTGGCTTTTATGTGTTTAGGAAATATGTATGAAAAACATATAGTTACAACATAAAAGCAACGGATTTCGAAAAAACGGTACACAGGTTATCCACAGATCTCAAACAGCGGCTTGTTCCGTGGGGACTTCCGTGACAGGGCCTGGAGGAAGCGAGCCCATTTCCCGTTGTGCCTGTTCGTTCCAGGCTTGTACGCGGTCATTGAGTTCGGCGATGGCGCGGGGCCCAGTGCCTTCGGCATACATCGGTGCGCCGATTACCACGGTGATGACGCCTGGTGTTCTGATCCAGCCTGCCTTAGGCCAGAATTTGCCGGCATTGTGTGCAATCGGCAGCACCGGCAGGTTCGCGTTCACCGCCAATGCGGAACCGCTGCGGGAAAACTTGCCAATCGTCCCGTAAGGAACACGGGTGCCCTCGGGGAAGATCAGCACCCAGGTGTTGTCCTTGAGCAGTTCGTCGCCCTTTTTCGCCACTTGCTTGAGCGCCACTTTGGGATTGTCGCGATCGATGGCAATCGGGCGCAACATGGCCATGGCCCAGCCAAAGAACGGTACGAACAGCAGCTCACGCTTGAGGACCTGGCTCAACGGCTCGAAATAGGCCGAGAGAAAGAACGTCTCCCAGGTGCTCTGGTGGTTGGACTGAATCACGCAGGGCCGGTCCGGCACGTTCTCGGCGCCTTTCACTTCATAGCGGATGCCCAGGAACACCTTGCTCAGCCACAGTGCGCAGCGGCACCAGTACACGTTGATGAAACGGTAGCGCGCCCTGAACGGCAGGAAGGGCGCGATAAAAAAACTCAGGGAACACCACAACAAGGAACTGGTGCCCAGCAGCAGGTAAAAGAGAAAGCTTCTGATGGCCTGCAATATCGACATAGCGGCGTTTACCGTTGCGGGCAATGCCCGCCTGTTCAAGCGCTTCCCGAACAGTCCTTGATCAGGATGTCTTGGGAGCTCTAATTGTGGATAAGTTCAGCGGCAATCGCCGCCAGGTCGTCAAAAATCAAGGTGCCCACCGGGAGGGTCTTGCCCAGAGTCTTCTCGCCTTTCCCGGTCTTTACCAAAACTGGCTGACAATCGACGGCCTTGGCCGCCTCCAGGTCACCGAGACTGTCACCGACGAACCACACACCTGCCAAGGCCACATCGTAATGCGCGGCAATGGTTTTCAACATGCCTGGCTTGGGCTTGCGGCAATCGCAGCCGTCGTCCGGCCCATGGGGGCAATAGACGATCAAGCCGACTTCCCCGCCCTGCTCTGCCACCAGGGCGCGCAGGCGCTCATGCATGGCGTCCAGGACGGTGAGGTCGTAATAACCGCGGGCAATGCCCGACTGGTTGGTGGCGACCGCCACCGTCCAGCCGGCCTTGCTCAACTGCGCGATGGCTTCGATCGAACCGGGCAGCGGCAACCACTCCTCCACCGATTTGATGTAAGCGTCGGAGTCGTGATTGATCACCCCGTCCCGATCGAGAATCAGCAGTTTCAAGCGTTACCCCAGCAACGAAATATCGGCGACGCCGAGGAACAGCCCACGTAGACGCGCCAGCAGCGCGTAACGGTTGGCCCGTACTTTGGCATCTTCAGCGTTGACCATCACCGCCTCGAAAAACGCATCCACCGGCTCGCGCAGTGCCGCCAGGCGCGCCAGGGTTTCGCTGTACTGACGCGCCGCCGCCATTGGCTGGACCGCCTGGTCCGCCTGCTGGATCGCCGAGTACAGGGAAAACTCGTTGGCGTTGTCGAAGTACTTGGCTTCGACGGTGGCCGCGACGTTGCCTTCGGCCTTGCCCAGCAGGTTCGATACCCGCTTGTTCACCGCTGCCAGCGCGGCGGCTTCTGGCAATTTGCGGAAGGCTTGCACCGCTTGTACGCGCTGGTCGAAGTCCAGGGCCGAACCCGGTTTCAGGGCTCGCACCGACAGGTAGGTGGCGACGTCGACGCCTTCATCTTCATAACGCGCACGCAGGCGGTCGAAGATGAATTCCAGCACCGCATCGGCCAGGCCGGCAGCCTTGACCTTGCTGCCGAACGCATTGACGGCGAATGCCACGGCGTCGTTCAGGTCCAGGTCCAGTTGCTTGTCGATCAGGATCCGCAACACGCCCAGGGCCGCACGACGCAAGGCATACGGGTCTTTGCTGCCGGTGGGCAGCATGCCGATGCCGAAGATGCCGACCAGGGTGTCGAGCTTGTCGGCGATCGCCACGGCCGCACCGGTCAGGGTGGTTGGCAGTTCAGCGCCGGCACCGCGGGGCATGTACTGCTCGTTCAGCGCCAGGGCCACGTCCTGCGGCTCGCCATCGTTGAGGGCGTAGTAGTAACCGGCGACGCCTTGCATCTCCGGGAATTCACCGACCATTTCGGTGGACAGGTCGCACTTGGACAGGATGCCGGCACGGGCCGCGCGCTGGGCGTCGCCGCCGATGCGTGGGGCGATGAACGCCGCCAGTTTCGAAACGCGCTCGGCCTTGTCGTAGACGCTGCCGAGTTTTTCCTGGAACACCACGTTGCGCAGGCGCTCGTTGAAGCTTTCCAGGGGCTGTTTCTTGTCTTGCTTGAAGAAGAACTCGGCATCGGTCAGGCGCGGGCGAACGACTTTTTCGTTACCGGCGATGATCTGCTGCGGGTCCCTGCTTTCGATGTTGGCAACCGTGATGAAGCGCGGCAGCAACTTGCCTTCGGCGTCCAGCAGGCAGAAGTACTTCTGGTTGTCCTGCATGGTGGTGATCAGCGCTTCCTGCGGCACTTCAAGGAAACGTTCCTCGAACGAGCACACCAGCGGCACTGGCCATTCCACCAGCGCGGTCACTTCGTCCAGCAGGTTGGCCGGCACGATGGCGGTGCCTTCCTGCAGGGTAGCCAGCTCTTCGGTGCGCTTGCTGATCAGCTCGCGCCGCTCGTTGGCGTCGGCCAGCACGTAGGCGGCACGCAGGTCGGCCAGGTAGTTGGCCGGCGAGGTGATGCGCACGCTCTGCGGATGATGGAAGCGGTGACCGCGGGAATCGCGACCGGCCTTCTGGGCCAGGATCGTGCAATCGATGACCTGGTCACCGAGCAACATCACCAGCCACTGGGTTGGACGTACGAATTCTTCCTTGCGCGCGGCCCAGCGCATGCGCTTGGGGATCGGCAAGTCATTGAGGGAGTCTTCGACGATGGTCGGCAACAGGCTGGCGGTCGGCTTGCCCTTGATGCTCTGGCTATAGCGCAGCTTCGGACCGCTCTGGTCGATTTCGCTCAGGTCCACGCCGCACTTCTTGGCGAAGCCCAGGGCGGCCTGGGTCGGGTTGCCGTCGGCATCGAACGCGGCCTGGCGTGGCGGGCCGTCGAGGTTGATGCTGCGGTCCGGCTGTTGGGTCGCCAGGGCGGTGATCAGCACGGCCAGGCGACGCGGCGCGGCGTACACCTGCTTGGCTTCGTAGCTCAGGCCAGCGGCTTGCAGGCCTTTGTCGATACCGGCCAGGAACGCATCGGCCAGGGTGTTCAGGGCTTTGGGTGGCAGTTCTTCGGTGCCCAGTTCAACCAGAAAATCTTGAGCACTCATTGTGCAGCCTCCAGCTTAGCCAACACTTCATCACGCAGGTCCGGGGTCGCCATCGGGAAGCCCAGCTTGGCACGGGCCAGCAGGTAGGCTTGCGCAACGGAACGCGCCAGGGTGCGTACACGCAGGATGTATTGCTGGCGCGCGGTCACGGAAATCGCCCGGCGTGCGTCCAGCAGGTTGAAGGTATGGGACGCCTTCAACACCATTTCATAGCTTGGCAACGGCAGCGGCTGATCGAGCTCGATCAGGCGCTTGGCTTCGCTCTCGTAGAAATCGAACAGCTCGAACAGCTTCTCGACGTTGGCGTGTTCGAAGTTGTAGGTCGACTGCTCCACTTCGTTCTGGTGGAACACGTCGCCATAGGTCACTTTGCCGAACGGGCCGTCGGCCCACACCAGGTCGTAGACCGAATCCACGCCCTGCAGGTACATGGCCAGGCGTTCCAGGCCGTAGGTGATCTCGCCGGTGACCGGGTAGCACTCAATGCCGCCCGCCTGCTGGAAGTAGGTGAACTGAGTCACTTCCATGCCATTGAGCCAGACTTCCCAGCCCAGGCCCCAGGCGCCCAGGGTCGGCGATTCCCAGTTGTCTTCGACGAAACGAATGTCGTGCACCAGTGGGTCGAGGCCCACGTGCTTGAGGGAGCCCAGGTACAGTTCCTGGAAGTTTTCCGGGTTCGGCTTCAGGACCACCTGGAACTGGTAGTAGTGCTGCAGGCGGTTCGGGTTTTCGCCGTAGCGGCCGTCAGTCGGGCGGCGGCTGGGCTGCACATAAGCGGCGTTCCAGGTTTCCGGGCCGATGGCACGCAGAAACGTGGCAGTGTGGAAAGTGCCGGCGCCTACTTCCATATCGTAGGGCTGAAGTACCACGCAACCTTGCTCGGCCCAGTATTGCTGGAGGGCGAGGATCAAGTCTTGGAAGGTACGCACGGCTGGCGTAGGCTGGCTCACGAAATTCACCTGTTTCTTGGGCTGCGATTTAAAGAGCGGGAGTATACCCGATTCGTTCGTGCGCACGCCCCCTGGAGCCTTATGCCACGCTGCTTTTGGTGTTCTGACGATCCGTTGTACATGGCTTATCACGATCAGGAGTGGGGCACGCCGCTGCGCGATGCGCAGGGTTTGTTCGAGTTGCTTTTGCTCGAAGGGTTCCAGGCGGGGCTGTCCTGGATCACCGTTTTACGCAAACGCGAGCGCTATCGGGAAGTGTTGTACGGCTTCGATGTGCAGCGCGTGGCGCAGATGAGCGACGCGGAAATCGATGAGCTGATGCTCGACCCGGGCATCATCCGCAACCGCCTCAAGCTCAAGGCCGCCCGTCGCAATGCCCAGGCCTGGCTGGCGCTGGAAGACCCGGTGGCGTTCCTCTGGTCGTTCGTGGGCGGCAAACCCATCATCAACCATTTCAAGGACCGCAGCGAAGTGCCCGCTATCACGCCCGAGGCACTGGCGATGAGCAAAGGTCTGAAAAAGGCCGGGTTCACTTTCGTCGGGCCGACCATTTGCTACGCCTTGATGCAGGCCTCGGGCATGGTCATGGACCACACCCAAAACTGCGACCGCTACGCCGAGTTGGTAAACGGCGGTTAGAATAGCCGGCTCGCAACACGGCCCATACATTCAGGAGTGACCTGTGGATAAGTTGAAAGGCGCCTTGCTGGTCGGCGCTCTGCGGTTGTTTGCGCTGCTGCCCTGGCGAGCGGTGCAGGCAGTGGGCTCGGCGATTGGCTGGCTCATGTGGAAATTTCCCAACCGTTCCCGCGACGTGGTGCGGATCAACCTCGCCAAGTGCTTTCCCGAGATGGACCCGGTCGAGCGCGAACGCCTGGTGGGCCAGAGCCTCAAGGACATCGGCAAATCCCTGACCGAAAGCGCCTGCGCCTGGATCTGGCCGGCCCAGCGCTCTATCGACCTGGTGCGTGAAGTCGAAGGCCTGGAGGTGCTGAAAGAAGCCCTGGCCTCCGGTAAAGGCGTGGTGGGCATCACCAGCCACCTGGGCAACTGGGAAGTGCTCAACCACTTCTATTGCAGCCAATGCAAACCGATCATTTTCTACCGCCCGCCCAAGCTCAAGGCGGTGGATGAATTGCTGCAAAAGCAACGCGTTCAGTTGGGCAACAAGGTCGCGGCGTCGACCAAGGAAGGCATCCTCAGCGTCATCAAGGAAGTGCGCAAGGGTGGCCAGGTGGGCATCCCCGCCGACCCGGAACCGGCCGAATCCGCCGGGATCTTCGTGCCTTTCTTCGCCACCCAGGCCCTGACCAGCAAGTTCGTGCCGAACATGCTCGCCGGCGGCAAGGCGGTTGGCGTCTTCCTCCACGCCCTGCGCCTGCCGGACGGCTCCGGTTACAAAGTCATCCTCGAAGCCGCCCCGGACGCGATGTACAGCACCGACACCGAAACCGCCTGCGCCGCCATGAGCCAAGTGGTGGAGCGCTACGTGCGGGCCTACCCGAGCCAGTACATGTGGAGCATGAAGCGCTTCAAGAAACGCCCGCCGGGCGAGGCGCGGTGGTACTGAAGACGTACCGCCACATACATCGCAGCCACCACCGAACCCTGTGGGAGCGAGCTTGCTCGCGATAGCGGCCTAACAACCGCCGCACAAACAACTGACTCCATCCCTCCCCATGGCGAGGGAGCTTGCTCCCGCCGGGCTGCGCAGCAGCCCCACCCCAACTCTTCCTAAAGCTCGGTCTCGTGCTGTCGATAACACGATGTATCCGCCAATCATGGACTGATGAAATGGAACTCTCCCTTAGCGCTGCCTCTATTGCACCCGCCAACACCCATCTCACCCGTTCCGATCAGAAATTGGTCACTCATCCTCCAACGGGCTCCGTAAAGGATCTGGCAAGCGCTGGCCCAGCGGCCATCTACCACCCCAGTGAAGAAACCCAGATCGTGGAGCAACCGCTGGTGGCCATTACCACCTGGGTCGGTCGATCCCAATCGCCAGATTTTCCTCGCTATGTCGCGATCACCGAGAGCGCGAAAAACACGTTGAAAACCTCCTTCGAGACATTCCAGTCAACGCTGTCGGCGACCTACCCGGATTTGGCCAGCAAGAAATACGGCTTCACCGTCGAGGCCGATGGCAAGCTGAAAGTGCTCAACACGGCCGGCCAGCTCAGCAGCTCGGAAACCCAGCGGCTCACCGCCTTGCTCAATGACTCCAGTGACCTGAAAGCCGCCGCCAGCGCCTTCCGCGATGCTTCCATCGACATGGTGGATGCCGACTCGCCCTGGTCTGGCAGCTACCTGGGCCGCTACAACCTGACCAAGGAAAACTTCGCCAGCACCATCGACCTGGCACCGCTGCTCAAGCGCGCCGGCTCGGTGCCGCCCCAGGAGTTTTCGGACGGGCTGTTCTTCAATCAACTGGCGCACAAAGGCGAACTGGCGACCCAAGAGACGGAAGCCGCGATGCTTGAACGGCGTGCTGCGCAGCGATTCAGCGCGCAGGTCTGAAAGCCGGGTCTACCAAATCGTGTGGCGAGGGAGCTTGCTCCCGCCGGGCTGCGCAGCAGCCCTTCCCCATCACCAGCTATGAGCTGGCGGTGTGGTCGGCTTCCTGATGGTTGTTTGATCACGAGGAGGCGCAAAGCCTCAATCGTGTCCATGATTAAGGGCCTGCGATATGGGCGACGTGGGGATGGCAAAGCCATCTCTAAATCCGTCGGACTACCGTTCAGTCAGAAATATCGCACTTCCTCTGGTTCATTAATCAAGGAGTCCCCTCATGAACATCGATTTCACCGGACGTCAGGTCCTGGTCACCGGGTCCACCAGCGGTATCGGTTTTGCCACTGCCAAAGGCTTCCTGGAAGCCGGCGCTCACGTGGTCATCAACGGTCGTAGCGAGAGCAGCGTGGAGGAAGCGCTGCAGCGCTTGGGCAACCTAGCTTCAAGGGCGACCGGCTTTGTGGGCGATCTCAGCAACTCGCCTGGCTGCCAGGCACTGATCGCCAAGCACCCGAGCTTCGATATCGTCATCAACAACCTGGGCATTTTCAAACAGGAAGACTTTTTCGAAACGCCGGACAGCGAATGGCAGCGTTTCTTCGAAACCAACGTGATGTCGGGCGTGCGGGTTTCCAGGGCCTACGCACAAGGCATGGTCGAGCGCGGTTGGGGGCGGATTGTGTTTGTTTCGTCGGAATCGGGCGTGAACATTCCCGCCGACATGATCCACTACGGCTTCACCAAAACCGCCCAACTGTCCATCGCTCGCGGACTGGCCAAGCGACTCGCCGGTACGGGCGTGACGGTCAATTCGGTATTGCCTGGGCCGACGCTTTCCGAAGGCGTTGCCCAGATGCTCCAGGCAGATGTCGAGCGCAGCGGGGAAAGCCTGGAAAAGGTTGCGGCAGATTTCGTCAACCAGCACCGCAGCACCTCGATCATTCAGCGCGCGGCGCGCGTCGAGGAGGTCGCCAACATGATTATCTATGCCAGCTCGGAGCAGGCCTCGGCCACCACTGGAGCGGCGCTGCGTGTCGATGGTGGTGTGGTGGATAGCATCGTTTAGGAGCCTATGACACGTTGCAAAAAAACGCCGCTTCCTCGTGAGAGATAAGCGGCGTTTTTGTTTTGGAAGCAACATGGGTTGATTCGACCGGCTTTGAAGTGGTGAAGGGTTTTTTCAGCCCACTCTGTTTTCCATCAGGCGATCCGAGCCGCCTTCGGCCACACGGTTTTCGATCAGTCGATCCGAGCCACCTTCGGCTACACGGTTTTCGATCAGTCGATCCGAGCCACCTTCGGCTACACGTTTTTCAATGAGTCGATCCGAACCGCCTTCGGCTACACGTTTTTCAATCAGTCGATCCGAACCGCCTTCGGCTACACGTTTTTCAATCAGTCGATCCGAACCGCCTTCGGCTACACGTTTTTCAATCAGTCGATCCGAACCGCCTTCGGCTACACGTTTTTCGATCAGTCGATCCGAGCCGCCTTCGGCTACGCGTTTTTCGATCAGTCGATCCGAGCCACCTTCAGCGTACGTGGGTTGAACAAAAGAAGCTGCGAACGCATTGCCGAGGGACAGTGCCAGAAGCGAGCCAACGAGAGTTTTGTGGAAAGTGTTCATGTCCTGATCCTTTTATTCGTATGTGAGTGAGTTAGACGGTGACGTGCAAACGGACGTCGACGTTGCCGCGTGTCGCGTTGGAGTACGGGCAAACCTGGTGAGCCGCGTCGACCAGCGCTTGGGCATCGGCTTGATCCAGACCTGGCAGGCTGATGTGCAGGTCGATGTCCAGACCGAAACCGCCAGGGATCTGGCCGATGCCAACGTGTGCCGTGATCGAAGCGTCGGCAGGAATGCTGCGTTTGCTCTGGCTGGCGACGAACTTCAGTGCGCCGATGAAGCAGGCCGAGTAGCCGGCTGCGAACAGTTGCTCAGGGTTAGTGGCTTCACCACCGGCACCACCCAAGGCTTTTGGTGTGGCCAGTTTCACGTCGAGAATCTTGTCGCTGGAAACAGCACGGCCATCACGGCCACCGGTGGAGGTTGCGACTGCGGTATAGAGAACGTTCATGGTGTTTCCTCTTGCTGAATGGGCTGATCGATTTTTGGTTTTGGTTTGCGCTAAATGTTTGTGCGCTAACCAGTTGAGATAAATTTAACGCTCAAATACTTTGCGCGCAAGATAAATTTTCAAAAAATTATCACTTCTTGGTTAACTTGTTGATATGAAAAGTAATTTATTTTTAGGACAGCGCAAGATCACCCGCCGCAAGGTGAACCAAGGAGAAGGAGGTGCAAGGGGGTCAGTGCCCGCGCAACTGCAGGCCTTTGGAGCGCGCGTGTTCAGGGTTTCTCGATGGCTCCCACGCTCCCGCGTGGGAACGCCGCCAGGGACGCTCCGCATTCCGCTTCTGGAATGTGACGTAGAGCGTGGGGGGATCAAACTCTGGCTAATGATGCAAAGCCAACCCGACTAAGCAACAGCGACCCGATTACGCCCCAGCGCCTTCGCCCGATACAGGGCCTTATCCGCATCGTTCATCAAGCCGTGAAGATCCTTATTACAGGCCTCCGTCGACGCAACGCCAAGGCTGGCGGTTATGCAGTGAACAGGCTCGATCATCAAACCCGCAATCGTATCGATGAGCTGTTCTGCAATCTGGGTGGCGACCTCAATAGACGTGTCCGGAAGCAGAATGGCGAACTCTTCCCCACCTAGCCGGCCGTGAATGTCCGTCGCCCGAAACGACGAGCTGATGACCACCCCCATCTCGCGCAAAACCTGATCCCCGACCTGATGGCCGTAGGTGTCGTTAATGTGCTTGAAGTGATCCATGTCCAACATGACCGCGCACAACCCCAACTGGTTGGTCTTGCATTCGTCATAAAGCTGCTGGGCATGTTCGAAAAAAGCGCGTCGGCTTTTCAGACCGGTCAGTTCATCGGTTTGGGCTGCGCGGGTTGAAATGCTGTTCGCCTGTTCCATTTCACGGGTGAGTCGAAAAGCGGTTTCCAATGCCTGGGACATCTTGCTTGTAGCGCGGGCAGCAAATGCGGTGAACACCACGATCGACAGTGCCATGCCGACTTGAATCGCGGATGGTTGAAACAGCAGCCAGGCGGTGCACGGCAACAGAACCAGGCCAATGGAGACGAGTGTCATATTGCGGTAAGCGGAGTAGCAAGACACCGCACTGACGGACATCCCGACAGTAAAGAGCATGACCAAGGCCTGGGACAACAGATCGTCCGCCGGCATGACCACAAACGCACCACCGCCCCAGATGCTGGCGGATGACACCAGTGTGACCCAGTATCTGCGTTCCCAGCGTTGAGGCGTACGCTCACTTTCGTCGCTGCGGAAATAGGCGACGAACATCGCGATACGCAACAACGTCGATACGCTCAGGATGCCCAGCCACCAAAGAATAACGCTGTGCTCAAACCGATCCCAACACAGCCAACTCAGCATGATGGCAGCCAGGTAACTGCCGAAAACCGCAGAAACGGATTGGCGAAACAGTTGCTGCAGTCGATCAGTTCGCACCTGTTCGGCTATGAAAAAAGCTTGGCCGTTCCGAGATCTTGGGCCATCCATTTGATCCACCTGATCGTGACGCAACGAAAGCGGCGATTGTGGCACCCGGCCACCAATGCAAACAACTGAATTACACCCACGGCCCCAATTGAACCAAAACCCCGTGGCGAGGGAGCTTGCTCCCGCTGGGCTGCGAAGCGGCCCCAACCATTCCTACAGCCAAACGGCATCATCTGCTTTACAGGATCAGGCTGGAATCAATCCTGCTTCCCGGTAGCTCAAAATCAGATCATCGAACAGGCCGACATCCGCCCGAGTCCGCGCGATTAACTGAGCACCCGCAACAGCGGTGTAAATGGCGCGGGCTCGGCGTTCACATTCCTCTGCGCTACCTGTCCCAGCATCTGCCAGTACCTGGGCGAGCCACGCCACGTTAACGTCCGCAAAAGCCCTGACCTCTCGCGACACTTCATCGGGAAGGTCTTCGAATTCGGCTGCCATGAAGCTGGACAGACAAAGCCTGTTGCCGTCCTCAAGCGACTTTCGAAAAATGGAGGGGTACAGCCGCACGCACGCCTTCGGATCGGTATTGGCGGCGCGTATTTCTTCGAGCATGCGCAGCGCGTCCTGCCAGTAGCGTTCAGCAACCGCCGCAGCCAGGCCTGCCTTGCTCGGAAAGTGGTAGTAAATGCTGGCGTTCTTGATGCCCACTTGGTCGGCGATGCTGCGGAAATTGATACCGCTGTAACCGTGGAGTTGGGCAGCGGCTTTCGCTGCCGCCAAGATGGCTTCTCGAGCATTTTCGTTCACGTTGCAGCCTCGTTTCGAGATTCGACTCACTCAGATAACGGCGATTCTACGCGCAGATCCGTCTACCTGCCAATTGTCAGGTAGGGGATTGACTGCGCTAAATTGGCGGCTCAATCTTTACCTACCAATTGACAGGCAGGTGCGCGAATCATGACTTCCCCACAACAGCGCGTTGATGTTTCCACTGTTCCTACGATGAAAATCTACGATTGGTTCAACGGCCCCTACCCCGCCCGAGTGCGCATTGCGCTGGCGGAAAAAGGATTGCTGCCGAACATCGAATTCGTACCGGTGAATCTCTGGGCCGGCGAGCACAAGAAAGCCGAGTTCCTGGCCATCAATTACTCCGGGACACTGCCGGTGCTGGAGCTGAACGATGGGACGCGGATCGCCGAGTGCACGGCGATCACCCAGTACCTGGATAGCCTGGACGGTCATCCGACGTTGACGGGCGAAACGCCTGTTGAAAAAGGCATCATCCAGATGATGACCAAACGTGCCGAGATCGAGTTTCTCGATGCCGTCAGCGTGTACTTCCACCATGCCACGCCGGGCCTCGGCCCCGCTGTGGAGCTGTACCAGAATGCCGAGTGGGGCGCCCGGATGGGCGATAAGGCGATCAGGGGCATGCGCTATTTCGACAGCCTTCTCAAAGACCGGCCCTTTGTGGCGGGTGACAAGTTTTCGATGGCCGACATTGCGGTACTGGGCGGCATGATCTTCGCCTCGCTGGTGAAGCTCCCCGTTCCTGTTGAGTGTGCTGCACTGCGAGCCTGGCACGCCAGGATGCAAGAGCGCCCTAGCGTTCAGACATGGCGTGACATGGTCGAGCGTGGCGCTGCGTAGCGCTAATAATGAAAAACCCGACGCTTTACGTCGGGTTTTTCGTGGGATACGACTGCAAGCCGACGTTGTTTACGGATTATTCGACTTGCGACAGCTTGGCGTCGTCGCAACCGGCAGCACGGCACTCACGCTCGACAGCTTTGAGTATGACGATACGCGCCTCGGTCTTCTCATTGGCACAATCTAGGTAGAGCAGGCCATCGTTGGAGCAGGCGCTGTCACGATTTTTGATCCACTGGATTTGAGCGGCTTTCACTTTTTTCTTTTGATCCGGGTTCAGGGCACTCATGGTCTTCTTGTATTGATCATTGATTTCCTGATCCGACTGAACCATTTTCAGCGACGCGCAATAGGTTCTGTCATAGGCGTTTCTAGGGTTATCGCAACTCATCGCAGATGCCGATGCTGATGCCATTGCCAGCAATGCCCCAACCAACAAAGACTTGATCACTTACTTCTCTCCCTGAATGCCCTCTATTGATTAGAGGTCGCGGCGGGGAATTTATCATGAGGGTTGTTGAACAATGAAGCAGATCCTGTGGTTCATTCGGCCCGGACAATGGGCAAATGCTGATAGGGTTTCGGGAGCAAGTGATTGCTGAAAGAGGCTGCGTCGTCGTTCCCCACCTTTTCGGACCGAAAGACAAGCAACCATCACGTATCGAGCAAGCGGGCATCCCCACCCCGAAAAACGCCTACAGACAAAACCCCTCTTCCAATCCCCCACCACAACCCCGTCTAGCGCTAATTTACGGGTCAAAACCAAGCCCTGTTTATTCCGTTGGCGTGATCCCTCCATCAAGCTACACATCCTTGCGCCATTACCTACAACTACGCCAGAATCCGTCCGCTTGTGCGCCTGGTCCCCGGGTTCTATCGTTTCCCTGCCACTGCCCATCAGTGGTCGGGTTTAGTAGCCCGAGGTATTTAGTAGGTGCATTAGCTCCGTCAGACAGGCGTCTCCATGCCTGTATTTGATGGCGGTTGTGCGCAGGGCGCCTTCGGGCGCGCCGGCTTGCTAAGTCCCCGGTCTACTAACCTGCGTACAGCTGCCTCCCCTTGTTTAGTAGCTAGAGGGTTGCGGCTTCACCTATAGGGCTTAGTACATGTTCAAACCTACACCGAATCCGCCAGAGGCGGACCGCACTTCCCCGCACACCAAATCCAAGGCCAAAAAGCACGACGAAGCCACCAACCGCGCCTTGGATTACTACCTGCTACCAAAACCGGAAAAGTCCGAAGATACGTCCCAACCGGGCCAGCTCTTCACCGTCGCCAAAAACGCCGACAACGAATCCCTCCTCGCCAACCTCAGCGAAACCCTGGCGGCAGCCGACGCGATGGTCAGCAACCTGGCCTTCGATCTGGAAGGTCCTCGCCGTCATATTGCTCTTGGTATCCAGCAATTGATCGAATTGAGTTCATTGCTGGCGAATCGGGTGCTGGATAACGTTGAGCCGCGATAGCGGGCAAGGATAAGCATCCTCTCAAAAAGCACACCCGGCGCCTTGTGTCGGGTTTGCTTTATTGAATGAGTTTGCTGCTCAACTTTACCCTTATGTAGCTAGCGTATTCCCACGACACATGCTCTCTTTTCACTGATCGGGAGTTGACAATTCGGAGCATAAAAAAACGGGCCTGCATTCCCACGCAGCCCCGTTTTTCACCACTCGATCAGCTCAAAACGCTGGCAAAACCGCGCCTTTGTACTTCTCCAGAATGAAAGCCTTCACTTCCGGCGTATGCAATGCCGCAACCAGCTTCTTCATCGCCTCACTGTCCTTGTCATCCTCACGAGCCACCAGGATGTTCACATACGGCGAGTCGTTACCTTCGATAACCAGGGCATCCTTGGAAGGATCAAGCTTCGCCTCCAACGCATAGTTGGTATTGATCAACGCCAGATCCACCTGGGTCAGCACCCGCGGAATGGTCGCCGCTTCCAGCTCACGGAATTTCAGATCCTTTGGATTCTCGGTGATGTCCTTGGTGGTCGACAGGATGTTGTTCGAATCCTTCAACTTGATCACCCCAGCTTTCGCCAGCAGCAACAGCGCACGGCCGCCATTGGTGGCGTCGTTCGGGATCACCACGTTGGCGCCGCCCGGCAATTCTGTCAGTGCCTTGTACTTGCTGGAGTACGCGCCCAGGGGTTCCAGGTGCACACCGGCCACGCTCACCAGGTGCGTGCCCTTGGCCTTGTTGAACTCATCCAGGTACGGCTGGTGCTGGAAGAAGTTGGCGTCCAGGCGCTTTTCCGCGACCTGTACGTTCGGCTGGATGTAGTCGGTGAAGACCTTGACCTTCAGGTCGACGCCTTCTTTGGCCAGGGCCGGTTTGACGAATTCGAGGATTTCCGCGTGTGGCACCGGTGTGGCCGCGACGGTCAGGGTGTCGGCGGCGTGGGCGGAAAACGCTGCGGCGGCAGCGAAGGCAACCAGTAGTTTCTTCATTCAGCTAACTCCTTGTGAGGCGCCTGCTCTCGGCGCCTGCCAGCGAATGGCCGGCTCATGGTTTATTGGCCGCGAGGCCTTATTTTCTAGAAAAATGCACAACCAGTTTGTCGCCCACGGTTTGCAGCACCTGGACCAGCACCAGCAGCAACACCACCGTGACCACCATCACATCGGTCTGGAAACGCTGGTAACCGAAACGGATCGCCAGGTCGCCCAAACCACCGGCGCCGACCACACCGGCCATGGCCGTGTAGGACACCAGCGTAATCGCTGTCACCGTAATCGCGGCAAAAATGCCTGGACGGGCTTCCGGCAGCAAGGCATTGACGATGATCTGCCGCGTGGTGGCACCCATGGCCTGGGTCGCTTCGATGATGCCGCGGTCGACTTCGCGCAGGGCGGTTTCTACCAGGCGGGCGAAGAACGGTGTCGCGCCGACCACCAGCGGAGGGATCGCGCCGGCCACGCCCAGGGAGGTGCCGGTAATCAATACCGTGAACGGGATCATCACGATCAACAGGATGATGAACGGCAGCGAACGCAGGATGTTCACGATCAGTGACAGCAGCGCATACACGCCCCGGGCCTCGAGCAACTGGCGCGGGCTGCAGAGGAACAGCAACACGCCCAGGGGCAAGCCGAGCAGCACGGTGAACAACAGCGAACCGAACAGCATCAGGAAGGTGTCGCCGGTGGCCAGCCAGATTTCCAGCCAGTCGATGTTGGAGAAGAACGAACTCAACAGTTCCATTAGCGCAGCACCTCCATGTGGACATCGGCCGCGGTGAAGCGGGCGAACGCCGCCTCCATGTCACCGCCGGTGATGGCGAGGGTCAGTTGCCCGTAGGGGGTGTCTTTGATGCGGTCGATACGACCGGCCAGGATGCTGTAGTCCACGCCGGTTTCCCGGGCGACGGTGCCGAGCAATGGCGCGTAGGTCGCATCGCCCTGGAACGTCAGACGCACGATGCGCCCAGGCACGTGAGCGAAGTCGTCGCGCTGTTCGCTTTCGTCGATCTGCTCGTCTTCCTGGACAAAACGCTTGGTGGTCGGGTGCTTGGGGTGCAGGAACACCTCGGCCACCGGGCCTTGCTCGACGATCACACCGGCGTCCATCACCGCCACTTGATCGCAAACCCGGCGGATCACATCCATTTCATGGGTGATCAGCACGATGGTCAGCTTCAGCTCGCGGTTGATCTCCGCCAGCAGTTGCAAGACCGAGGCGGTGGTTTGTGGGTCGAGGGCACTGGTGGCCTCGTCGCACAGCAGGATCTTGGGTTTGGTCGCCAGGGCGCGAGCGATGCCGACGCGCTGCTTCTGGCCGCCGGACAGTTGCGCCGGGTACTTCTTGGCGTGGTCGGACAAGCCGACGCGAGCGAGCAACTCGGCGACGCGTTGGTCGATTTCGCTGCGGGACAATTCGCCCGCCAGCGTCAGCGGCAGCGCCACGTTGTCGGCCACGGTCTTGGACGCCAGCAGGTTGAAGTGCTGGAAGATCATACCGACCTGTTGACGGAAACGCCGCAGGCCGCTGGCGTCCAGGGCGGTGACTTCCTCGCCGTCGACAATGATCTTGCCGCCAGTGGAATCTTCCAGGCGATTGATCAGGCGCAGCAGGGTACTTTTTCCCGCACCGGAATGGCCAATCAGGCCGAAGACCTGACCGTTCTCAATCGTCAGACTGGTCGGATGCAGGGCGGGGATATCCCTACCGGCGACCCGGTAGGTTTTATGGACGTCTTGAAACTCGATCACGTAGCGAACCTTGTGGGGCGCGTTGGAAAAGGATCAGCGGTTAGCCGGGCGCGCATTTTAGCCTGTCCGTATAGAGGTTCTTAGCATTTATTTGCGATCGGACCGTTCATTTGGCAATAACGCGATCAAAGGACATAAAAAAGGAACACGGCCAAACGGCGTTGGTCACTCATTAAGCCACTCGAAATGCCGAGGTATGTACCTGCGGCATCGAACTCAAGAGTCCTGGCCACGGCGAGGAACGTAAAGAGGAGTCATGCCTGATGAGTACCAAGAAGCCCACGGTCAACAAGAGCCAACTGGCCGGGACCGACACCCTGGATCGCGGCAACACCAACGCCAAGCTTGAAAGCCTGGAACAGTTCCGTTCCGACGCCACTGAACAGGCGTTGCGCACCAACCAGGGCGTGAAGATCGCCGATAACCAGAACACCCTGCGCGTCGGCCCCCGTGGGCCCTCGCTGCTGGAAGACTTCATCATGCGTGAAAAAATCACGCACTTTGACCATGAGCGTATCCCGGAACGCATCGTGCACGCCCGTGGGACCGGCGCCCATGGCTACTTCCAGAGCTATGAAGCGCATTCGGCGCTGACCAAGGCCGGTTTCCTACAGGACCCGAGCAAGAAAACCCCGGTGTTCGTGCGCTTTTCCACCGTGCAAGGTCCGCGCGGTTCCGGCGACACCGTGCGGGACGTGCGCGGCTTCGCGGTGAAGTTCTTTACCGACGAAGGCAACTTCGACCTGGTGGGCAACAACATGCCGGTGTTTTTCATTCAGGACGCGGTGAAGTTTCCGGACTTTGTCCACGCGGTAAAACCCGAGCCCCATAACGAAATTCCTACAGGCGGCTCGGCCCACGACACGTTCTGGGATTTTGTCTCGCTGGTGCCGGAATCGGCTCATATGGTGATCTGGGCGATGTCTGACCGGGCCATTCCAAAAAGCCTACGCACCATGCAGGGTTTTGGGGTGCACACCTTCCGCATGATCAACGCCGAAGGCAAAAGCAGCTTCGTCAAATTCCACTGGCGTCCCACAGCCGGGACGTGTTCATTGGTGTGGGACGAAGCCCAGAAGCTGGCGGGCAAGGATACCGACTACCACCGTCGCGATCTCTGGGAGTCGATCGAGATGGGCGACTACCCGGAATGGGAGTTCGGCGTGCAGATCGTCGCCGAGGAAGACGAGCATAAGTTTGACTTCGACCTGCTCGACCCGACCAAGATCATCCCTGAAGAGCTGGTGCCCATCACGCCCCTGGGCAAGATGGTGCTGAATCGTAACCCGGACAATTTCTTCGCCGAGGTCGAACAGGTTGCGTTCTGCCCCGGGCATATCGTGCCGGGCATCGACTTTTCCAACGACCCATTGCTGCAAGGTCGGCTGTTTTCCTACACCGATACGCAGATCAGCCGACTCGGTGGGCCGAATTTTCATGAGCTGCCGATCAACCGTGCCATCACGCCTGTACACAACGGTCAGCGAGATGCCATGCACCGCACCACCATCGACAAGGGACGCGCGTCTTACGAGCCGAACTCCATCGACGGCGGCTGGCCGAAGGAAACCCCGCCCGGCCCGGAAGACGGCGGCTTCGAAAGTTATCCAGAGCGTATCGATGCCTACAAGATCCGCCAACGCAGCGATTCGTTCTCCGACCATTTCTCACAGGCGCGGTTGTTCTACAAGAGCATGAGCTCCCACGAAAAAGAGCACATCATCGCCGCCTACAGCTTTGAGTTGGGCAAGGTGGAGCGAGAGTTCATCCGAGCGCGGCAGGTCAATGAGATTCTCGCCAACATCGACTTGGAACTGGCTGGGCGGGTAGCGAAAAACCTCGGCTTGCCAGCACCGACCGCGGGCACTGTGGATGTTCCGACGCCATCACTGGAGGAGTCCCCGGCCTTGAGCCAGGCGAACCTGCTGTCCGGCGACATCAAGACGCGCAAAGTGGCGGTGTTGGTAGCCAACGGTGTCGATGGGGCGATCATCGATGCCCTCAAGCAGGCCCTGGAGGCCGAGGGCGCCCACGCCAAAGTGCTGGGGCCGACCTCGGCGCCAGTCACCACGGCCGATGGGCAGAAACTGGCGGTGGATGCGTCCATGGAAGGCTTGCCGTCGATTGCCTTCGACGCGGTGTTCGTACCGGGTGGCGCGGAATCGATCAAGGCCTTGAGCGGCGATGGTGTGGCGTTGCATTACCTGCTGGAAGCCTACAAGCACCTGAAGGCCATCGCGCTGAATGGCGAAGCCCGGCAGTTGTTGGTGTTGTTGAAGCTGGAGGAGGATGCGGGGCTGATTCCTGACGCGGATGCTGGCAAGTTCCAGGCGTTCTTCGATGCGATTGCCCAGCATCGGGTGTGGGCGCGGGAACCTAAGGCGAAGGCGATTCCGGCTTGATGAGTGTCTGAAAGTGGCTGGTTGCTGGTAGGACGCTATCGCGAGCAAGCTCGCTCCCACAGGGTGAGGTGTCAATCACAATACCCAGTGTGGGAGCGAGCTTGCTCGCGATGCTTTTAGGGTTTGCGCGGAGTCAGCACGACTTGCGCCGGCACACTGCGCACAATCTGCTTCTGCAGTTTCAGATCAAATCCGGGATCAAGTTTCTTGACCCGCTTGGTCAGCAACGTCGCTAACCACGGATAATCATCGGTGCGCGGCGCCTGGATGCTGACGTCGCACTGATAATTCACCACATCAGCGGCAATGGCGTCCAGTTGGCGCCGCATTTTCTGGATATCGCCGATATTAAGCGCAACGGTGGTGCTCTCGGCACTCGGATCAATCACTTTGGCGACCGGTTTGGCTTCGGCGGCCTTGAGGTCGGCCTCGGCTTTTTCCAGGTCGGCCTTGCGGGCTTCGGCAATGGCGCTGTTGACCTCGCCGGTAAGGGCTGGGGCCTTGGGCATCAACGCCCGGGCCCGGCTCAGGGCGGTGGCTGCGGCGTTTACGTCGCCTTTTTGCAAGTCGATCTGGCTGCGGCGCAAATACGCCTCGGCCAATTGCCGCTGGTAGGGTTCCAGCGACCGGTCTTCGGGCGACTGGGCTTGCAGGGCGGCCAGCCGGCCTTCAGCGGTGGCCAGCTCATTGCTGGCCAGGCTTTGCTCGAGCTGTGCGATGGCCGGACCCCGCGTATCGGGAGCCTGGGTGACCGGCGGTGTACTTTGGCAAGCGCCCAGTAGCAGGGAAAATGCGACAAGGAGCAGATAACGGGAGGCGAACGGCTTCATTCCTGCGACTCTCTATTTGCGCAAAAAGCGAGCAAGTCTACACCCCTCGACGAGGCAGGACAAAACTCAGCAGAAACAACGCAGCGGCGCTGACCACGATCGACGGGCCGGCCGGGGTGTCCTTGAACCAGGAAAGTGCCAGGCCGCCACACACCGCGAGCATGCCCAGCAGGCTCGCGCCGAGCGCCATCTGCTCGGGCGAGCGGGCGTGACGCTGTGCCGCAGCCGCCGGGATGATCAGCAATGATGTAATCAGTAACACACCAACGATTTTCATTGCCACGGCAATGACCACTGCAATCAGCAGCATCAGCGCCAGTCGCAAACCCAGCACAGGCAAGCCTTCGACTCGGGCCAGCTCTTCGTGCACGGTGACGGCCAGCAATGGCCGCCAGAGCGCCACCAGCAACAGCAACACCGCCGCGCTACCGCCCAGGATCCACGACAGGTCTGTCGGACTGATCGCCAGCAGGTCGCCGAACAGATAGGCCATCAGGTCGATGCGCACGTCATGCATGAAGCTCAGCACCACCAGCCCGAGGGACAAGGTGCTCGGCGCGAGAATGCCCAACAACGTGTCGGACGCCAGCGGCTGGCGATGTTGCAGGGTCACCAGGACCACCGCCAGCAACAGGCAACCAACGGTCACTGCTACCGCGGGGCTGACATCCAGCAAAAATCCCAGGGCCACCCCAAGCAATGCGGCGTGGGACAAGGTGTCGCCGAAATAGGCCATGCGCCGCCAGACTACGAACGAACCCAGGGGGCCGGCGACCAGGGCGAGTGCCAGGCCTGCGAGCAGGGCGTACAACAGAAAATCAGCCATGCTTGCAGCCATCTCCATGAACATGATTGGAAGTGGAAGGGGCGCTGACCACCGAGCCATGCAGGTCGTGGGCGTGGTCATGGTGGTGGTGATAAATCGCCAGGCTTTGTGCGTTTTTTCCGAACAGCTCGACGAAGGCCGGATCGCCGCTGACCTGCTCGGGATGCCCGGAGCAGCAAACATGACGGTTGAGGCAGACCACCTGGTCGGTGGTGCTCATCACCAGGTGCAAGTCGTGGGAGACCATCAGCACGCCGCAGCCATGGCGGTCGCGCAGGCGCGTGATCAGGCTGTACAGCTCGGCCTGCCCGGCCACATCGACCCCTTGCACCGGCTCGTCGAGCACCAACAATTCAGGCTCGCGCAGCAGGGCGCGGGCCAGCAGCACGCGTTGCATCTCGCCGCCGGAGACGCTCTGCACCGGGCTGTCGATCACCTGTTCGGCGCCGACCTCGTTGAGCGCGGCCAAGGCCCGTGCGCGGTCCACGCCAGGCACCAGGCGCAGGAAGCGCAACACGGAAAGCGGCAAGGTCGGATCGACGTGAAGTTTTTGCGGCATGTAGCCGACGCGCAACCTGGGCTTGCGCCAGACGCTGCCGCTGTCGGGCTTGAGCAAACCCAGTACGGCGCGCACCAGGGTGGTCTTGCCGGCGCCGTTGGGGCCGATCAGGGTCACGATCTGTCCCGGCTCGACGCTCAGGTGAATGTTGTCCAGCACGTTCTGCCCGGCGAACGTCACGGCCACCTGCTCGAGGCGGATCAACGCATTGCTCATCAGGCCCCCTGGCAGCCGGAGCAGAGACCGACCACTTCGACGGTCTGGGTGTCGACCACGAAGCCGACATCCTTGGCGCTGGCGATGATGGCATCGCTGATGGACTTCTGTTCCAGCTCGATGGCGGCGTGGCATTCGCGGCAGATCAGGAACTGGCCTTGGTGGGCGTGCTCCGGATGGTTGCAGCCGACGAAGGCGTTCAGCGATGAAATGCGATGCACCAGGCCGTTTTCCAAGAGGAAATCCAGCGCCCGATAGACCGTTGGCGGAGCGGCACGGCGGCCGTCCTGCTCGCTGAGCACAGCGAGGATGTCGTAGGCGCCCAAAGGCTTGTGGCTTTGCCAGACCAATTCCAGCACGCGCCGCCGCAGGGCGGTCAGGCGCAACCCTTGGCGCGCGCAGATGGCGTCGGCCTCGGACAGCGCGCTATGCACGCAGTGGGAGTGATCGTGGGGACGACTGGCAAGGGGTGTAATAGGCATGGGCAGCGACGAGTTTAGTGAGAGACGTTATTATGTTACCCGTTCTCGCCTCTTCGAGTGGTCATCGTGTCCCGATTTTTTTCGCTCTTTGTCGCTTTTGTCGCAAGTTTTCTACTGATTGGCCCGGCCCAGGCCGACGTCAAGGTCCTTACCAGCATCAAGCCCTTGCAACTGATTGCCGCCGCTGTGCAGGAGGGCGTGGCCGTTCCGGAAGTGTTGCTGCCGCCAGGGGCTTCGCCGCATCACTATGCGTTGCGGCCATCGGACGTGCGCAAGGTGCAGTCGGTGGACCTGCTGTACTGGATTGGCCCGGACATGGAGGGTTTCCTGCCGCGTGTATTGAACGGTCGTACGCTGCCGTCGGTCGCGGTGCAGGCGCTGCCGGGGCTCAAGTTGCGTCACTTCGCTCAGGACAGCGCATCCCACGAGGATGATGACCATGACGGCGATGAGCACGATCACGACCATCGCCCTGGCACCGTGGATGCCCACCTGTGGCTATCGCCGCACAATGCGCGGGTGATCGCCGCGAAAATGGCGGCTGACCTGAGCGCGGCGGATCCGGCGAATGCGGCCCGCTACCAGAGCAACCTCACGGGTTTCAACCAGCGTCTCGACGCCTTGGACGCGCGCCTCAAGACGCGTCTGGCCGGGGTCGCGGGCAAACCGTATTTTGTGTTCCACGAAGCGTTCGACTATTTCGAAGACAACTACGGCCTCAAGCACGCCGGGGTGTTCGCCGTGGCCGCCGAAGTCCAGCCCGGCGCCCAGCATGTGGCGGCGATGCGCACGCGCTTGCAAGCCGTGGGCAAGACCTGCGTCTTCAGCGAACCGCCGTTGCGCCCGCGCCTGGCCGAAACCCTGGTGGCCGGGTTGCCGGTGAAACTGGCGGAGCTGGATGCACTGGGCGGCTATACCCCGGCGACGGCGCAGGGGTATGAGCAGTTGTTGGAGAAGTTGGGGAATGATCTGGCGGGGTGCCTGGAGTCGCTATGACCCCAGCCCCGCGCGCTCCTGCCGAACATGGATCCTGTGGCGAGGGAGCAAGCTCCCTCGCCACAAAAGCATTCAGCTTCGCGCTTGACTGCTGTTACAGGGCAAAAGGCAACAACGCGTGAACCGTCTGCCGCTGCGCCAAGCGCTGCTGGAACTCCATCGGATCGTGAATCAACACATCCTGCCCGGCGAACGACTCGGCGGCGATCAACCGCGACAGCCAGAAACGCACGCACGCCACACGCAGCATGGTTGGCCACAGCTCGGCCTCGGCGGCGGTGAACGGCCGTAGCGCCGCATAGGCACCCAGCAATGCCCGCGCCCGAGGGCCATCGAGCACACCGTCGTCATCCGAACACCAGTCGTTCAAGGCAATGGCGACGTCATACAGCATCGGCCCGGAGCAGGCGTTGTAGAAGTCGATCAACCCGGTCAGGTGCGTGCCTTCGAACATCGCATTGTCGCGGAACAGATCGGCATGGATGTTGGCTCGAGGCAGCGCCAGGATGCCTACCTTCTTCAACGAAATTTCATCCAGCGCAGCCTCCAGCAACTGACGCGGCGCGGTATCGAGGTGCGAGAGCAGCTTGGCGCCCTCCTCCTGCATCCAGTCCAGGCCGCGATCGGTCTTGCGCTTGATCATGTTGTCCCGGGTCGCCAAGTGCAGATGCGCCAGCAACTCCCCGACCTGGGCGCAGTGCTGGGCGTTGGCCTGCTTGATGTGCTTGCCCGCCAGGCGCGGTTGCAACAGCGCCGGCTTGCCCGCCAATTCCCGCAACGCCACGCCGTCGGTGGTGCGCAAGGCGTAAGGCACCGGCAGGTCGGCGTCATGCAGCACATCCAGCAGTTCGATGAAGAACGGCATTTCCTGCACCGGGCCGCGCTCGACCAGGGTCAGAACGAACTCGCCCTGCTCCAGGCTGATAAAGAAATTGGTGTTTTCGCTGCCGGCGGCGATCCCCTGGAAATCAAGCAGGCGGCCGAGCCCGTAAGGGGCGAGAAAGGTTTCCAGCTCGGGCCGAGCCAGGGGCGTGAACACAGACATGGTTAAAAACTGCCAGTACGGGCGCCCTTCAGCGGGCGCCGGTTGAAGTCGCGAGCGGTATTACCACTCAAAGATTTTCCACGACGGAATCAGCATATCCGGCTGATCCGAACGGATGAAGTTTGCATCGGTACCGTCGGCCCGCACCAGGAAATAAGGCTTGCCGTTCTTGGGCGTGACCTTGATCGCGTACAAAAAGCCGTTTTGCCGGTACTCCTGAATGGTTTTATCGCCTTCGGTGCGGATGGTGACATCCGGGTCCGCCGAGGGTGCGTCGTCCGCCGCCATGACGGCCAGCGGGGTGATTGCAAACAAGCCAGCCAGTAACAGGCGATTTAGTGTACGCATGATAACCTTGTCCCTTTGTCGTCAACGGTCCCGCTATTCTAGCCCCGGACCCGCCGAAAAGGTTGATCCTGCTCATGAGCCAAGCCCCCCTCGTCCTGGTGGACGGTTCTTCTTATCTGTACCGCGCCTTTCACGCGCTGCCACCGCTGACCACGTCCAAAGGCCTGCCGACCGGTGCGGTCAAAGGCGTGTTGAACATGCTCAAGAGCCTGCGCAAGCAGTATCCGGACAGTCCGTTCGCCGTGGTCTTCGACGCCAAGGGTGGGACATTTCGCGATGCGCTGTACGCCGAATACAAGGCCAACCGCCCGAGCATGCCCGATGACATGCGCGTGCAGATCGAGCCGCTGCATGCCAGCGTCAAGGCCCTGGGTTTCCCGCTGCTGTGCGTAGACAACGTCGAAGCCGATGACGTGATCGGCACCCTGGCCCGCAGCAGCGCGGCGGCCGACCGCCCGGTGGTGATCTCCACCGGCGACAAGGACATGGCGCAGTTGGTCGACGGGCACATTACCTTGGTCAATACCATGACCGGTAGCGCCCTGGACGTGGCTGGCGTGAAGGAGAAGTTTGGCGTCGCTCCAGAACAGATCATCGATTACCTGGCGCTGATGGGCGATTCGTCCGACAACATCCCAGGCGTTCCGGGCATCGGACCGAAAACCGCTTCTGGCCTGCTGGTGGGCGTCAATGGCGGCCTGACCGAGCTGTACGCGCAACTGGACATCGTCGCCACTTTGCCGATCCGTGGCGCCAAGACCCTGGCCGCCAAGCTCGAAGAGCACAAGGAAATGGCGTTTCTTTCCTACGAGCTGGCGACCATCAAGACCGACGTGCCGTTGGATATCGGCCTTGACGATCTGCAGATGGGCGCACCCGATCACGAGAAGCTGGCCGAGCTGTACACATTGCTGGAGTTCAAGAGCTGGTTCGAGGAAAACCAGCGGGACGCCAAGCGTGCCGGCCAGGAGATCGTCGAAGTGGCCGAAGAACAGCCCGGCGCCGCCGAGGCCAAGTACGAGGTCATTCTCGAGCAGGCGCGCTTCGAGGCGTGGCTGGCGAAACTGGACAAAGCGCCGCTGTTCGCTTTTGTCACCGAAACCAACGGCGGCGATGCCCAGCATTCGCAACTGGTCGGCCTGTCGTTCGCCGTGGCCCCTTTCGAGGCGGCCTACATCCCGCTGACCCACTCCTATATGGGCGTGCCGGAGCAACTGGACCGCGACACGGTGCTCACGGCGCTCAAGCCGCTGTTGGAAAACCCGGACAAGGTCAAGATCGGCCAGCACGCCAAGTTCGAAACCAACATCCTGGCCAACTGCGCCATCGGTGGCGATCAGAACAACGGCATCCTGGTCCAGGGCATCGCCTTCGACACTATGCTCGAATCCTACGTGCTGGATTCCACCGCGACCCGCCACGACATGGACAGCCTGGCGCTCAAGTACCTGGGCCAGAGCAAGACCGATTTCCAGGACATCGCTGGCAAAGGGGTCAAGCAACTGACCTTCGACCAGATCTCCCTGGAACTGGCCGGCCCTTACGCCGCCGAAGACGCCGACGTGACCTTCCGCCTGCACCAGGCCTTGCAGGAAAAGCTGGCCGCCACGCCAAGCCTGGGCCCGGTGCTCAACGACATCGAAATGCCGCTGATGCCGGTCCTGGCGCGCATCGAGCGCCAGGGCGCGTTGGTCGATGCCAACCTGCTGGGCGTACAAAGTGTCGAGCTGGGGGAAAAACTGGTGGCGCTGGAGCGTGAGGCGTTTGCCATCGCCGGCGAGGAGTTCAACCTGGGTTCGCCGAAGCAATTGGGCGTGATCCTATACGAAAAGCTCGGCTTGCCGGTGCTCAGCAAAACCGCCAAGGGCCAGGCGTCTACCGCCGAAGCGGTGCTCGCCGAACTGGCGGAGCAGGATTACCCACTGCCCAAGGTGCTGATGCAGTACCGTTCCTTGAGCAAGCTCAAGAGCACCTACACCGATCGCCTGCCGGAACAGATCAACAGCCGCACCGGCCGCGTCCACACCAATTACCAGCAGGCCGTCGCCGCGACCGGGCGCCTGTCATCCATCGACCCGAACCTGCAGAACATCCCGATTCGCACGGCCGAAGGCCGACGCATCCGCCAGGCGTTCGTCGCGCCGAAAGGCTACAAGCTGCTGGCGGCGGACTATTCGCAGATCGAACTGCGGATCATGGCGCACCTGGCCAAGGACGAAGGGTTGCTTCATGCGTTTCGTAATGACCTGGACGTGCACCGGGCCACGGCCGCCGAGGTGTTCGGCGTCGACTTGGACGCGGTCACCCATGACCAGCGCCGCAGCGCCAAGGCGATCAACTTCGGCTTGATCTACGGCATGAGCGCGTTCGGTCTGGCCAAACAGATTGGCGTCGATCGCAAGCAGTCCCAGGCCTACATTGACCGTTACTTCACTCGCTACCCAGGCGTGCTGGCGTACATGGAACGCACCCGCGCCCAGGCGGCCGAGCAAGGTTTTGTCGAAACCATTTTCGGTCGCCGGTTGTACTTGCCGGACATCAACGCGAAAAACCCGGCCCTGCGCAAAGGCGCCGAGCGCACCGCCATCAACGCGCCGATGCAGGGCACGGCGGCCGACATCATCAAGAAAGCCATGGTCGCCGTGGACCGCTGGCTGACGGCGTCCGGGCTGGATGCGAAGGTCATCCTGCAGGTCCACGACGAACTGGTGCTGGAAGTGCGTGAAGATCTGGTCGAACAGGTACGCGAAGAAATCCGCCAGCACATGAGCACCGCCGCCACGCTGGACGTGCCGCTGTTGGTGGAAGTGGGTGTGGGCAACAACTGGGACGAGGCGCACTGAGTCGTAGACTCTGAAGCTGGCGCAAGTCCCGTGGCGAGGGAGCTTGCTCCCGCTTGAGTGCGAAGCGCTCACACAATGTTTGGGGCGGCTGCGCCACCCAGCGGGAGCAAGCTCCCTCGCCACATCGGCTCACTGAAAACCCAGGGATGATGTCTTTAGTTCGGAAAATTCCTAAGGCTATTTCCAAAAATAATCTGAACTAAACCCGTGAATCCCCACTCAGAGATTCTGAATGGCTGGTGAAGCCCTTCAATGCTCCTATGTTGTGTTAAGTGTTGGCAGATATCTGGACCCCGCCCTAGCGGTCCGGAACTTGGACCCCGAACTTCCCCCTCCCCATAAGAAGTCCGGGGTTTTTTTTGCTTGCGATTTGGCTTATTCGGCCGCTTCGCTGCCCTTGTCCGCCAATTCCATCCAGTCGGCCAGCACCGTGTAGGCTTCTTCCAGGCCCATACGCTTGGGTGCCGAGAACAACTGGATGGTGATCGCGTCGCCCCAGCCTTTGCGAATTTCCGACTGCACTTTGAGCAAGGTGTTTTTGGCTGCGCCATAGGTGAGCTTGTCGGCCTTGGTCAGCAGGATGTGCATCGGCATGCCGCTGGCGACCGCCCAATCGAGCATCAACAGGTCGAAGTCGGTCATCGGATGGCGGATGTCCATCATCAGGATCAGGCCTTTCAAACTCTCGCGGCTACCCAGGTACGCTTCCAGGTGGCGCTGCCAGTGTTGCTTGAGCGGGATCGGGACCTTGGCGTAGCCGTAGCCGGGCAGGTCGACCAAACGCCGTTCATCGTCTAGCTTGAAGAAGTTCAAGAGCTGCGTGCGACCGGGGGTTTTCGAGGTGCGTGCCAGGCTCGCATGGGTCAAGGTGTTCAGCGCGCTGGATTTGCCGGCGTTGGAACGCCCTGCAAAAGCCACTTCGAAGCCTTCGTCGTCTGGGCATTGATCGACTTTGGCGGCGCTGAGCATGAAGGTGGACTGTTGGCACAGGCCAAGGATGGGGTTCTTCAGTTGCATGGGATTTCCGATGTGGGCGGCGTCGGGAATGGACGCGGCAAGCTGTGTCGTTTCCGTTTCAGTGACGCCAGTATATAATGCCGCAGATTTTGTGTGCGCTTTGTCCCAGCGTAGGATGAGGCTCACGGGAGCGACCGACCGAAATTGCGCATTAGAACGCAGCTCGTTCCCAACCCTGAAAAGGTCGTTTTATGACGAAATGGCTGCTAGCTGCCGGTGTCTTGATGCCGCTTTACAGCGCTCAGGCTACACAGGATCCGGAAGCTGTGTACAACCGTGTTTGTGGTGCCTGTCATTCCGGCCAACTCCCCATGGCGCCTCGCAAGGGCGATCAGGAAGCTTGGACGCCGAGGTTGGCGAAAGGTATGGAGACGCTGGTGCAACACGTGACCCAGGGTTTCAAGGCGATGCCGCCGCGTGGTTTGTGCATGGACTGCAGTGCCGAGGATTACCGAGCCATCATCCAGTGGATGAGCGAGTAAACCCGGTCCATAACTCTTTAACCCTTAGCCGTAGTTGGATTAGCTGATGAACAAACTGATCGTGAGTCTGCTGTTGACCTTGGGGATATCCGGCGTAGCCCACGCCGCTGGCGATGCCGCTGCCGGTCAGGCTAAAGCGGCCGTATGCGGGGCCTGCCACGGCCCGGATGGCAATAGCATGGCGCCCAACTTTCCGAAACTGGCGGGCCAGGGCGAGCGTTACCTGAACAAGCAACTGCACGACATCAAGACCGGCAAGCGTACGGTGCTGGAAATGACCGGCCTGCTGACCAACCTGAGCGATCAGGACCTGGCGGACATCGCGGCCTATTTCGCCAGCCAGAAGGGCAGCGTCGGCGCCGCCGATCCAAAACTCGTGGCTCGCGGTGAAGCGCTGTTCCGTGGCGGCGACCTCGACAAAGGCTTGCCTGCCTGCACCGGTTGCCACTCCCCGGATGGCAAAGGCAACGCCGCTGCCGGTTTCCCACACCTGGGCGGCCAGCATGCCCAGTACGTCGGCAAGCAACTGACCGACTTCCGCAAAGAAGAAGGCGGCCGGACCAACGACGGCGACACCAAACCCATGCAGAGCATCGCCAAAAAGCTGAGCGACGAAGATATCGCGGCTGTCTCCAGCTACATCCAGGGCCTGCACTAAGGCCGTTGCGAGGGGATACACCTCTTGCAACGTTAACGCTCGATTAATCTGTCGATGCGAGCATCAAAAGGGTGGCTTTGGCCGCCCTTTTTTGTGGCCGCTGCCGTTACACTAGAGAACTTGAACCCGCCACGGTCTGTCTTAAGAAACAGGTCTTGCGAGGCCCCCTCATTGTCCAGGAGTAAAGCATGCGTAATCTGATCATCAGCGCCGCGCTCGTCGCCGCCAGCCTGTTCGGCATCGGCGCTCAAGCCAACGCCGAGGAATCGAAAGCCCCCTACGTCGAGTTGACCAACCCCGTTCCGGTGGCGGCGCCTGGCAAGATCGAAGTGGTGGAGTTGTTCTGGTACGGCTGCCCGCATTGCTACGCTTTCGAGCCGGTAATCAACCCATGGGTCGAGAAACTGCCATCTGACGTCAACTTCGTGCGCATCCCCGCCATGTTCGGTGGCCCGTGGGACGCCCACGGCCAGATGTTCCTGACCCTCGAAGCCATGGGCGTCGAGCACAAGGTTCACGCTGCCGTTTTCAACGCGATCCAGAAAGAACACAAGAAGCTGACCGACAAAGAAGACATGGCGGACTTCCTGGCGACCCAAGGCGTAGACAAGGACAAGTTCCTGGCCACCTTCGACTCCTTTGCCATCCAGGGCCAGATTAAGAAGGCCCGTGAGCTGGCGAAGAAATACGAGATCACGGGCGTACCGACCATGATCGTCAACGGTAAGTATCGCTTTGACATCGGCTCTGCCGGCGGTGCTGAACAAGCGCTGCAACTGGCCGACCAACTGATCGCCAAAGAGCGAGCGGCCACCAAGGCTGCCGCCAACTAAGCGCGGCCCACGCTCATGGCCCGCTGGAGTAGCGAACGCATCGTTGGCCTGCATGAACCTCGGGTCAACGAGCACCATGTCACGTCCACGGGCCTGCCCGGCGACAGCCGCTTGCGGCTGCTCAGCTTCAATATCCAGGTGGGCATCAGCACCGAACGCTACCGGCATTACCTGACCCGCGGCTGGCAACACTTGCTGCCGCACACCGGCCGTGCCGGCAACTTGCAGAAAATCGGCGACCTGCTCAAGGATTTCGACCTGGTAGCCCTGCAAGAGGCCGACGGCGGGAGCCTGCGATCAGGCTACGTCAATCAGGTGGAACACCTGGCCCAGCTGGGCGCCTTCCCCTACTGGTACCAACAACTCAATCGCAACCTCGGACGGCTCGGCCAGCACAGCAATGGCGTGTTGAGTCGTTTGCGTCCCTGGGCGATCGAGGACCATCCGCTGCCGGGCCCCAAGGGGCGCGGGGCGATTCTTGCGCGTTTCGGCGAAGGGCCGGAAGCGCTGATCGTGGTCATGATGCACCTGGCGCTCGGGGCGCGTACTCGGACGCTGCAGCTGGCGTACATTCGCGAGCTGATCGGCGGCTACAAGCACCAGATCCTGATGGGTGACATGAACACCCATGCCACCGACCTGCTGCAGACCTCGCCTCTGCGCGATCTCGGTCTGCTCGCCCCACAACTGGAAGCGACATTCCCCAGCTGGCGCCCCCAGCGCTGCCTGGACCATATCTTGTTGAGTCCGACCCTGACCCTCGAACGCGTCGAGGTGTTGGCCCAACCCATTTCCGATCACCTGCCGGTCGCGGTCGAAATTCGTTTGCCGGGTTCGCTCACGGCCGATGCATTCCCCGCGCTGAGTACTGCCCCTCGCGGATCCGATGAATGAGCGACGACGCCGAACGCTGGAGAGAGAAATACTTAAAGAGTATCGAACAGCAGGAAAAGCTTGAGCGCCGTTGGGATGCTCGGCTCGACTTGTTGCGTCGTGGCCTGGTGCGCAGCACCCTGGCCGCTGAGGGCTCTGATCGGGTCGTCGACGAATGCATGAAAGAGATGCGCGAGGTGGTGCGCACCGATGACATGGACGCCGGCCTCGCCGCCCTGCTGCCGCGCCTGGAGAAAGCCGTACTCGATTCCGAGCAGCGCCGCGAAACCCGAATCGAGCAGATGAGCACCGCATTGACGGCCCTGGTGGCTCAGTTGCAAAGCCTGCCGCTGCCGAAGGAAGTCAGCCGGCCCCTGAAGAAATTTTCCAAGCAGTTGGAAGATCGGGTCGGCCAGGCCCGGGAGATTCCGCTGCTGCTCAGCGAATTGAGCGGTTTGCAAGGCAAGGCGCTGAGGACCCTGGACGCTCCTGTCGAACCGAGCCGCCCCGGATTGCTGCAACGGCTGTTTGGTGGCCAAGGCCATGAGGACGTGCCGCCCCAGCCTCACGAGCCAGCCCAGGCCAGCGTGGCGCCCCCGGCAGACACGACCCAGCCAGTAATCGTTGAGCCGGCAGTCCACACAGCATCCGTCGCACCAGCACCAGCACCAGCACCAGCACCAGCCCCAGCCCCAGCCCCAGCCCCGTCGGTAGCGGAGCAAGCACCCACGTTGGAGGCAGTGCCCGAGCCGGTCGACCAGATTACGCCGCAGACCGAACTCGCGCCGGCGCTCCCTCCGGCACCAGCAGCCGAAGTGGCTCAACCGATCGACGAGCCGGACGAAGCCGCCGAGCCAGCCCCCTTGCCAGCGGTGGTCGCCGACGAGCTCCCGGTAGCGGCACCCACCCTGGAAAATCCCGACGAGCTGATGCCCGAAGAGGCGCCACAGGCCCTCCCCGACCCCTCGGCGCCTCCAGCAGAAGCCGAGCCTGACGCGCCCGCGCCCTTGGCCGCCGCCGATGTGGCTGACGCCCAATACGCCCTGCCCGACTCGCCTGAACCATCCTACAGCTCGGTCGCCAGGCACATCGAAGACACTTTGCTGGGCCTGTTGGGCGACCTGACCTTGCCCGAGCGTCATCGGCCACAAGCCGAAGCCATGCGTGAGCGGTTGCGAAATGGCTTGAACTGGTACGAACTGCTACCGATCCTCGATGATCTGGCGGTATTGATGCTAGCCATCACCGACACCGGCCAGCATGAATTCGAAGCGTACCTGCAACGCCTCAATGATCGTCTCGAGTCCTTCCAGAGCAGCCTGCAGGCCGCCAGTGAGGATCATGCCGACAACCTCTCGGCCTCCCGGGAAATGGACACCCAGATTCGCGAACAGGTAGACGGCCTGCAAAGCAGCGTGCAACAAGCCGATGACTTGGAAGGCCTCAAGCAGGTGCTCGAGAATCACCTCGAAGGCTTGCTCGGGACAATGGACCAGCACCGCCGGCAACGTGATCAGCGCGAGCAGGAAGTCTCGACGCGCCTGAAAAGCCTGGCCGATCGCGTCGCGCTGATGGAGCAGGACGCCCAGGTCGTGCGGGAGAATCTCGAGGAACAGCGGCAAAAAGCGCTGGTCGATCCGCTCACTGGGTTGCCCAACCGCGCCGCCTGGTCCGAGCGTCTGGAGCACGAAGTCGTCCAGTGGCACCAGCACGGCAACAGCTTGCTGCTGGCCATGCTCGATCTCGATCATTTCAAGCGCATCAATGACAACTACGGCCATCTGGCCGGTGACCGGGTGTTGAAACTTATCGCCTCGGTCCTGCGAAAACGCCTGCGTGGTGGCGATTTCATTGCGCGTTTTGGTGGCGAGGAGTTTGTCCTGCTGGTGCCGGATACCCCCCTGGCGGCTGGCGCCAAGCTGGCCGAAGCGCTGCGGCTGGCCATCGAAGCCTGCCCGTTTCATTTCAAGGGCGAACCGGTGACGGTGACGGTATCGGTGGGCATGACGGCTTTCAAGCCGGGCGAACACAGCGATTCGGTGCTTAAAAGAGCCGATCAGGCGCTCTACCGGGCCAAAAATGCCGGACGCAACCGTGTGGAGCTGGGCTGAGGTCTAATTGTTCCAATTTGTTTAATATCGTCCCGCGCATCGGATCATCGCGGGGCGATACGTTACACTGTTGCATTACTTCCAGCGCGTAATGCCTTCCGCCATGAAATTGTTCTCGCTCATTGTTTCTTTATTTATCCTGGCCGGCTGCACCAGCGGCCCTCGGTTCGACACCAGTCACCCCTCCGTCAACCATGACAACCGCATCCAATTCGTGGTGGTGCATTACACCTCGGCGTCCCTGGAGCGTTCACTGGCCCTGCTGACCCATGGCGAAGTCAGTGCCCATTACCTGATTGGCGACGATAAAGACGCGACTATCTACAAGCTGGTGGATGAAAGCCGGCGCGCCTGGCACGCCGGGGAAAGTGAATGGGAAGGCCGGACCTGGCTCAATTCCAGTTCCATCGGCATCGAAATCGTCAATCCGGGTTTCGTCGACACGCCTACCGGGCGCCTCTGGTATCCCTACAGCGAAGCTCAGGTCCAGGCCTTGACCGTCTTGCTCAAGGACATCATCCAACGCAACGGGATCAGCCCGCGTAGCATCATCGGCCACAGCGACATCGCACCCCTGCGCAAGCTTGATCCGGGGCCGCTGTTCCCCTGGAAGCGTCTGGCGCAAGAGGGCCTGGGGGTGTGGCCGGATGAACAAGCCGTCGCACGCCAGCAGGTTTTCTTCGCAACGCAGCTACCGCCTGCCAGTTGGTTCCAGGCCGAGCTGGCCCGTCTGGGCTATCCGACGCCCCAGACCGGCGAATGGGACGTGGCCACCCACCACGTGCTGGCCGCTTTTCAGATGCACTACCGGCCTACCCGCTTCGATGGCATGCCGGACCCGCAAAGCGCGGCGATTCTGCAGGTGCTCAACCAGACAAAATAATGACGCCCGTCCGACGAATCGGGCCAAACTCAAATCAGAAGCTATAACTCATTGGTAACTTTCGGATTACCCATGATGACGGCTGCCCGCGAAACCTTACAGAGCTGGCTCCATCGCCCCCTGTTCCTGGCGATGATGGCGGCTGCCCTGAGTACCTTCCTACTGCTGACGGGCAGTCTGTTCGTGGTCGTGCAGCAGATCCAGCAGCGTGAAAGCGACCAGATGAATGCCCAGGGCGAGCGCTTCCTGCAACGGCTGGAACAGCTTTTCGGGCAATTGCGAGAAAGCCTCGACGACCTGCAAAACCAGCCGTTGCGTGGTTGCGACGATGACATGATCGCGACCTTGCGAGAGGTCAGCTTCAATTACCGTTTCGTTTATGAAGCGGTGTACATCGATGGCAGCGGCATCTGTTCCAATCGTCCGCGCCAGAGCGGATTGTCGGTGGCCCGTCCGCCCGATCTTCGAGGCCCGACCTACAGCTATTGGCTCAATACCACCACCGAACCCAACGAAGACCGCGCTGCGTTGATGCTGGGCCGTGGCAATTTCCGCGTCGCCACCTCCCGGGGGCATTTGGCCGACGTGGTCGACCTGCCACCGGGCAGCAGCCTGCTGGTGGTCCTGGACCACGGCACGCGGGCCATTCCCGTGTTGGGCACCCAACAATACTGGCCGCCCACAGAGCCTTGGCCACCGAAAAGCCAGAATGCCTTGCAGGTGACGCAGACCCGGCTGATTTATCGAATGCCCACCGACAGCCCGGAATATCAGCTGGTGCTGATCGCCCAGCGCAACGGTTTCAAGGTGCCGGCCTATGCCTGGTGGATGTTGCCCATCAGTTTGGTGCTGGGCCTGGGGATTGGTTTCCAGGTGTTTCTGCTGGCGCGCCATCGCCAGTCGATGGATGCTGAGTTGCACGGAGCCATCCGGCGCGGTGAATTGCAGGTGCTGTACCAGCCGATTTTCGACCTGGACAGCCGCAACTGTGTAGGTGCCGAAGCCTTGCTGCGCTGGCGACGACCGGACGGCACCCTGACCAGCCCGGACCTGTTTATCCCGATGGCCGAAAACACCGGGCAGATCCGCCAGATTACCGATTTCGTGTTGCAGCGGCTATTTGATCAATTGGGCCAGCTGTTGCGGGCCAATCCGCAGTTGTATATCTCGGTGAATCTGGCGGCCTGCGATGTGATGGTGCCGCGTATTGGCGAAGTGATCGCTCGCCTGCTGGCGTTGCATCGGGTCTCGGCGCACCAGATTGCCTTCGAAGTGACCGAGCGCGGGCTGATCGATGTGTTGGTTGCCCGGGATAACCTGCAATCGCTGCGCGACGTTGGACATCAGGTGCTGATCGACGATTTCGGCACCGGTTACTGCAGCCTGGCCTACCTGCAAACCCTGCCGGTGGACTGCCTGAAAATCGACAAGGCCTTCATCGACGCTCTGGGCCACGATGCCGCTAGCAGCGGCGTGGCCCCGCACATCATCCGCATGGCTCACGCTCTGCAGCTCAAGGTGATCGCCGAAGGTATCGAGCATGAAGCCCAGGCCTCTTATTTGAGCAGCGAAGGGGTGAGGTTCGGCCAGGGCTGGCTGTTCGCCCACGCCCTCAGCGCGGTCCAGCTCATCGAGTTGATTACCCGTGGCCGACGCCTGCGTGGGCGGCGCCTTGACGATGAAGCCTAGGTGTCCTTCGGCCTTGCGCTCAGACTGACAGCGCCATGTAGAACTGCGTACCCTGCCCCGGCCTCGAATAAACGCCCATGCGTCCGCCGTGGAGCTGGACGATCTCCTTGCACAGGGCTAGACCGAGGCCGGCACCACCCTTCTTGCGTCCGACCTGGACGAAAGGCTCGAAGATTCGTCCCTGTTGCCCGTAGGCAATGCCTTCACCGTTGTCTTCGACACTGATGATCACCCGCTCGCCGTGGCGTCGGGCCTGCAAGCGGATCTGGCCGTCTTCGCCGGTGTGGCGCATGGCGTTGTCGATCAGGTTATCGAGCACGCGTTCCAGTTGCGCAGCGTCGGCATGCAGCCGCGGCAATGGGCCCTGGATCGCTACCAGCAACTCGATACCCTTGGCTTGGGCTTGCTCGGCGAACCGCAGCCGGGCCTCTTCCAATAGCGCGTCGATGGAACAAGGCGCCAGGGTCAGCTTTTGCAGACCGTTCTGGTAGCGAGAGAAATTCAGCAGGTCATTGATCAGTTGCATCAGCCGCTGCATTTCTTCCGTGACGGTGTTGAGCAGGTCCGCCTCGCGGGACTCTGGTGGGAAGTGTAGGCGCTCCTGCAACAGGCCGAATGCCATGTGCATGCCCGTCACAGGCGTGCGCAGCTCATGGGAGGCACGCAGGACGAACTCACTGCGCACTCGTTCGAAGGCGCGCTGTTCGGTGACGTCATGCAGCACCATGACCGCGCCGAGGATGTGGCCCTGGGTGTGGCTGACCGGCGTGAGGCTGTAGGTCAGCACCCGCGACTCGCCATCCACCTCGATGCTCAGGTCTTCCGGTGCACGCTCCAGGGTTCCACCGCGCAGTACCAGGTGCAATTCTTCATCCAGCTCCAGGCGTCCCAGCGCCTCGCCGAGCCCTTGGCCCAGTCGCGCCTCATCCCAGCCCAATTGACGCTGGGCCACCGGGTTGAGGTGCTCCAGCTGGCCTTGGCGATCGATCATCAGCAAACCGTCGTCGATGCTGTCGAGCACCGCTTGCAAACGTTGCTGGCCGGCGAGCAGTTCATCGACATTGGTGGCCTGATGTTCGCGCAGTGCCTGGGCCATGACCCCGAAACGACGGGTCAGCAAATTCAACTCGGCGGCCGAAGAAATGGGCAGCGTGACCTCGAAATTGCCCTGGCCGATGTCATCCGCCGCCGCGGCCAGCGCCTCGATCGGTGCGCCGAAACGCCGGGCAAGGCCATGGGCCGTGACAAAGCCGATGACCAGTACCGCAAACCCCACCAGCCCCAGCAGTCCGGAAATCCACAATGCCCGTTCACGAGCGCGGTCTTGGGTTTCACTGATCTTGGTCAGGGCCTGGCGATAACTTTCGATCAGCCCATTGCGCAGCACGTTGAATTTTTCGGTGAGGTCCTTGATGCCCGTGAGCTGTCTCGGTTGCTGGCGAGACGTGGTGAAGGCCTCGAGAAATTCAACGTAGTCGGCCTTGGCCCTGCTGAAGCTGACGGCCGTGTTGTCCAGCTTTCTTTCGTGGGCGATCCCTTGGTCGATCAGCGCCAGGTATTGCCGCTCGGATGCCTCCAGAGCGGCCAGGTCGGGCTTGTCGTCGAGCATGATAATCAACTGATCGCCGAGGGTCTGGCGCAGCTTGAGGCCCAGGTCCAGCAGGATGAAGTTGTCGCGTACCGATTGTTCCTGGGTATTGGCCATTTGCATGACGCTGACCAAGCCAAGCACTAATCCCAGCAATGCTACGGTGATCAGGGCCGAGATACTGAGAAACAGCCGTGTGCGCAGCTTCATCGCAAGTTTCATAAGGTGTCGCTCACAGGTTGTACTGCTTGCGTTTGCGATACAGCGTGGAGGCATCGATACCCAAGGTCTTGGCCGCTTGATCGAGCGTGTCAGCCGTGGCCAGCACCGCCCCGATGTGGGCTTTCTCCAGCTCGTCGAGGCTCAGTGCGGCACCGATGCGCGGTGCGTTGTTGACCGGCTGCTCGGCCATGCCCAGGTGACTGATTTCGACTTTTTCCTGCGGGCAGATGATGCTGGCGCGCTCGACGACGTTGCGCAGTTCGCGAATGTTGCCGGGCCATCGGTAGCCTAGCAGCGCTTCGCGAGCCTCGTCGCTGAAGCCCCGGGCCGGGCGCGCGTATTCCTTGACGAAGCGGGCCAGGAAGCGGTCGGCCAGGGTCAGGATGTCTTCGGCGCGCTCACGCAACGGTGGCAGATGCAGGGTGATGACGTTCAGGCGATATAGCAGGTCTTCGCGAAAGCGTCCGTCGCGCACCATGTCCTCGAGGTTGAGGTTGGTGGCGGCGAGAATCCGCACGTCGGCGCGGCGGGTGACCGGGTCCCCTACCCGCTCATATTCCTTGTCCTGGATGAACCGCAACAACTTGGGTTGCAACGTCAGGGGAAAATCGCCGATTTCGTCGAGAAACAGCGTGCCGCCGTCGGCCTGGTTGACCCGTCCCAGGGTACTTTCGCTGGCGCCGGTGAAGGCCCCACGGCTATGGCCGAACAATTCGCTTTCCATCAATTCGGCAGTCAGCGACGGGCAATTGATGGTGACGCAGGACTTTTTCGCACGCTTGCTCCAGCCGTGGATCGCCCGGGCCAACTCACCTTTACCGGTACCGGATTCGCCGAGGATCAGGATGTTGGCGTCGGTGCTGGCGACTTGGCGGGCGGTCTCCAGGACGACTTTCATCGCCGGGCTGTGAGAGTCCAGACCGTCCTTGGGTTTGCGCACTTCCCCTTCCAGGGCTTCGAGCCTTGCCGACAGTTGGCGCACTTCCAACTGCTTGGCGGTGGCCAGGCGCAGTTGATCCGGGCTGCAAGGCTTGACCAAGTAGTCGGCGGCCCCGGCCTGGATCGCATCGACTGCGGTGTCGACGGCCGAATGGGCGGTGACGATCACAACCCGCATCCAGGGCGCCTGGATACGCATTTGTGCCAGGACATCCAGGCCGTTGTCCTCCCCCAGGCGCAGGTCGAGAAAACACAGGTCAAACACCTGGCGTTGCAGCAGTGTGTCGGCCTGGGCGGCGCTGTTGGCGGTGGCGACGGTATAGCCTTCGTCTTCCAGGCAGTAACGGAACGTACGCAGGATGGCGGACTCATCGTCTACCAGCAGAATGCGGCCTTGGTGCTCAGTGGCGGATTCCATTTTTCCTACGCTCCTTTAATGAATGATGTTGGTTAGTGTCAGAAAAATCGGGCAAGTTGCATGGTCGATTCTGAGGGGATATTACCCACCGAACCTGCCTCTGTGGACGTCTGACTCCTAAAAGACTGATTTGAGTTCCTTTTTTTCTTATTCATACGGGTCGGACGGTTCGCATCGTTGATTCCGACGGCTGGATCTGACAGGAAATTCGAAAACAACCTTACGCCTTTTCCTTCTTGTTCGTGCAATACGCACGACGTGCGCGCGGATCATCGTGCAGGATGCGTCCCCCACGCCTCGTGGGTATTTTGTAACTATTTGATTTAAAAGAGATTTATCTATAAAAAAATCCTGGCACGCCGGCTGCAATGCTCTGGTCAACGTGGCGCAAGAGCGCCTCAACCAGATCACCACACCCGGGTGGGGAGGAATTTCAGGATGAATCGTCAATGTGCCGCGCAGTTTCGACTCTCTTCCTTGAACATTCAGCAGGGCTTATGGGCTGCCCTGGCATTGCTGGTCACGCTCGTGATCGGTCAGCAATGGTTGCTCTGGCACGAACGTCAACAGCCAGAAGCGCCACAGGTGTCCATTTACCGCGCCCCACAAACCCATTTCACCGCCGTCAACGTCGCAGAAGCTTCTGCTTCCATGCGCATGATGGATGTCGATCAGGCTCAGCCAGTGACCGACATGCCACGTGAAGAGCGCTGGGTGTTTTAACCCGATGTACCGGTCGTCCACTGTGCCGGAACCATCACCGCGAGACCCTCACTAAATAGAAAAGCGTAAGGAGAATCACCATGTTGAGCTGGGCAATTACTTTCCTGATCATTGCCATCATCGCCGCCGTACTGGGCTTCGGTGGTATCGCAGGCACCGCCACGGGCATCGCCAAGATTCTCTTTGTCGTGTTCCTGGTGATGTTCATCGCTTCCTTCTTCTTTGGCCGTCGTGGCCGAGGCTGACCATGAGCGTTTCATTCAAAGGACTGGCCGCCGCCCTGTTGTTGGGCGGCAGTGCCATGGCAATGGCTGCCAATGACGGACAGATGCGCGCCAACCAGTTGCTGGAGGCGGATCCGCAATACCGCGAGACTTGGCAGCACGTCGTCAAAAAAGAAGAACGCCTGCCCGAATGGGTGATGAACCTGTCAGGCGATTCGGAACAGATGAACGCTGTCGAAGAGGACGGTGACAAGTATCTGGTGGGACCGCTGTGTGAAACCCAGGCCACGTGTCGCAGCAAGCGCCTGATCGTCGCCTTCAGTTTCGACAAGGACGAGGCCTACGCCATGTTGGTGGAGGTTCCTGCCGGACTGCCGGCCGACAAGTCGCCGACCCGTCATGCCGACTACCGTTTTCTCGGTAATCCCAATGAAGGTATGCAAGAACTGTTAATGGAACAACTCAAGAAAGATCCGAACTGGTACTGATTCTGAAAACGAGAAAAGCAGCCCTGCTTTTCTCTGCTGCACAGCCCGAGGAGGGCCGGTGCATGACCAGGGGGCCGGGATATTCTGACGGATGAGCGTCGGAGTGACCTACGGGCACAAGGGGTGCCTGCGAAAGGGCCGGGTCAGGTAAAAGCTGCGACGCAAGTTCGCAAGGCCCTCACAGCTTGGCGAACTTGCGTAGAGCTTCATTCCGCACATTACGTGGGCCAGAGCGGTTACTCGATCTGGTGTCGCAAGCAGCCCGCGATGCGGCATTTTGTCTCCTCCCGCCAATTTATTGCCCTTTCCCTGACCGTATATCGGAGAATACCGAGACGATTTGTCTCGAAGGTCCCGTCTCGATCCGTTGCCGTTTCCTAGAATCCTGACGCTTGGAAAAAAAAGCCCAGCTACGCTGAAATGGCCGGTTCACGGCGCTTATGCCTGCAAAAATGTCGCATTCGAACCGCTTGTAACGCGGGTTTCGCTTGAAAAATCTCATGCCGATTCGGCATAGGGTAGGCGTTTACGGCATTAGACGATCCCCCCTGGCATCGCAATAGTTGCGCCTTTTTTCGCCTGCCAGTAAGCCGCTCATGCGCTCGGGGTGACCTTATACGGGGGCAGTGGCGCGAATGTCTTGTCGTCAGCGACGAGCCGTTCGCGCCACTGCCCGAGTCCAACTGAAGTAAGGGTAACGATATGAAGAAGGCACGACTAAGCCTCGCCTGGCAGATCCTCATCGGTCTGGTGCTCGGGATTGCATTGGGCGCGCTGCTCAACCATTTCAGTGCCGAAAAGGCCTGGTGGATCAGCAATGTGCTGCAACCGGCGGGCGACATCTTTATCCGTCTGATCAAGATGATCGTGATCCCGATCGTGATTTCCTCGCTGATCGTGGGCATTGCCGGGGTCGGCGACGCGAAGAAACTCGGGCGTATCGGCCTCAAGACCATCCTTTACTTCGAAATCGTCACCACCATCGCCATCGTCGTCGGCCTGCTGCTGGCCAATTTCTTCCAGCCAGGCAGCGGCATCGACATGAGCACCTTGGGCACGGTGGATATTTCCAAGTATCAGGCCACCGCCGCTGAAGTCCAGCATGAGCATGCGTTCATCGAGACCATTCTCAACCTGATCCCGTCGAACATCTTCGCAGCGGTCGCCCGTGGCGAGATGCTGCCGATCATTTTCTTCTCCGTACTGTTCGGCCTGGGTCTGTCCAGCCTGCAATCGGACCTGCGCGAGCCGCTGGTGAAGATGTTCCAGGGCGTCTCGGAAAGCATGTTCAAGGTTACCCACATGATCATGCAATACGCGCCAATCGGTGTGTTCGCCCTGATCGCGGTGACGGTCGCCAACTTCGGCTTCGCATCCCTGCTGCCGCTGGCGAAACTGGTGATCCTGGTTTATGTCGCCATCGCCTTCTTCGCCTTCGTGGTGCTGGGCCTGATCGCCCGCCTGTTCGGGTTCTCGGTGCTCAAGCTGATGCGCATCTTCAAGGACGAGCTGGTGCTGGCCTACTCCACCGCCAGCTCCGAAACCGTGCTGCCGCGGGTAATCGAGAAGATGGAAGCCTACGGCGCGCCGAAGGCCATCTGCAGTTTCGTAGTGCCCACCGGTTATTCGTTCAACCTTGACGGCTCGACCCTGTACCAGAGCATCGCGGCGATCTTCATCGCCCAGCTGTACGGCATCGACCTGTCCATCAGCCAACAATTGCTGCTGGTGCTGACCCTGATGGTCACCTCCAAAGGCATCGCCGGCGTACCAGGCGTGTCGTTCGTGGTGTTGCTGGCCACCCTGGGCAGCGTGGGCATTCCCTTGGAAGGCCTGGCCTTCATCGCCGGTGTCGACCGCATCATGGACATGGCCCGTACCGCGCTGAACGTCATCGGCAATGCCTTGGCCGTGCTGGTCATCTCCCGCTGGGAAGGCATGTACGACGATGCCAAGGGCCAACGCTACTGGAACTCCCTGCCGCACTGGCGCAGCAAAGAGGCGCTGCCGGCCGGAGAAATCTCCAGCCGCTGATGCGCACCTCCTCTGTGGGAGCGAGCTTGCTCGCGATTGCGGAGTGTCAGCCAACATCCATGCTGACTGATCCGACGCCATCGCGAGCAAGCTCGCTCCCACAGGAGGCTTGCGCAGCGACTACTAGACCCCGGAGAAATCCGGGGTTTGTCGTTTCTGCCAGCCCCGCTATCATTCGCGGCATCTTCCGGGGGATTTAACCGATGCTCAATGGCCTGTGGCTTGGCTTCTTTATCGTGGCAGCCGTGTCGGCGCTGGCCCAGTGGCTGATCGGCGGCAACGCCGGGATCTTTGCGGCCATGGTGGAAAGCATTTTCGCCATGGCCAAGCTGTCGGTGGAGGTCATGGTCCTGCTGTTCGGCACCTTGACCCTCTGGCTGGGCTTCCTGCGCATCGCCGAGAAGGCCGGCATCGTCGACTGGCTGGCCAAGGCCCTCGGCCCGCTGTTCTTGCGCTTGATGCCGGAGGTGCCCGCCGGCCATCCGGCCATCGGCCTGATCACCCTCAACTTCGCCGCCAACGGCTTGGGGCTGGACAACGCGGCCACCCCCATCGGCCTCAAGGCCATGCGCGCCCTGCAAGACCTCAACCCCAGCCCGACCATCGCCAGCAATGCGCAGATCCTGTTCCTGGTGCTCAACGCCTCGTCGCTGACGCTGCTGCCGGTGACCATCTTCATGTACCGCGCCCAGCAAGGCGCGCCGGACCCGACCCTGGTGTTCCTGCCAATCCTGATCGCCACCAGCGGCTCGACCCTGATGGGGTTGTTGTCCGTGGCATTCATGCAGCGCCTGCGGCTGTGGGACCCGGTGGTGCTGGCCTACCTGATCCCGGGGGCTCTGGCGCTGGGTGGCTTCATGGCGTTGCTGGCGACGCTCTCGGCGACGGCCCTGGCGGGGTTGTCATCGATCCTGGGCAACCTGACCCTGTTTGGCCTGATCATCCTGTTCCTGGTGGTGGGCGCGCTGCGCAAGGTCAAGGTGTATGAAGCCTTCATCGAAGGCGCGAAAGAAGGGTTCGACGTTGCCAAGAACCTGCTGCCATACCTGGTGGCAATGCTTTGCGCCGTCGGCGTGCTGCGAGCTTCAGGGGCGCTGGATTTCGGCTTGGACGGCATTCGCCACCTGGTGCAGTGGGCTGGCTGGGATACGCGGTTCGTCGATGCCTTGCCGACGGCCATGGTCAAGCCGTTCTCCGGCAGCGCCGCCCGGGCGATGCTGATCGAGACCATGAAGACCTCCGGCGTGGACAGCTTCCCGGCCCTGGTCGCGGCGACTATCCAGGGTAGCACCGAGACCACGTTCTACGTGCTGGCGGTGTACTTCGGTGCCGTGGGCATCCAGCGGGCGCGCCACGCCGTGGGTTGCGCGCTATTGGCCGAACTGGCGGGCGTCCTGTCGGCGATCGGGGTCTGCTACTGGTTCTTTGGCTGAGGCCTTCAGGGAGCCGGCGTTGCGAAACGCTGGCCCTGCTCCAACGTCCAGTTCACCACCTCGGCGGTCAGCCGGTCACTGGCCCGGCCAAAGCCGTCCACCACCGCCGGCACCTTCACATCGTTCAATGGCTGGCGCACTTCGAAACGGCGGCTGGCCAGGATGCGCTGGTCGAACCCTCGCACCAGTAACGCGTCCAGGCGAACCACCACGCTGGCGGCGCTGCCCTGGTACTCGGTCTGGAACGCCTGCAATTGCCCGCCCAGCTCCAGGTCTGCCTGCAGGTTGCTGTCAGCGACACTCAACAGCCGGACACGCCCGTCCTGGGCAAAGCCGTCGAGCAGGCGGTTGCGCACCAATACCGGGGCAGGGTCGCTCCAGCGCGAGGCGGCGTAGCTGCTGAACAGGTTGCCTTGGGGAATGACCGCGATCTTCGGGCTGTTGAGCACTTCGCTGGCCTGCGGGCTGGCCAGGCGCAACGACCAGCTCACCGGGGTGCCGGCGGAGGCCGCTGCCTGGGCGGCGGGCAGGCGATAGATGTCCGAGGGCTCGGCCTTGGGCAGGATCGAACAACCGGCCAACAGGATAAACCCCGCGAGAGCCAGGCCCGGACAGACGAATCGATGGAACGGTTTCATGGCGTGAATTCCTTGTCCTTGTCATTGCCCAGCAAGTAGCCGCTGGGGTTGGCATCCAGGCGTCGGGATATACCGCGCAGGGCACTCAGGGTTTCCCGCAGCTCGCGCACGGCTGGCGCCAGGGCATTGAGGCCCTGCATGCCGTTGTTCAGCGAATCGCGGTTGTCGTTCAGCAGTTTGTCGAGGGTCGCCGTGCTGCGGGCCAGAGAGTCCATGGCCTGGCTGGCACTGCCGAAGGCCTGTTTGCCCTGGTCGTTGAGCAGCCCATTGGCATTGCGCATCAACGCCGTGGTCTGCTCCAGCGTGGCGCTGGCCTGTTTGCCGACGGAGGCCAATTGCTGCATGGCCTGGCGAATATCGCCACGCTGATCGGCGATGACCCCGGTGGTTTGCTCCAGGTGATCGAGGGTATTGCTCAGGCGCTGGACGTTATCCGAGGAAAACACCTCGTTGGCGTTGTGCAGCAGCAGGTTGATGCTGGTCATCACGTCATCGCTGTTGTTCAACAGGCGGGCGATCGGCGAGGGCGCGGCGATGATCACCGGCGGTTCGCCGTCGTGCCCAGTCAATGGCGGGCTCTGGGGTGTGCCGCCGCTGAGCTGGATGATCGAGGTGCCAGTGATGCCGGTCAGCGCCAGCTTGGCCTGGGTGTCTTGCTTGATCGGGGTCTCACCGCTCAAGCGCACCCGCGCCAGCACCCGGCGCGGGTCGTTCGGGTCCAGGCGCAGATTCACCACGTCGCCGACCTTGATGCCGCTGTATTCCACCGAGCTGCCCCTGGACAAGCCGCTGACGGCCTCGTTGAACACCACTTCGTAATCCTTGAACTCGCTGTCCACGCTGGACTTGGCCAGCCAGAGGCCGAACAGCAGGGCGCTGACCACCACAATGACGGTGAACAGGCCGATCAGCACGTGATGGGCTCGGGTTTCCATGTCAAACCTCGTTGGACTGTGTAGCGGCGGATAAAGCCGCGCGGCCGCGAGGGCCATGAAAGTATTCATGAATCCAGGCGTCGTCGGTTTCCGACACCTTGTCGATGACATCGGCCACCAGCACTTTTTTCTGCGCCAGCACCGCCACCCGGTCGGTGATGGTGTAGAGGGTGTCCAGGTCATGGGTGACCAGGAACACGCTCAGGCCCAGGGCGTCGCGCAGCGTCAGGATCAACTGGTCGAACGCCGCCGCGCCGATGGGGTCGAGGCCGGCGGTGGGTTCGTCGAGAAACAGGATGTCCGGGTCCAGGGCCAGCGCACGGGCGAGGGCGGCGCGCTTGATCATGCCGCCGGACAGCGAGGCGGGGTACTTGTCCGCGGCCGAGAGTGGCAGCCCGGCCAGGGCGAGTTTCACTGCCGCCAGGTGTTCGGCGTCGGCCCGGCTGAGGCCGGCGTGTTCGATCAGGGGCAGGGCGACGTTTTCTGTCACGGTCAGGGACGAAAACAGCGCGCCTTTCTGGAACAGCACGCCAAAGCGCCGTTCCACCCGCGAACGCTGCTCCTGGGACAGGCTCGGCAAGTCCTGGCCGAACACCCGCACCGAACCCTCGCTGGGCTGGTTCAAGCCGACGATGCTGCGCAGCAGCACCGACTTGCCACTGCCGGAGCCACCCACCACGGCGAGGATCTCGCCCTTGTAGACGTCCAGGTCGAGGTTTTCATGCACGCTCTGGCGGCCAAAGCGATTGCACAGGCCACGCACCTGAATCACCGCCTCGGAGGGCGTCCTGGAAGGTCGACTCACCAGCTCATCTCCATGAAAAACAGCGCGGCCACGGCATCCAGCACAATCACCACGAAAATCGACTGCACCACGCTGGAAGTGGTGTGGGCCCCGACCGATTCGGCGCTGCCGCTGACCTTGAAGCCTTCCAGGCAGCCCACGGCAGCGATCAGGAAGGCGAAGATCGGCGCCTTGACCATCCCCACCACGAAGTGCTGCACGCCGATGTCCGATTGCAGCAGTGACAGGAACATGGCCGGGGAGATGCCCAGCGACAGTGCGCACACGACACCGCCGCCAATGATGCCCGAGAGCATGGCGACGAACGTCAGCATGGGCAGCGCCACCAGCAGGGCCAGCACCCGCGGCACCACCAGCAGCTCGACGGGGTCGAGGCCAAGGGTGCGGATTGCGTCGATTTCTTCGTTGGCTTTCATCGAGCCGATCTGCGCGGTGAACGCGCTGGCGGTGCGGCCCGCCATGAGGATCGCCGTCAGCAACACGCCGAATTCGCGCAGGAACGAGAACGCTACCAAGTCCACGGTAAAGATACTGGCGCCGAAATCCGCCAGCACCGTCGCCCCGAGAAAGGCCACCACCGCGCCCACCAGGAACGTCAGCAAGGCCACGATGGGCGCCGCGTCCAGGCCGGTCTGCTCGATGTGCACGACCATCGGCGTAATGCGCCAGCGCCGCGGATGAAACAGCCCGCGGGCCAGGGTTTCCAGGATCAGGCCGACAAAACCGAGCAATTGCAGGGTGTCCTGCCAGACCTTCTCCACGGCGCGGCCGATGCGCGTCAGCAACTGGGTCACGACGCTGACTTTCGGTTCTTTGTCCGGTACGCAGAAATCCGTCAGCGAGCAGTACACCGTCTGCAACAACGCGCGCTCGGCTGCCGGCAAACTGCAGTCCGGGTGTTCGGTGGTCTTGCCCAGCCGTTCGGAGCCCAGCAGTTCCACCAATAACGAGGCCCCGGCGGTGTCGAGGGCCCCGAGGCCGTTGAGGTCGATCCGGGTGTTTTCGTCGTACTGGCCGCGCAGCGATTCGGCCAGGCGCTTGAGCTGTGGGTAATGGGCCAGCGTCCAGGCGCCGCTGATCCACAGCTGCGCCGGCGCGCCGGACGTGTCGAGTCGGGCACTGCCCATGTGGGGGCTGGGGGTCATAAGCTCCATGCTCGTTCGGCTTGAACAGCGCTACCTGATAGCACAATTGCCATCATTTTGCTTCGGGTACAGCGGCGTTCACGTTGAAACGCAGCACTCCGATCATCTGGCCATTTTCCGTCAGCACCCGCACCTGCCATTTGCCTGTCGGGTCGTCCGGGAAGTTCTGTTTGTGAGTCCAGGCGCGATAGCCTTCCTTGCGCCCGCCATGAATGTCCAGGGCGATACGATCCACTTCTTTACCGTTGAACTGCCAGACGTGATAGATCCGCTCGTCGAGCCCACGTGGTGCGTTGATCGCGGTGTAGGCGTACAGGCCGTTGCCGCGGATCTGGGCGGCGCTGACTTCCTTGAGGCTGGCACCGGGAGTGCGGTCTTCCAGTTGGGTGCTGATCGCCACTTCGGTCATCCACAGCGTCGCCGGCGGCACCCAGGAGCGCAGCACCCAGCCAGCGGCGCCAATCCCCACGGTAATGCAGAGGATCGCCACGGCGTTGCGCACGGTGCGGATCGGAAAGATCGAGGCCAGGCTGGGAAACGACAGCAGCATGGCAATGCCCAGTGCCAGCTTGAAGCTTTGGTCGGTGGTCAGGTGCAGGATGACCGGCAACGCGGTGAGCAGGGCGGCGAACAGCGTCAGCGTGTGCAACGCCAGGAACGCCCAGCGCCGTGGCGCCAGCCATTTGTAGTACAGCGGATCGGTGATCGAGATCAGCGCCGCGATCGTCAGCAGGCCAGTGAAAAGCAGTTGGCTGCTGTTCCAGGTGGTGGTGATGAAGAAAAACGGCAGGACGAAAAACAGGCTTTCCTGGTGAATCATCTGCGTGGCGTAGCGCAACAGCGGCTGGGGAATCTCCCGTTTGAAAATCCGCGTGAACAGCCGGGTCATGCTGTTCTCGACCATCAGCCAGAGCCAGCTCACCAGCATCATGATGGCGATCCAGGTGGCCAGGCCCTGCTGGCGGTCCACCAGCATGAAACTGCCGACCCCGGAGATGAAACCACCGAGCGCAATGACCCCTGGATAGCGCTTCATCAATTCAAGGATGCGCTGGATATAGACCGTCAGGTTTTGCATTCGGTAGTTTCACAGTAAGTCGTAGGAAAATATCCCTGACAGAGTATCGCCAGGGCATCGATGTGACGAGCACTCTTGTGGTGAGGGAATTTAGCGAAACGCCGCACTACCCTGTAGGAGCTGCCGAAGGCTGCGATCTTCTGATCTTTCGCTTGCGCCCCGAATGCCAGGGGAAAGATCGCAGCCTCGTTGCACTCGTCAGCTTCTACGTTGTCGGCGTACCTGCCATGTCACCAATCCGAGCAGCAACAGCCCCAGCAAGCCGCCCAGCCCCCAGACGAGTTCATCGTCACTGAGCAACGGCTTCTCGATGCGCAGGTAACCCGGGTCCTTGAGCAGTTCGCGCAGGGCCACGTTGGCCTGTTCCAGGCTCACCTCCTGCAGGCGCACGGCCGGGTTGGCGAAGCGACCGTCTTCGTAATCGCCCAAGGCGCCCCAGTAGTAATCGGCCAGTGCGCTGTTACCTTGAACCGCCCAGGACTGATGGGCGATGGCCGCGCGTTTGATGCGCACGAAACTGGCAGGGTCCAGGCCATCCTTGAGCAAGGTCTTGCGCAGTTCTTCCAGCGCCTGTTCGGCTTCGGGCAGGTCTTCGCGGGACAGGTCGGCGTTCAGGCTGAAGAAGCCGACGCCGCCGAATACTTCGCGTTCGGTCCACGGCCCGTAGGACAGGCCGCGGGCCAGGCGCAGCTGGCGATAAAGTGCCCAATCCAGGTAATCCTTGAGCAGATCGAAGGTTTCGTCATGCTGCTCGTCCAGCACCGGTTCCGGGAACAGCCAGTGAAGCTTGGCACTGTCGCCGGCCAGGCCACGGATCAGATTGCGCTTGGTGACCGCCTTGTAGCGGATTTGCGGCAGCGCCTCGTGGGCACTGGGCTCCACCGGCTCGAGTTCGCCAAAGGCGCGTTCCAAGTAGGCGGGCAGCAGTCGGTCGAGATCCCCGACCACGATCAGCGTCATGTTGTTCGGCGCATACCAGGTCTTGCGCACTTGTTCGAGGCGGGCGAGGGTATGGCGCTGGACCTCGGCCCGTTCTGCGCAGCGCAAGCCCAACTCAACCGCCAGTTGGTTGCTGGCCTTGTGGCCCAAGTCCTGGTGATCGAGCCAGCGTTGCAGGTGGGTGTAGTGACCACCGTCTTCGCGCTCCACCACCCGCTTGGCCGCCTCCAGGGCTTTTTCGTCGATACGGGTGCGGGTCAACAGCGTCAGCAGCAGGTCCAGCACCTTGCGTTGATTGCGTGCCGGCGCCTCGATGACGAACGTGGTGTCGGCGTTGCTGGTGAAGGCATTCCACTCGCCGCCCAAGGCCTGCATGCGCTCTTCCAGGCCACCTTCACCACTGTCGTCGACGCCGCTGAACAACAGGTGCTCGAGCAGGTGCGGCAGTTCCTTGTCGGCGCAACTGAAATCGTCCAGACCCACGCCGACCACCAGCCGGATCGCCACATGGCCGCGCTCGGTGCCGGGCTTGAGTATCAGTTGCATGCCGTTGGGCAGCGTATAGCCTTCGACCTGGAACCGGTCCAGAGCAACCACGGGCAGTGAGCCGAGCAAAAGAAAGGCGAGCAACAGACAACGCATAAGGGCTTCCTGGCGGCTGAGTGGAGATCCATGGTGCCGGGCAGGCCTCATCGGCGGGTCGCGCCCGGAGTTGGCTCGCTCCCCCTATCGAATCTATGCGGTATTCATGACAACGGGAGCAGGCGGGCCGCTGAACGGTTTCAGGCCCGAGCCATTGTTACTGACTGACCAATGCGCCAGTTGTTCAAGGCGAATGGGTAATGTCGCTAATTTCATCCGCCGCCAGCGCACCGATCTCGGCCGTCTCCAGCACCACATAGGCACTGCCGCAAAACAGCGAATTGAGGCGCCTCATGTCGGCAATCAGCTCCAGGTGCAGGGAACTGGTCTCCAGGCTTTGGACGACTTTGCGTTGCAGGCGGCTGACATGGGCATGGGCCATGCGCCGTTCCTGTGCCCGGAAACGACGTTTCTCACGCAACAACTGGCGGGCGCTTTCCCGGTCGGCGCTCAGGAATACCGACAACCCCAGCCGCAGGTTGGCGATCAAGTGGCTGTGCAGCCCCGCCAATTCTTCCAGGCCTACATCGGAAAATGAGCGGCGCTGGGAAGTCTTCTGCTGTTGGACCTTGCGCAACATGCGCTCGATCAGGTCGCTGGCCAGCTTGAGGTTGATCGCCAGTTCGATGATCTCGGCCCAGCGGCGGCTGTCCTGTTCGCTGAGGTCTTCACGGGGCATTTGCGCCATGTACAACTTGATTGCACTGCACAGTGCCTCGACGTCATCGCTCATGCGCCGCACTTCCTGGGTCACCGCGGTCTGCTGGCCGCGCAGCACGTCCAGCATGGCTTCGAGCATGTTTTCGATCAGATCGCCAATGCGCAGGGTTTCACGGGCCGCGTTCGCCAGCGCCAGGCTCGGGGTGGCGAGGGCCGTGGGGTCCAGGTGGCGGGGCTTGGCCGTGCCGTTGGTCTCGGGCCGTTCCGGCAGCAGCCAGGTACAGAGCTTGGCCATCGGGCCGACGCTGGGCAGCAGCACCAGGCACCGCACGGCGTTGTAGAGCAGATGAAAACCGATCACCGTTTCCTGGGGGCTGAAATCCAGGCTGTCGAGCCAGCCCACCAGCGGATCGAGCACCGGAATGATCAACAACAGCCCGATCAGCTTGTACAGCAGGCTGCCCAGCGCCACCTGGCGTCCGGCGGTGTTCTGCATGCTGGTGCTGAGGAACGCCAATACGCCGCTGCCGATGTTGGCGCCGATCACCAGGCCGATGGCCACCGGCAGGCTGATCACCGCGGCACCGGCCAATGTCGCGGTCAGCAGCACGGCGGCCAGGCTGGAATAGGAAATCATCGCGAACAGCGCGCCGACCAGTGCATCGAGCAGGATGTCGCCGGTCAGCGAGGCGAAGATCACTTTCACGCCTTGGGCATGGGTGATGGGCGCGGCGGCTTCGACGATCAATTGCAGGGCCAGGATGATCAGGCCCAGGCCGATGCCGACCCGGCCCATTTGGCCGACGCGGGTCTGTTTGCGCGAGAGGAAGAAGATCACACCGAGGAAAATCAGCAGCGGCGACAGCCACGACAGGTCGAGGGTCAGCACCCGTGCCATCAGCGCGGTGCCGACATCGGCACCCAGCATGGTCGCCAGAGCCGGCGTCAACGCCATCAGGCCCTGGCCGACGAACGAGGTGACGAGCATGGCCGTGGCGTTACTGCTCTGGACCATGGCCGTGACTATGATCCCAGCGATGAACGCCAGCCAGCGCCGGGACATGTTCTGGCCAATGACATGGCGCAGGTTCGAGCCATAGACCCGCAAGATGCCGGTACGCACGATATGCGTGCCCCAGATCAGCAGGGCCACGGCGGAGAGCAAATTCAGCAGGGTCAGCATGAGAGGCCCCCTGTTAGCGTCCCAAAGGGACAAAGTGACAGCGCCACATCATTTTTAGGTATGTACTTAAGCTGTAGTTGGCTAATGGTTCGAGCGCCAGCATTGCACAGCTAAAGAATCGATTGAAACAAAACTGTCATAAAAAACACCCCGACGATCTTGAAGCCTCCTATTGATCAGGCAAACGCGGACCTGTGGGAGCGGGCTTGCTCGCGAATGCATTCTGTCAGGCGACACAGGATTGACTGTTCTGGCCTCTTCGCGAGCAAGCCCGCTCCCACAGGTCATGCACTAGGCCACTTTCATACCAGCATGAAAAAGGGGCTCCAAAGAGCCCCTTTATTCACTGCCCCATGTCATTACTGACCGGGTACATCCTTACGCAGTTTCACCGGATCCTGCTGCTTGCGCTTGCGGGCCATGGCGGTGCGCATCTTGATGTTGACCGCTTCCACCGCCAGGGAGAACGCCATGGCGAAGTAGACGTAGCCTTTTGGTACGTGCACGTCGAACGACTCGGCGATCAGCACGGTACCGACCACCAGCAGGAACGACAGCGCCAGCATCTTCAGCGACGGGTGTTTGTCGATGAACGTGCTGATGGTGCCCGAAGCCAGCATCATCACCAGTACGGCAACGACGATGGCGGCAACCATCACCGGTACATGGGAGACCATGCCGACCGCGGTAATGACCGAGTCCAGGGAGAACACGATGTCGATGATCGCGATCTGGATGATGGTGTAGATGAAGTTGCCGCCCTTGCCCGAAGGTTCGTCGTTGCTTTCATCTTCGCCTTCCAGCGCGTGGTACATCTCCTGGGAGCTTTTCCACAGCAGGAACAGGCCACCGAAGAACAGGATCAGGTCACGACCGGAGATGCCCTGGCCGAACACTTCGAACAAATCCGCCGTCAGGCGCATGACCCAGGTGATGGACAGCAGCAACAGGATCCGCGTGATCATGGCCAGCGCCAGGCCGAAGATCCGGGTGCGCGCCTGCATGTGCTTGGGCATGCGGCTGACCAGGATCGAGATCATGATGATGTTGTCGATACCCAGGACGATTTCCAGGGCGGTCAAGGTAAAGAAGGCAACCCAGATTTCCGGGTTGGTCAGCCATTCCATGTGAGTTCCTTTGAGCGAGTGTTAGGCCCGGCCGGCCTTCTTGTCAGATAGACACGGCAGAGCGAGCGTTGCTTTTATAGAGTGCTGAACAGCGGAAAAATCCCCATCAGCAAGGCGGCGAACATTATGCACAGGCAAACCAGCACTGCCCACTTCAAGGTGAAGCGCTGGTGATCGCCGAACTCGATCCCAGCCAAGGCTACCAGCAGGTAGGTCGACGGAACCAGTGGGCTCAACAGGTGGACGGGCTGGCCAACGATGGAGGCACGGGCCATTTCAACGGCAGTGATGCCGTAATGGCTGGCGGCTTCGGCCAAAACCGGTAACACCCCGTAATAAAATGCATCGTTAGACATGAAGAAGGTGAAGGGCATGCTCACCAGCGCAGTGATGACTGCCAGGTAAGGACCGAGGAACTCCGGAATGACCGCCAGCAGGCTCTTGGACATGGCGTCGACCATGCCGGTGCCAGACAGGATGCCGGTGAAGATACCCGCCGCGAAAATCAGCCCGACCACCGCCAACACACTGCCGGCGTGGGCCGCGACGCGGTCTTTCTGCTGTTGCAGGCACGGGTAGTTGACGATCATCGCGATGCTGAAGGCCACCATGAACAGCACCGGCAGCGGCAACAGGCCGGCGATCAGGGTGCACATCAGGGCCAGGGTCAGCGCGCCGTTGAACCAGATCAGCTTCGGACGACGGGCGTCCGGGAACTGGGACACGCTGATTTCGCTGTGGTCGATCTCGTCGCCCGCCAAGTGCAATTCACCCAGGCGTGCGCGCTCGCGTTTGCCATACATGTAGGAGATCGCCAGGATCGCCGCGACGCCGGCCAGCATGGCGGGAATCATCGGCACGAAGATGTCGGACGGGTCCACATGCAGCGCACTGGCCGCCCGGGCCGTCGGGCCGCCCCAGGGGGTCATGTTCATCACGCCACCGGCGAGGATGATCAGGCCGGCCATGATGCGCGGGCTCATGCCGATGCGGCTGTAGAGCGGCAGCATCGCGGCCACGCAGATCATGTAAGTGGTCGCGCCGTCACCATCGAGGGAAACGACGAGCGCCAGAACGGCGGTACCGACCGAAACTTTCAACGGGTCGCCCTTGACCAGCTTGAGGATCTTGCGCACGGCCGGGTCGAACAGGCCGGAGTCGATCATCAGGGCAAAATACAGAATCGCGAACATCAGCATCACCCCGGTCGGGGCGAGCTTGGTGATGCCTTCGAGCATCATCGGGCCGATCTTCGGCGCGAAGCCACCGAACAGGGCGAACAGGATCGGGATAATGATCAGGGCGATCAGCGCGGACAGGCGCTTGGTCATGATCAGGAACATGAACGTGATGACCATGGCGAAGCCAAGGAAAGTCAGCATGGGAAATACTCCAGGCGTAGCGCGGCTATGAAAGGCGAACCGGACAGGTCAGCGCGAAATGCAAAGCACGAGAGGGACGGATGGAGTGGGTGCGGCGGGACGGGTAGCAGCGGACATCAGAATCACCATTGTTGTTGTTAAAAGGGCCGAACGAGCCTTGAAAACTCGCTTTTGGCCGACCGGTCTTTTGCCGGAAGTGCGGTGATCCTAATCGCGCTAGCTTTCAGCAAGCTTTCGCCGTTGCAATGGCTGATGGTTGGTCAAGCGAGTCTGTGCAGCTATGCAGCTGTGTAGCTGTGTGGCGAGGGAGCTTGCTCCCGCTGGGCTGCGAAGCGGCCCCAGGATTTGCGGCCGCTGCGCGACCGAGCGGGAGCAAGCTCCCTCGCCACAACAGCAATCAGGTGCTTGCCTTAAACGCTGAAAGATTCAACGGCCGCACCGCGCCCATCCAGATCGCATGCTCGGTGTGGTCCGTCAGGTCATCGCCGGTCTCCGGGTGCAGGAAAATCACCAGGCCCTTGCGATTCAGCGCCAGCCACGGCAGGACCACGCCGATGTACTGGGGATCGAACGCCAACTGACAACTCCAGTCCGGGTGCGGGCCGACCGGACGTTGATGGACACGGCCCATTTTCAGCGGGAACAGCCGCGCCGCTTCCTCGCACAGGGCCCGCGCCTGGTCGAGGGTGCTGGCGTCGAAATACACATGGGCGTGGTAGCCCTTGATCCGCTGCATCTGTACTCCTTGGAAAAGAGGCCGAACCCTCGCCGTTTGCCGCGGGTCAGAGCCTTTACATGCGCGTTAGAGAGGGAAACAGCCATGAAAAACGCCGAAACCCCGGTCATCAAAGTGGTGCTCTATGGTGCCATGAGCAGCCTCGGCAGTGCGTTGATGGCTGAAATGCTGCGGCGCCAGCATGAGGTCATCGCCATTCTCGACGATCTTACCGCTCTGGCTCCACGCCCGGGCCTGCGGACCAAGACCGGCGATCTTTTCGATCCGGAGCGGGTCAAGCAAAGCGTTGCCGGCGCTAGCGCCGTGGTGTGTCTATTGAACGCGCCGGGGTTGCCGATGAACAGTGAACAAGTGGAGCGCACGTTGATTCCCGGCCCGGTGGAGCAAGTCCTGGCGGTGGATGCCCTGATCGCCGGCATGCAAGCGGTGAACGTGCCCCGGTTGTTCCTGATCGGCGACTTCGCCGTACTCGACGAGGAGCAGGCCGACGACGATTTGCAGCGTCATGCCGCCGAAGAAGTGCTCGACGCCCTCAAGAACAGTACCTTGCAATGGACCTTGGTCAACGCCCCTTACGCTGCGCCAGGCCTGGGCATCGAGCATTTCAGCCAGGTCAGCACCAGCCTGGAACCCGGCATGGCTGAATCCCTGGAGCGGCTCAACCGCGTGGCGGTCGGCATCGCCGATGAGCTGCGCCTGAACCTGCATGTGGGCGAGCATGTCAACTTTGTGGCCGCCCACTAGCTGACGACAACTACATCCGTGGCGAGGCTTGCTCCCGCTGGGCTGCGAAGCAGTCCCAAAACATGGCTCTCGCCACGGCCTCAAACCGCAATGGAAGGCAGCGGCAATCCCGTGAGCGATTCGGCGCTATTGGCCTGTTCCTCCGTCAACCAATCGACGAATTGCCTGATCAGCACACCGCGCCGTTTACGCTGAGGCAAGACCACGTAATACCCCAGCCGCGACAGCACCGTTTCGGCGATCGGCCGACACAGCAGCCCTTGCGCCAATAAGTTATCCACAAGGTGTCGCCAGCCGATGGCGACACCTTGGCCGCCAATCGCCGCCTGGATGAGGAGTGTGTAGTTGTCGAAGCGCAATTGCCCGGGGGCGGGCGGCGAGGTGATGCCCAGCTCGCGGAATACGCCGCTCCAGTCGAACCAGCTGTTGCTGTTGCCCGCTCGCAGGTGCAGCAATGGAAACTCCGCCAAGGCCTGGGCGGGCAAGGGCAGGGGACGTTCCTTAAGCAGCAGCGGGCTACAGACCGGAAAGACTTCTTCGCTGAACAGCCAGCGACTTTCGCCTTGCTTGAAGCGACCGTCGCCGAACAGCACGGCAACGTCGATATCGGTCCGCAGCATGTTGTGGTTGCGTTCGCTGGTCACCAGGCTCACGTCCACCTGGGGGTTGGCGGCGTGAAAGCGATGCAGGCGCGGCATCAGCCAGTAAGCGGCGAAGGCGAAGTCCGTGGCGACCTGCAGCACCTCATGCTGGTGTTGGGCGGTGATCGCGCTCAGCCCGGCATCGATGCTTTGCAGACCGGCCTGCACCTGCTCGAACAGGATCGTCCCGGCCTCGGTCAGTTCGATGCCACGGTAGATCCGGTCGAACAACCGTGTACCCAGTTGCTCTTCCAGGCGCTTGATCTGCTGGCTGATGGCCGGCTGCGTGGTGCCCAGCTCAATCGCCGCCGCCGTAAAGCTTTGTTGGCGGGCTGCGGCTTCAAAGGCACGGAACAGTTCCAGGGACAGGTTACCCAAGGCGTCATACATAAGCTGTGCTTATCCTAGTCATTATCCTGCATGGGCTTTACCCCAAAACCTGGGGGCTACATGCTCAATCGCAGCAATGTCGCATAACTGCCTACTATGGAATGCCGCGAATACATGAAGCGCAAGAACATTCTTTTCATCATGGCCGATCAAATGGCCGCGCCAATGTTGCCGATCTACGGTCCTTCGCCGATCAAGCTGCCGAACCTGTCGCGCCTGGCCGCCGAGGGCGTGGTGTTCGACGCCGCCTATTGCAACAGCCCGCTGTGCGCGCCGTCGCGTTTCACGTTGGTGAGCGGCCAGTTGCCCAGCAAGATCGGCGCCTACGACAACGCGGCGGATTTTCCTGCGGACGTGCCGACTTACGCCCATTACCTGCGCCGCCTCGGCTATCGCACGGCATTGTCCGGCAAGATGCACTTTTGCGGTCCCGACCAACTGCACGGCTACGAAGAGCGCCTGACCAGCGACATTTATCCGGCCGACTACGGCTGGTCGGTGAACTGGGACGAGCCGGACGTGCGGCCGAGCTGGTACCACAACATGTCGTCGGTGTTGCAGGCCGGCCCTTGCGTGCGCACCAACCAGCTGGATTTCGATGAAGAAGTGGTGTTCAAGGCCCAACAGTACCTGTTCGACCACATCCGCGAAGACGGTGACCAGCCGTTCTGCCTCACTGTGTCGATGACCCACCCACACGACCCGTACACGATTCCCAAGGCGTTCTGGGATTTGTATGACGACAATGACATTCCGTTGCCGCAGACACCGGCGCAAACAGACCTCGATCCACATTCCCAGCGGCTGCTGAAGGTCTATGACCTGTGGGACAAGCCACTGCCTGTGGATAAAATCCGTGATGCCCGCCGCGCCTATTTCGGCGCGTGCAGCTACATCGACAGCAACGTCGGCAAGCTGCTGCAAACCCTGGAAGATACCGGTCTGTTGGACGACACGATCATCGTCTTCTCCGGCGATCATGGGGACATGCTCGGCGAAAAGGGCCTGTGGTACAAAATGCACTGGTTTGAAATGGCTGCCCGCGTACCGTTGCTCATCAGCGCACCGGGACAGTTCGCCAGCAGTCGGGTGGGCGCGGCGGTGTCCACCGCCGACCTGCTGCCGACCCTGGTGGAACTGGCCGGCGGTACGCTGGAACCCGGCTTGACACTGGATGGCCGTTCGCTGGTGCCGCATCTGCAAGGGCAGGGCGGGCATGACGAAGTCTTCGGTGAATACATGGCCGAAGGCACCATCAGCCCCTTGATGATGATCCGCCGTGGCCCGTGGAAATTCATCTACAGCGAAGACGACCCGTGCCTGCTGTTCGACGTACGCAACGATCCCAAGGAGCTGGAAGATCTCAGCCAATCTCCTGAGCATCAAACCCTGTTCGCCGATTTTCTCGCCGAAGCGCGCGCCAAGTGGGATATTCCGGCTATTCATCAACAGGTGCTCGCCAGCCAGCGCCGCCGCCGTTTTGTCGCCCAGGCGCTGACCCTGGGCAAACTCAAGAGCTGGGACCACCAGCCGCTGGTGGACGCCAGCCAGCAGTACATGCGTAACCACATCGATCTCGACGATCTGGAGCGCAAGGCCCGTTATCCACAACCCTGCCAAAACCAATAACGTAAGGGGAAGCACATGCAAAAGTTATCCACAGTACTGACCGCTGGGCTGTTGGCGTTGAGCAGTGTTTCGGCGTGGGCCGAGCAGAGCTGCGAGACCGTGAAAATGGCTGACCCGGGCTGGAGTGACATCGCCGCGACGAACGCCATCACCGGTTTCCTGTTGGATGGCATGGGCTACAAGGCCAAGGTCGACACGCTCGCGGTGCCGATCACCTTCGGCGGCCTCAAGGACGGCCAGGTGGATGTATTCCTGGGTAACTGGATGCCGGCGCAGCAGGGCTTCTATGACAAATTCGTGGCCACGGGCGACGTCACGCAACTGGCCAAGAACCTCGACGGCACCGAGTTCACCCTGGCGGTTCCGGATTATGTCTGGGACGCCGGTGTGCATAACTTTGCCGACCTGAACAAATTCGCCGACAAGTTCGAGAAGAAGATCTACGGCATCGGCTCCGGCGCCCCGGCCAACCTCTCCCTGAAAGAAATCATCAAGACCAATGACTTCGGCATGGGCGAGTGGAAACTGGTGGAGTCCAGCGAGCAGGCGATGTTGGCGGAAGTCTCCCGGGCGGTGAAGAAACAGAAGTTCGTGACCTTCCTGGGCTGGACGCCGCACCCGATGAACGTGCAATTGAAAATGCACTACCTCAAGGGCGGCGAGAAGTATTTCGGCGATACGGGCAGCGTCTACACCTTGACCCGCAAGGGTTATGCACAGGCCTGCCCGAACGTTGGCAAGCTGTTGACCAACCTGAGCTTCACCCAGGAAATGGAGAACAGCATCATGGCCGAGGTGGTGAACAACAAAGTCAGCAACGCAGATGCGGCCAAGGCCTGGATCAAGGCCAACCCGGCGGTGCTGGATAAGTGGCTGGACGGCGTGAAGACCCTGGATGGCAAGGATGCGTTGGCGGCGGTGAAGGCCAAGCTCTAGGCATAATGGCGAGGGGCTTTTGTGGCGAGGGAGCTTGCTCCCGCTGGACTGCGCAGCGGTCCCGATTTTTTGCGGCCGCTGCGCGACCGAGCGGGAGCAAGCTCCCTCGCCACGGGTGATCCCTCGCCTGATACTCTTGCGCCAAACCCCATCCTTGAGGCCCCATGGCAATCCCCACGCGCCGTTCACTCTTCCCCTTCCTGAGCTGGCTGCCCCGGCAGACCCGCGCCAGTGTCGGCCGTGACCTGATCGTTGGTCTGAGTGGCGCGATTCTCGCGTTGCCGCAGTCCATCGCCTACGCCCTGATTGCCGGTTTGCCCCCCGAGTACGGCTTGTACGCAGCGATCGTGCCGGTGCTGATCGCCTGCCTGTGGGGGTCGTCATGGCACCTGATCTGCGGTCCTACGGCGGCAATCTCCATCGTCTTGTACGCCACCGTTAGCCCTCTGGCGGTGCCCGCCAGCCAGGACTACATCACCTTGATCCTGCTGCTGACGGTGCTGGCGGGGATTTTCCAGTGGCTGCTAGGGTTGTTGCGTTTCGGTGCGCTGGTGAATTTCGTCTCCCATTCGGTGGTGCTGGGTTTCACCTTGGGGGCGGCGGCGGTGATCGCATTGGGGCAGTTGCCGAACCTGCTGGGCCTCGACTTGCCGAACGAAGCCACGGCGCTGCGGAGCCTGCTGATGCTGGTCGAGCACATCGGGGCTGTGGATAAGCCATCGCTGCTGCTGGGGTTGGGCACGCTGCTCCTGGGTGTGGTGCTCAAGCGCTTGCTGCCGCGCTGGCCGAGCCTGTTGATAACTTTAATCATCAGCAGTCTGGTGGTCTGGCTGTGGCCGGCGATGTTCGGGCATGTGGCGCTGGTCAGTGCGTTCGCCGGGCGCCTGCCGCCGCTCACCCTGCTGCCGCTGGACCTGGAACTGATCCTGCGCTTGCTGCCCGGGGCCGTCGCGGTGGGCATGCTCGGGCTGGTCACCAGCCTGTCCATTGCCCGTTCGTTGTCGGTACGTTCCGGGCAATTGCTCGATGCGAACCAGGAGGTGAGGGCGCAGGGGCTTTCCAACCTCGTTGGTGGATTTTTCTCCGGATCCTTGTCGGCCGGTTCCTTCACCCGTTCCGGCCTCAGCTATGAAGCCGGGGCCTGCTCGCCCCTGGCCGGGGTGTTCTCGGCCTTGTGGGTGGCGTTGTTTGCGGTCGCCGGGGCGAAACTGATCGCGCACATCCCGATTCCGGCCATGGCCGGCAGCATCCTGCTGATCGCCTGGGGGCTGGTGGACCACCGTGGTATCCGAGCTTTGTACCGCGTGAGCCGCGCCGAATTCATGGTGATGAGCCTGACCTGCCTGGCCACGTTGCTGCTGGAACTGCAAACCGCCATTTATGCCGGCGTACTGGCTTCGCTGTTCTTCTACCTCAAGCGCACCTCACAGCCGCGGGTGCAGCACTTTCGCGAGGGGGAGGCGGAGATCCTGCGGGTGGGCGGCTCGATCTTTTTCGGCGCCAGCCATTACCTGCAAGTACGCCTGCAACGGTTGCAGGCGCAGCGGGTGGTGATCGATGCCCAGCAGATCAACTTCATCGATTATTCCGGGGTGGAAATGCTCCACCAGGAAGCCCGGCGCCTGCGCGGCCAGGGGCGTAGCCTGACCTTGCGCATGGCCCGGCCGCAGGTGGTGGAGGAGTTGTTGAAGCTGGAAGGACCGGAGCATTGCCCGATCCATTTCGAGGATTGAAAACTGTAGGGGACTTGAGGCAGACACATACCTGTGGCGAGGGGATAAATCCCCTCGCCACAACAGCCTGAGGCCTACAGCGCGAGCTGTCGGCGCAGCTCGGTCAGCACGGGCGCGGTGTCCGGGCGCACCCCGCGCCACAGGTAGAACGCTTCGCCCGCCTGTTCGGCGAGCATGCCCAGGCCATCCATCGCCACCGCCGCCCCGTGCCCACTGGCCCAACGGCAGAATGAGGTCGGCTCCTTGCCATACATCATGTCGTAGCAGACCGTCTTGCCGGGCTCGATCAAGCTGGCGGCAATCGGCGGTACATCCCCCGACAGGCTCGCGGAGGTGGCGTTGATGATCAGGTCCACCGGCTCTTGCAGCCAATCGAACCCACTGGCCGAGACCGGGCCCAGGTCGGCGAACAACTCGGCCAGCACTTCGGCTTTTTCCACGGTGCGGTTAGCGATGACCACCGAGGCCGGCGCTTCGGCCAGCAGCGGTTCCAGGGCGCCGCGCACCGCGCCGCCGGCCCCCAGCAACAGGATGCGCTTGCCCTGGAGGCTGAAGCCGGCGTTGACGGTCAGGTCCCGGACCAGGCCGGCGCCGTCGGTGTTGTCACCCAACAGGCGCCCGTCGGCCAGTTTGCTCAACGTATTGACCGCCCCGGCCCGCTGGGCTCGCTCGGTCAGGGTGTCGGCCAGGCGAAAGGCGTCTTCCTTGAACGGCACCGTGACGTTCGCCCCACGCCCCTCGCGGAAAAATGCCTGGGCGCAACCGGAGAAATCCTCCAGCGGTGCCAGCAGCGTGCTGTAGTCCAGGGTTTGCCCGGTCTGCTCGGCGAACAGGCGATGAATCAACGGCGACTTGCTGTGGCCGATCGGGTTACCCATTACAACGTAGCGATCCATGGAATATCCCCGTTCAGGCCGTTGCCAGCCAATCGCGATCCTGCAGGAAGTACTCGGTCAGCCGCGCCTCTTCGCTGCCCGGCTCGGCTTTCCAGTCGTAGCCCCAGCGCACTTGCGGCGGCAGGGACATCAGGATCGACTCGGTACGCCCGCCCGATTGCAGCCCGAACAGGGTGCCGCGGTCGTAGACCAGGTTGAATTCCACGTAACGCCCACGGCGATATTCCTGGAATTCCCGTTGCTTGGCGGTGAACGCGTCATGCTTGCGACGACGCACGATGGGCAGGTAGGCATCGATGTAGGCGTCGCCGATGGCGCGGATGAAGGCAAAGCAGGTGTCGAAACCCCACTCGTTCAGGTCGTCGAAAAACAGGCCGCCGATGCCCCGGGGCTCGTTGCGATGCTTGAGGTGGAAGTAGCTGTCGCACCAGGCCTTGTAGCGCGGATACACCTCGGGGCCGAACGGCGCGCAGGCTTGCTCGGCGACGCGGTGCCAATGGACGCAGTCCTCTTCTACGCCGTAGTAGGGCGTGAGGTCGAAGCCACCGCCGAACCACCAGACGGCTTCTTCGCCTTCCTTTTCGGCGATGAAGAAACGCACGTTGGCGTGGGAGGTCGGCACATGGGGGTTGTGCGGGTGGATCACCAGCGACACGCCCAAGGCTTCGAAGCCGCGTCCGGCCAGTTCCGGCCGATGGGCGCTGGCCGAGGGTGGGAGGCCGCTGCCGAAGACGTGGGAAAAGTTGACGCCGCCCTTTTCGATCACCGTGCCGTTTTCGATCACCCGCGTGCGACCGCCACCCCCGGCTGGCCGGGTCCAGGCATCTTCGACGAAGCGCGTGCCGCCGTCCTCGGTTTCCAGGGCGGCGCAGATTCGGTCTTGCAGGTCGAGCAGATAGGCTTTCACGGCCTCGGTACGAGTGGACATGACGTCACCTTGATCAGGGCTACGCTACGCGGCGTATAGCGGGCCGGTGGCAAATGGGCGCACAGGATACCACCGCACTTGCCCACGCCACAGTTGACGACGGTCAAGCTTAGGAGTCCGATAGCAGGCTTGGTAAAAAGTCTGCGACAAGGAGAAAGTGAAGATGGCCAAACGTATCCAGTTCAGTTCCCACGGCGGTCCCGAAGTACTCGAGTATGTCGACTATCAGCCGGCCGAGCCGGGCCCGCAGCAGGTACGCGTCAGCAACAAGGCGATCGGCCTGAATTTCATCGACACCTACTACCGCAGCGGTCTTTATCCGCCACCGGCGCTGCCTTCGGGCCTGGGCGCCGAGGGCGCGGGCGTGGTCGAGGCCATCGGTCCAGGCGTCACGCGGTTCAAGGTCGGCGACCGGGTGGCGTATGGCAGCGGACCGCTGGGGGCCTACAGCGATGTGCATGTATTGCCCGAAGCCAACCTGGTGCATCTGCCCGAATCCATCAGTTTCGAACAGGCCGCTGGCGTGATGCTCAAGGGCCTGACCGTGCAATACCTGTTGCGCCAGACCTATGAACTCAAGGGTGGCGAAACCATCCTGTTCCACGCCGCCGCTGGTGGCGTGGGCTCCTTGGCCTGCCAATGGGCCAAGGCCTTGGGCGTGAAGCTGATCGGTACCGTCAGCTCACCGGAAAAAGCCGCCATCGCCAAATCCCATGGCGCCTGGGAAACCATCGACTACAGCAAGGAAAACGTCGCACAGCGGGTGTTGGAATTGACTGACGGCAAGAAGGTGCCCGTGGTGTACGACGGCGTTGGCAAGGACACCTGGCTGACCTCCCTGGACAGCGTCGCCCCCCGTGGCCTGGTGGTGAGCTTCGGCAATGCCTCGGGGGCAGTGGACGGTGTGAACCTGGGGATTCTCTCGGCCAAGGGCTCGCTCTACGTCACCCGCCCGACCCTGGCGACGTACGCCAACAATGCCGAAAACCTGCAGCGCATGGCCGATGAACTGTTCGGGATGATCAGTAGCGGCAAGCTCACGGTGGACATCAACCAGCGTTATCCACTGGCGGAAGCGGCCAAGGCCCAGACCGAACTGTCGGCGCGGCGCACGACGGGGTCGACGATTCTCTTGCCCTGAGATTTGATGGTTCAGGTTGCTTGAAAACCTGTGGGAGCGAGCTTGCTCGCGAAAGCGTTGTGCCAGTCGACATCAATGCTGGTTGACCTGACGCCATCGCGAGCAAGCCCGCTCCCACAAGG
>NZ_FPJC01000017.1:0-129439 GCF_900119265.1 Pseudomonas sp. NFACC04-2
GAAACGGCTTGTACCCGTCAGTTGACCTCGCTGCAAAGCATCGCGGATTAATCGAAGCTGATCAGTCGGAATAGCTTGGCGCACAAACTCTTCATACCGAAGCCGCCGCTCCATCGAGGTATCACCCAAGGCCATGAAGCATGGATCAGCATCTAACCAGCCCCCACCAGACTCATCATCTACCCGGCTTCGATAGCTCGACCATGCATAGTCTGCGACGTTGGCGACCATGCGAGCGCGCACAGGATTCAATTCAATGTAACGACTACAAGCGAGCAAATATGAATCCGACTGCACCACACTGGATTTGTAACGACTTTCCCACAAGGTGCCTGAGCGCCCCTCCAATCGATTGCGATAGCGCGTCGCACGGGCAGCCAGTGCTTTCATCAATTGTCCTAGTCCACCGGTTGACTCCCCAGGAGCTAGCAACAAATGGACATGATTCGTCATCAGGCAATAGGCGTAGACCTTCACCCCGAACGCATCTTTTAGCTCGCGCAGATCAGAGAGATAGCGCTGATAATCCTCTGCCGCCGCAAACACCACCTGCCGGTTATGGCCTGGCTGCACTACGTGATGCGGGTAATTCGGTAAAACAATACGTCCCATCCTGGGCATATCTGATTCCTCCTCCATGGAAGCTTTCAGCGTAGAAAAAATTAAATAAATCTGCCCCCTTTTCCTTTATTTGTGCAGTCCATCCGGAGCCAGTGTTTGGGAAATCCGGGGACAGACCACGATTAAAAGACTGGCCTGTTGCCAGTCAACTTCTAATCGTGGTCTGTCCCTGTATCCCCTCATGGAAGCTTTCAGCGTGGCAATAAATCAAAAAATAAATCTGTTCCCTTTTTTCTTTCTAAGAAACAGAACACTACTCACTCAAACACCAAAATCAGAATCTTTAATAGCATTCACATACCCAGAAGAAACTATTGGTAGCACGCAGAGAATATCCCGTATATCTGTCGGCAACTCAGAACAACTCCTAGCTTTTTTAGGCCTAACTACCAACTTATAAAAACCATCACCAGCATCATAGCTATACAAACCTTTCCTTGCCATATGAACAAACGACTGCAAGTATCGATTACGCTGATCATCATTATTAAACACAGGAAGATTATCTTCAATCACTTCAAAATCAAATTTTTCATCTAATGAGAAAAAAAGTCGTATACAACTTCATAATCAGCAATCGAGTTCCTTACTGCCTGTGGAACAAAACTCCGCCCTCCAGTCGCAAAATGAGCCAGAGTGCCATCTTCAAAAGAGGCGAACCAATCTAAGTCATTCACTTCTAAAAACTCATCATCCATTTCCATTATTCAGCCCCAAAAATATTTGTACAATTTTCGCAACGCGGAACCACTTCACCTGTTCGAGGACGAATAGCAGAAGTAAACTTAATATCACTTAACTTAAGCCCAGGATTATTCAGTAGCAGTTCATTAGCAGCTCTAAACTCAGCACAACGACCCAGTGTATTCCCACAAGCAGTTTTAACCCCCAAACCACCTAGTTTTTCCGCGTAAGCTTGCAATTCAGGCGCAATCGTACTCGGAACAGCTCCGCTGGAGAAAAAAGGGGACAGATTTATTTTCCTGACCTAAATAAATCTGCCCCCATTTTCTCGGTAAAATAATACGCCCCATCCTGGGCATATTGATTCCTCCTCCATGGAAGCTTTCAGCGTAGCAAAAAACCAAATAAATCTGTCCCCTTTCCCCCCTTCCCCCCCTTCAATCATTTGATTTCTAAAAAATTGGAATCGGTTTCTCTAACTTTTGACTCCTTCAAAAAATCCGCAAACTTATCCAACATCACCTGCAAATTATTGTTAAATCTTGATGGTTTTAAACTGAGAACGTCCTCCAACTCACAACAATCCATAAGCAACTCAGTGACTTTTGGAGAAATTCCTTTTTCCCTCAAAACCCTCGAACTTCTTGGCGAGAAAAGCAGTCGTTCAGCCTCATCCAGCGACATCACACCATTTTGCACAGAAGTCAACAGACCTATTGACAGTGCGGACAGAAACCTAGCAGACTCCTCAGCCTCAAAAACCTCCAATACTAAAGACATTTCTTTCATTTAGTTATTACTCCATCCGGGCTTAGTTTTCACATTGAAAACTTTCCCACTTTCGCTCTGAAAATAATGAACTGAGACTTTAGACCCGTCTGAAGCAAAGCCATCCTTGTAGACCTTCGCCCACTTCCCAGGCTCAACTTTTCGCAAGTCATCTAGCACGTCCATATTATTTACTACATTTTTTGTTGTCCCGCCAATTCGTTCCTTAAACCCTTCCGGGTACTGGGGGGCCTTTCTTATTGATTCATATATATTTTTTATCCCGGAATTTGCGCCGTCCTCTACAACCCCATTCTTGATTCCAGTTGTACCACCCTTCCCCCCAGCAGTCGATGCGAACAAATCCGGATACAGCGCACCCAAAGCAACGTCCGTCAACAGCCCTACTACCTGCCCATTTTCAGACCGGGACTTCTCTACAATGCTAGTATTGATGGCCTGCTGGTTATTTTGTGTAGACAACCAAAGTTGTATTGAATCTGCAAAACTGGTTTTGCTGCCGGAAACCCTGACCGCCTCAAGCAGCTTCTCATTTTCAGGAATTTCAGCCACCAACTGCTGCGTGATCTTCCCGCAGTCCGTTGGGTTCTGTCGGCAGAACTGCCCAAACTCCTTGTTCCGAGCAGCGTCAAGATTGTTGTAGTAGTCCCTGATGGACTGGCACTCGCTCGGCGACGTGCAAGCATTGAGCCTTTGTTCCTTTTCAACCAGTTCCGCATGAAACAGATAGTTGAAGGTGGTTGCATTCTGAGTGATCTTAGAGGCGGTATCCAGATCGCCTCCAACCGCGGCGGCTGCCAACAACCCCGTTAGCTGCGACAGCATCACCTGCAGCTCTTGGTTTCCATTCGCAATTTTGGTCATGCCGGGAATCAGCGCTTCATTCAAACCAGCGGCGACCGCCCCCGTTTTGAAGTCACTCCCCATGGCTTCAGCCAGCAGGCCACCCATGATCGCGTGTGCAACGATTTTCTGAAATCCGCCATCTGGGAACTTGATGTTATCGCCAACCCAGTTAAACCCCGTGGCCATCGCCACACTGCCCGCCTCGCCCATCAGCGCGGCACTCAGGTTGTCACCAAAACTGCCTCCCCCAATGGCAGTCGAGATGCCGCTGGAGAGCACCGCTCGGCCCCCAGTCCGTATTGCAACGTCAGTGAAGTTATTGCTGGTCAGCAGGTTCGCCGACTTCGAACCTTGCGAGGCGGCCGCGAACCAATTTTCGTCCGCGTAATTGAGTACACCCGCAGTAACCCCCGCAATGGCGGCCCCTTTCAGGCTATCCGCACTAAACGTTTCCTTAAACGCAGCCCCAAGATTGCCCTTGTTGTTAATGGTGCTGGTCACCGCCGTAGTTGCCAGACTGGTGGCGAAAGCCCCACCAGCGCCTGCGCTCACCACGCCCAGACCTGCCGGGCCCATGACCACAGACATCATGATCGCGATGATCAACTGCGAAGCAGGCCCCAACCCAGAGTTGCTGTACTTGAACGACTCGTGAATCTCCTTCACTTGCCGCCAATCCACGTCACCCCGTGCTTCGGCTTCTTTCAGCCAGGCCAGTTTCGGATCGGCCTTGACCATCGCATCGATGGATTGGCTGACCGTTTCCTTATTGACCTGCGTAACATCGATATGAAGCCCATCGACCGCCTTGATCATGATGCTGCCGGCGGCCACCATCTGGGTCTGGCGCAGGGTTTCGTCGGTGTTGCCCTTTCCTTTCGATGAGGTCCAGAACGCATCGCCATTGCTTTTGGTATGCGTCTCCTGGACCAGATCCTTCACACCCTCAAAGGTAATCGCCCCCCCACTCTGCACAGTCAGGTCACCCCCACTGTTCAGCTTCGCAGCCTGATAACGCTGGTCATCCCCACTAACCAGCGTCAAATCGCCCCCCGCAGTGATTTCACTCCCCACGTTCGTGACCTTGGTCACCTCGTCATGCTTGGTCTTCTTTTTCCCCCAACTACCCTTTTTCTTCTTGTCGTACAGCGAATAGTCACTGTCCTGCGCCGCCAGCACGTCGAGATTCCCACCTGCCACCAGATAAGCCTCGTCCCCGGCGCTGATGCGGCTGGAGATGATGGCCATGTCTTTTCCGGCCCCCATCGTCACGTCACCGCCAGCGGTGATGGCGCTGCCGATCTGTTTGACGTGATCTTCCTGGATGGTGACTTTTTTCGTTTTGGAATAAGAGTGGGTTTCGTCGGCTGCGGAGGAGATGGTCATATTCTCCCCGGCGGTCAGTGCGACGTTGCGCTCGGCCCCGAGTTGGCTGGCGATGACGTTGAGATCCCGGCCAGCGTTCACGGCCATGTCGCGGCCTGCTTGGACGCTGGAGCCGAACTGCGTCACCGCGCTTTTGCGGACACCATTGTTGCTGGCACTTTCCTGTTGGGCTGAGACAATGATCGCGTCCCGACCGGCATCGATCGTGGTGTCACGCCCACTGACCATGACGCTGCCGACGCTCTTGATATCGCGTCCGGCGCCCATGTCCAGATCATTGGCAGCCTCGATACGGGCGGCGCTGTCCATGAAGTCCTGTCGCCGGCTGTAGTTTGCGGTGGTCACGGTACGCTCGTTGACGACGTCCCCCATCACAGCCTTGATGTTGACGTCACGCCCGGCGAGGATCCCTCCGGCCTGGTTGGCGATGTTGTTGACCGCCAACAGGTCCAGACGATTACCCGCCTGGATCAAGCCACTGTTGACCAGGTCGCTGCCTGCGGTCGCCGACAGGTTGTTGGCGGCGCGCAGGGTGCCGACGTTATCGAGGTTTTGGCCGGCGATCAGCGTCACGTCATTACCGGCGATCAGCGCACCGGTAGGCCCGAGGCGGCCTTCGGCCTGGGCCAGGTACAACACCGGCACCAGGACTTTTTCGCCGTTCACTTCGTGCTCTTCGAGCCAGACGATGTCGTGAGTCAGCGCGGCGACTTGTTCCGAAGTCAGCGTCACGCCCACCGACAGGCCGAGCTCCTGCTTGCTGGCGATGGCGTTGTTCATCAGGTACTTGAACAAGCCTTCGTCGCTGGTCTGGCCGTCGATGAAACGCTGGCCGGTGCGGGCAACGACCGCTTGTTGGATCAAGCGCTGTTCGTAGAGACCATCGCCCAGGCGTTTGGCGCTTTGGTCCGGGTCGTAGCCGAGGTTTTGCAGCAGGTAGTCCGAGCTCATGAACGACTTGAGGTCGGTGAGTACGGGGTTGGTCTCGATCAGGTACTTCTGCGGATTGGACTTGAAGGAAGTCTCCGGTACACCTTGAACGCGCACGACCGCCTGGCCGGCAGCTGGCGTATCCACCGCATTGCCCACCTGTGGGACGACCTGTGCCGTTGGGAGCAGGTTGGTACCCGTGACATTCACGGCGGCCACTTGAGTCCCGATGCCAACGCCGCTGTTGCGACTTGGCATTGGCAGCGAGTGGCTGCCTTCCACGGGCGCACTGACGTTAAGCGTACTGGCGCTCACGTTGCTGTCGTTGGCTTGACGAGTGATCAGGGCCAGTTGCCGATCACTGGTGCCCACCGCCGCGATAGCACCGACCTGGACATCACGGGCTTGAGCATCAGGCAGGTCTTGCTGGCGCTGGCGGGTGCTGATCGAGGCGCTGCCCATGCTCCAGTTTTGCGAGCCGGTGCTGGCCTGGGTGGCCTGTTGAGCCGAACCACCTTGGCCGCTCAAGCGGAACAGACCGTTTTGCCCGGAGGGCAAGGCGAAACCAGGAAGGCTCAGCGGGTTTACCTGCTGCTGGGCGCGATCAGGTGGCAGCTGATTGTTGATTCTTACGACCGTGGTGCCGGTTCCGCTTGCCTGGGTGTCCGCCACTTTGTTGGTACCACCACTGGCGGTGTAGTCCTCATGGATGACGCTGTTCTGCAGGTCTTTGGTTGCGGTGATCGAGACTTTACCGCCGGCCTGGATGACGGCGTTACGGCTGCCGACTGTACTTGCGGCGCCGGAACTGTCTTTGGCGATTTCGATGTCACTAAGAAGGTTGTACTGATCCAGATTTGGCATCTGAAGCAGGTTGTTCGGGTCGTACTGGGATTGCGTGGTGTTCTCGAAACCGTAGCTGAGCCCAGACAGTACGAGGTTGTAGTCTCCACGTGTTTTGACAGCGGCCCCTGTATCGACATCTGTAAGAGTCACCACGGAAAGCGTTTCACCGTCTCGCCCCCCTTCCCTGTAGCGAGTCGATTTGGGGATGGCCTTGTGAATATTCCCGTCCAGGTCAAGGTAATAGACATACGGGAAATCAGGATTATTGCGCTGGTTGTAAGGAGTCAGGACGTTAGCGAAAAACCGCCCGGTACCGCCGTCGCTCATACCTGCGACTTGATACATGCGCGTGCGCTCGATGGTTCCGTTCTGCGCACCGATGTTCTGTACGTTGTCGGCCACGATGTTGATATTGCCGCCAGCGCTCACCGTACTTTTACTGTTGAGAAAGCTGCTGCCTTGGAACACGAAATCCTTGCCGGCCGTCAGCAGCGACGAGGCACTGGTGTCGTTGTCAACACTTTCAAAGACCTCACGGGCCGCCAGCGTGAAGGTGTAATAGTCCCCTTTGCAGTCATTACATATATTGGCGATAAACCCCGAAATCAGCTTGCGCCCACCAGACGCCACCGCGCCCTCGGTACGGTTCTGGAACCCATCGGCGTTGATCGTGAATGTGCCGCCGCTCTCCATTGAGCCGGAGACGTTGTTCACGCTGGCGGCTCGTGCGGCGGCGCCATAGCCACCGATCACCACATTACCCAACCCGTAGAGATCACCGCTCTGGTTGGTGAAATTGCTCACGCCCAGCGTCATGTCCGCACCGCTGAATACCAACCCGCGGTCATTGAGCAGCGAAGGAGTTTTCAGTACGAGGTTCCGGGCCGAACCCAGGGTTCCGGAATTGACGAGGTTCCCGGCCTGGACGGTCAGGTTTGCGCTGGAGGTCAGACGCCCGGCATTGGTCAGTTGTCCACCGATCTTTACCGTGGTGTCGCCACCGCCAGCGATGCTGGAAGTCACGCCCAAATTCAGTTGCGCTGCGGTCAGGTCGATACCACCGAGGCTCGACATCCGTCCGCTGCCTCCGTAGCTTCCCCCCAACACCAGACTGATCGAACCATCACTGGCAATCAGCCCATCATTACTCCAATTTTCCCCATTCCCCTCCAGGCTGGTAGAAGCCAGCAACTGCCCAGTCCCGGTCTGTGTCAGGTTGTCCACATTGACGGTCAGTCGCCCGGCCTGGATGACGCTGCTGTTGGTCCAGTTTTTGGCAGTCAGCGTCAACCCGCCACGGGTGACGAGGCTGCCGCCGGCGTTGGTGAGGTTGGCGGTGGAGATATCAAAGTCGCCGCTGCCCACATGCAACAGACTGCCGCCCAGGTTCTGGAAGTTGGTGGCGTTGAGGATCAGGCCATTGTTGGCGGTCTCCAGCGTGCCATTGCGGTTATCGAACAGGCCGCCAATCTGAAAGTTGGTCGTACCGCTCCCACCCAAGGCACGTAACTGCCCGGTCTGGTTATCCAGGCTCGCGGCCTTGATCGCCAGGGTGCTGTCACTCTCGATAATCCCCAGGCGGTTGTTCAACGCGCCGGTGAGGTCCAGGTCGATCTGGCTGCCGGCGATCTGGCCGTCGTTGTCGCCACTGTTGTCGAAATCGTTGGCGCTGACGTTGACCTTGCCTTTGGCATAGAGGCCGCCGTTGCGGTTGTCGAAATTGCCGGTGGTGACGGTGGCGTCGCCGGTCTGTGCGGAGATACGCCCGCCGTAGTTGTCGAGGCCGCCGCGTGCGGTCAGGTTCAGGCGCTGGGCCTGGGTGATGCCGCCCTGGCGGTTGTTGTTCAGGTCGTAGCCGTTTTTCAGCACGCCGGTCAGTTGGGTGGTGAGCATTCCTTGCAGGCTGGCGAGGACGCCGCCACGGTTATCCAGGTTGTGCCCGACGACAGTCACGTCACCAGTCTTGGCTTGGAGGCGGCCGCTCTGGTTATCGATGTCCGCATCGACAGTGAGTTTCAACCCTCCTTGGCTTTGCACCACACCCTTGCCGTTGGTAAGGCTGGCCGCGTCGATTTCCACGCCGCCGTTCTGGCTGTAGATCAAGCCATCGGCATCATTCTGGACGGCGCCGGAGGTATTGAGGACCAACAAATCATTGGCCGCGACGGTGCCGCGATTGCGGTTGTCCAAGCCACTGGTGAGCAAGGTCAACAGGCCTTGGCTGGCGATCTGGCCGCCCTGATTGTTGATCTGCGTGGCGCGCTCGACCCGCAGCGGGCCGACGCTGGCGATCTTGCCACTGATGTTGGTCAGGGCACCGAGCAGGTCCAGGGTCACGGCGGCGTTGCCGATCAGGTTGCCACCGCTGTTGTCCAGGCTGGTGCCGGTGAAGCTCAAGGCGTTTTGTGCGTTGACGGTACCGCCGACATTGCCCAGGGTCATGGCCTTCATAACCAGAGTCGCGCCGCTGTCGATCAAGCCGCCTTGGGCGTTGTTCAGCAAACCGCCAGTGACGGTCAGGGTCTGGTCGCCACCGCTGGACAGAATCCCGCTCCGGTTATCCAGGCTGGCGGCGCTGGCAGTGAGTTTTTTCTGGCCGACCAGGGCACCGGCAGCGCTGTTGAGCAGAGCCCCGCTGAGGGTGACGCCAACGTCGCCATTGCGGCTGGAGAGCGTGCCGTTGTTGCGGTTGTCCAGGCTGCTGCCACTGACCTGCAAGTCTTGCCATCCAGAGATCAAGCCGTTCTGGTTGACCAGGCTATCGCCGTCTAGGCTCAGGCTCTGGCTGCTGATCAGTTTGCCGCCGCTGTTATCGAGTGTCTGACCGCTGAGTTTGAAGCTCTGGCTACTGGAAATTTCGCCGCCCTGGTTGTTCAGGTTACGCAGGCCGTTGAGGGTCAGCGGACCATTAGCGGTGATCAGGCCATTACGGTTGTTCAGGTCATAGCCGCCCAGGTTCAGCGTCATGGCTTGTTCGCCCAACAGACGTCCGCCGTTTTGGGTCAGCGCCGCGAGGGTCAGGTTCATATCGCCCTTGGCCAACACTTCGCCGCCGTCGCTGGAGTCCAGCGCATTGGCAGTGAGCGTGAGGTCACCCTGGGCGTTGATCAGGCCATTGGCGCTGTTGTTCAGGGCCATGGCGTTGAGGAGCAAGGCACCACCGGCCAACACGCTGCCGCCCTGGTTGTTCAGGTCGCCGCTGTTGAGCGTGAGCAATTGCGCGGCGCTGATGAGACCTTGGGCCTGGTTATCCAGTTGTTGATCGATCGTCAGGACGAGGTTGCCGCGGCTGGTGAGGACACCCCCGTTGTTGTTCAGGCTTTGGGCGTGGGCATCGACGGTTGCCGCGCCGATCATGCCTTTGACGGTGTTCAGCGCCTGGGCGATGCGCAGGGTCAGGCCCTGGTTGCTGAGCAGCCGGCCGCCATCGTTGGTGAGGTTTTGTGCCGCCAGGGTGAAGGCTTGGGCGCTGGAGATTTCACCGCCCTGGTTGTTCACACCGAGGAGGTTTTTCAGCAGCAACGTACCGGGGGCGTTGATCAGGCCGTTCTGGTTGTTGAGCTGGCCGTTGTTCAAGTCCAGGCTAAGCGAGGTGTTGCTGAATAGCTGTCCGCCCTGCTGATCCAGGCCGGAGACCGAGGCAGTCAGCGCGCCCTGGCTGCCGATGCGGCCGCCGTCCTGGTTAGTGACCTGGGCCGCCTTGAGGTTCAGTGTGCTGCCGCTGTTGAGGCGTCCGTTCTGGCTGTTGTCGAAAGCGCCGGTGGTGACGCTCACCGCGCCTTTGCCGCTAATACTGCCCTGCTGACGGTTGTCCAGCGCCGTGCTGCTGAGCAACAATGCGCCATCGGTTACCAGTTCGCCGCCCTGGTTGTCGAGGCGGCCCAGGCTTTTAACGGTGAGGTTCGCCGCGCTGGACAAGCTGCCGCCGCTGTTGCTCAGGTTGGCGGCGCTGACGTCGAGGGTACCTTCGCTGCTGAGTTGGCCCTGGGTGTTGATCAGGTCGCCACTGAGGTCGATGCGCTGGTTCTGCTGGCTGATCAGGTAGCCGCCACTGTTGTCCAGAGAACCGCCGTCGAGGCTCAATTGTGTCTTGGCACTGAGCAGACCTTTGGTCCGGTTGAGCAGTTTATCCACGGTGAGCTTCAGGCTTTGCCCGGCGAATATTTGGCCGCTGTCGCTGTTGTCGAGGTTTTTGCTCACCAGTGTGACGCCGGTGTTACCGCTCATCTCGCCGCCACGGTTGTCGAGATCGTCAACGTTGAGATCCAGCGCTTTTGTCGCGCCGATCAAACCGGCCTGGCGGTTGTCCAGGCTCGACGCTTGCAACGTCAGGTCCGTGGTGCTGACCAGCGTGCCTTGACGGTTATCCAGCGCGGTGACGGTAGCGTTGAGCCCGGCTTTGCCGGCGATGTTGGCGGCACGGTTGTCCAGGCGATCAGCGTTCAACGTCAGCGCGCCGTCGGCGATCAGCGAACCGCGCTGGTTGTCGAGCAGTGCATCTACGTTCAAATCGAGCTGATCGAGACTGCTGATCAAGCCATCGCTGTTATCCAGGCTGGCGCTGTGGCTGTCCACGGACGCGGCCGAGATGATCCCTTTGGCGTTGTTCAGGGCCTGGGCTGTCCTCAGGACCAGGCCTTGGTTGCTGAGCAGTTTGCCGCCGCTGTTATCGAGATTCCGCGCCGTCAGGGTGAACGCTAGCCGGCTGGAAATTTCACCGCCCTGGTTGTTGACGTCCTTGAGATTGCTCAGCAGCAACAGGCCCGGGGCGTTGATCAGGCCGCCCTGGTTGTTCAACTGGCCTTGGTTCATGTCCAGGCTGATGCTGGTGTTGCTGAACAACTCCCCTTGCTGTTGATCCAGTCCGGTGACCGATGCGCTCAAGGCCTGGCTGCTGGCGATACGGCCGGCGGCGTTGTTCACCTGAGTGGCGGTAAGCTTGAGGGTGTTGCCCGAAGTCAGGCGGCCACCTTGACTGTTATTGAAAGCGCCAGTGCGGACCTCAGTGGCGGCGCTGCTCGAGATCAGGCCTTTCTGGCTATTGTCCAGGCTGGCGCTTTTGAGGCTCAGCCCGGCGTCGGTGCTGATGGAGCCGCCCTGGTTGATCAGCCCACCCTGGCTGACGATGGACAACGCACCGGCGCTGCCCAGACTGCCAGCGGCGTTATCGAGGCTGCCGGCGTTGACGGTCAGTTCACCTTCGCTGCTGATCAAGCCTTTGTTATTCAACAATGCGTTGTCGAGTGTGATCACCAAAGCATTCAGGCTGCTGAGTGCGCCACCGCTGTTGTCCAGCGTACTGCCTGTGAGCGTGAGGCGGCCTTGGGCCTGGATCAGGCCCTTGGTCTGGTTGATCAGTTGCGCAACTTTCAATTCAAGCGCGCTGCCGGCAATCAGTTTGCCGCCGTCGCTGTTGTCCAGGCGTTGAGCGCCAACCTTGACGTCCAGCCCTGCGGACAGTTCGCCCGCCTGGTTATCGACCTGCCCAACCTGCAAATCCAGCGCTTTTGTGGTGCCGACCAAGCCACCGTTGCGGTTATCCAGAACGGTGCCGGTCAGGCTCAGGTTGCCTTGTGAGACCAGCGCGCCGCCCTGCTGTTGCAGGGTATCGATCAGCGCGGTGAGGTCGGTTTGGCTGGAGATGCGGCCAAGGGCATTTTGCACCTCATTGGCCTTCAAGTTCAACGGGCCGACGCTGCTCAGCAGGCCACCGCTGTTGTCCAGCCGCGTGACTTCGACGCCGACGCCGGCCTTGCCGGTGATGATCCCGTTGTTACGGTTGTCCAGTTGCGCGACCGTCAGTTGCAGCGCTTTATCGGCGCGGATGTTGCCGCCACGGTTGTCGAGCGAATCGCTGCGCACGGTCAGCAGGTCGACCCCGGTGAGGCGACCGCCGCGGTTGTCGAGGCTACCGGTTTGCAGGTCAAGTGCGCCCTTGGCGATCACTTCGCCCTGGCTCTGGTTGTCCAGCAGGCCGCTGATGCGTGCGCTCAGGCTGCCGTCGCTGATCACTTGACCGGCGTTGCCGTTGTTCAGGCTCGCGGCCTGGATGTCCACGACCTTGCCCGAACCGAGCACGCCCTCGCGATTGTCCAGCGCACCGCCCAGGCTGATGTTCAAGGCGTTATCGCCCAGCACCTGACCGTTGCGGTTATTCAGGGTCATCGCGTTGAGCCGGGTCAGACCGGCACTGGACACTTCGCCCTCCAGGTTGGTCAGCGTTCCATCGACGTTCACACTCAGGTCGGCGTCGCTGCTCAAGGTGCCGCTGCTGTTATCCAGGCTGGCTGCGCGCACGGCAAGGCCATTGGCCGAGACCAATCCTTGGGCGTTGTTCAACGCCTGGGCGATGGTCAGGCTGAGGCCCTGCTTGCTGACGACCTTGCCGGCGCTGTTGTCCAGGCTGTCTGCATTCAGGCTGAAGGCCTTATCGCTGGAGATCTCACCCTCGCGGTTGTTCACGGCGGCGAGATTGTTCAACAGCAGCGCGCCGGGGGTGCTGATCAGCCCGCCCTGGTTGTTCAATTGCCCATGGTTGAGATCGAGGGTAAGGCTGGTGTTGCTGACCAATTGGCCGTTCTGTTGCTCCAGCCCGGTGACGCTGGCATTCAAGACTTTGGCACTGGCGATGCGGCCGGAGGTGTTGTTCACCTGACCGGCCTTCAATGACAGCGTGTCACCGCTGATCACACTACCGCCCAGGTTGCTCAAGGTCGCGGCGCTGTCGATGTTCAACGCAGCGACGCTGGTCAACTGGCCCGTATCGTTATTGATGCCGGCGGCTTTGACGCTGGCGCTGGTGTCGCTTTTGAGGCTGCCTTGGGCATTGAGCAGTTGCCCGCGCAGGTCCAGGTTCATCCCTTGCCGGGCATAAAGCGAACCCTGGCGGTTGTCCAGTTGTCCGGCATTGACAGCCAGGGCGCCTCGGGTGGAGATCAACCCTTGGCTCTGGTTGATCAGGCGTTCCAGGGTCAAGCGCAGGTCGCCGTAGGCGATCAGTTTGCCGCTGCTGCCGTTGCTCAGCTCGGTGCCGGTCAGCGCCAGGACACCCTGGCTCGACAGCTCACCGCCGCGGTTATCCAATGTGCCTACGGTGAGGTTGGCAGCCTGGCTTGTGGTGACGACGCCGCTCTGGCGATTGTCCAGGCTCGCCGCGTTGAGGGTCAGCAGTCCGGCGGAGGACAGCAATCCCGCCTGATTCAGCAGCTGCGCCGAAATGCTGGCGGTGAGCGCGCCGTCACTGAGCAAACGGCCTGCGGTGTTATCCAGCGACGCAGCGCTGAGCTGCACGCTCTTGCTTGAAGTGATCCGGCCGCTGCGGTTGTTCACCTGGCTGCTGGCGTTGATAGCCAACCCCTGCCCCGCCGCGACCAGACCCGCTACGTTGTCCAGCGAAGCAACGCGCAACGTAACGCCGTTCAAACCGGTGAATTCGCCACTGGTGTTATTCAACTGCCCGACATTGGCCGTCAGGTTGCCGTTGCTGCTGACCGTGCCCTGGGTGTTGAGCAGTGTGTTGGCGGTGATGTTCAGTGTATTGCTGCTGAGTACCCGTCCTTTACTTTGATTGTCCAAGGTCGCGGCGTTGACCGTGGTGGTCTGCCCGCCGCTCAGGGTTCCGCCTTGGTTACTCAGCGTCTGCGCCACGTTGGCTGTGAGGTTACGACTGGCAACAACGCTCTTACCCGTGTTGCTCAGACTCTGCGCCGTCAAGCTCACATCCCCCACCGCGTTACGGGTGTTATCCGCGTTGACGCCGGCCTCGATAATGCCGTTGTTGGTCAACTGCCCACCCGCGTTCAGCGTAATGCTGTCCCGCGCCGCAAGACTCTGCTGGTTGCTCAGGTTGCCCTGGGTCTGGGCGTTCAATGTGGTGCCGGCGTAGGCCGGACCTCGGGCATCAAGGCTCGCGGCCTTGACATTGATGGCGCCACTGGCCGAGGTCTCGGCCAGGCTCAGGCGGCCGTTGGCGTCGAGCTGAATGTCGCCGCCGCTGGCGATCAGTTTGCCGTCCAGTTTCACGCCGACGCCGGCTTCGGTGCCCACCAGTTTGATAGCGCCTGCGTACATGCCGCCCAAGGCCGAGGAGTCGATGGCCAGTTGCGGTTTGGCGCTGCCGTCGTCCGCCCGGGTGGTAGCGTTGAGGGTATTGGCGTTGACGTCGTTGCGCCCGGCGACGATGGTCAGGTTCTTGGCCTGGATCTCGGCGTTGATCCTGGCACTGCGAGTAATGATTTCGAAACTGTCGACGTTGTTGGCGTTGAGGCCCGCGCCTTCGATGGCGACGCTGCCTTGGTCCACCTGATAGCGGCTCACCTGGCCGTTCTCGATGATTGGCTTGCCGGTGGTCAGGGTCGCTTTCGGGGTATTGATGAAGCCGCAGCCGTTGCAGGTAATTCCGTAGGGGTTGGCCACGATCACGCGGGCCGATTGCCCAGCCACTTCCGTATAACCGCGCAACTGGCTGGGGTTGCCGCCGTTGACTTCATTGAGGATGGTCGTGGCGGCCGTACCGTTGAGGTTCGGGTTGCCGAGAATGATGCCGCCCAGTTGCGTGGATTGTGTGCGGGCGGTGGCGTTGTTGAGGATCACGCCGTTGCTGCCGACGTTGTAGTCCGTGAACTGGTTGTGCGACAGGCCATTGCCGTTGGGCTTGGCGATATTGACGATGGGCACGCCGTTGCCTGCCCGGTCCAGGCCGGTGCCCGGGGCGCTGACGACGATGCCATCGGCCTGAGCCCACAGCGGTTGCCAGAACATGACATTGACCAACAGAAACGCCAGGCTGCGCTTGGGCATGCCGCAGAAGCGGTCACGGGCTTGCAGGGCTGCGGAAGGTTGGCGGGCCAGGAAGGCGTGTTGGCGGTCGTCCATGTTCAGGTCTCGTTGCAGCAAAATTTAAAGGAGTACGTCCACGCGGAAGTAGATCGGCGCTTCGCGCTCGGTCAGGGCATCCGGGCGTTCCAGGGAGTGGGCAAAGGTGACGCTGGCGCTCAGGTGCTCACCACGGGCGAACAGCTCCAGCGAGTTGCTCGACATGCGCCCGTGCTGGCCGCCGTTGTAGCGGTCGCCGCGAATCACGCCCTGGTCATAGCCGAGGCTGGTGCCGTATTCGGCGAACACCGGACGTAGCCACTCCACCGCTACCGGGCGGCTCCAGCGCAGGTCGTTGCGCCAGTAGCCGCCGCTGTCACCGGACAGTGATTGGTCCTTGTAGCCACGGATCGACGATTGCCCGCCCAGGCTCATGCGCTGGGGGCTGAACAGCACGTCTTCGCTGCGCTGGCCGGTCATCAGGCTGCTGAAGCTGAAGGACTCGTCCCAAAGCTTGAAAGGCTGCAGGTAGCTGGCGGTGGCGGTGTATTTGCGATAGCGCGCATCCGGTACGCCAGGGCCCGGGTCGTGATCGCCCTGGGCGTCCAAGGCACCGATGCCCTCCTGCATGCCCAGGTCGAGGTTGACGAAAGCACTGCCGACTCGCCGCCCGTGGTTGATCCCGAACTGCGCCTCGCTGATGCGATTGCTGCTCTCGCGAAGCTTGCTGCCTTCGATGAAGTTGTTGGTGCGCAGGTACGAAAGGCCGGTGTTGAGGGAAGTCTTGCTCAGCGCATCGCGATGGATCACCCGCTCGACCCGCACCTGATGGTTCTGGCTGTCGCCGGTCTGCTTGAAGTTGAAACCGTTGGCCGGGATTTGCGAGCGGTATTCGCTCTGGCTGTAGGTGTAGCTGACGTTCCACCAGCCCCAAGGCAGGTTGTAATAAAGCATGGCGTTGTTGGAGGTGTGTTGATGATCGGTCATCCCATCGTGACCGCCACGCAACATCAACTGGTCGGCCAGGCCCAGCGGGCTGTCCCACTCGAAACTGCTGCCCCACTGCTGCTCGCCGGTGCTGCGCTGGCCGTCGTTGCTGCGCGACAGACCGGCGCGCCAGGGCTTTTTCGGCTCGTTGGTGACCCGCACTTCACTGCCACCGACTTCCTGGCCGGGGGTCAGCTCCATTTTGGCCTGGTTCGACGGCAGGCGATTGAGCTGATCCACCATCTGCTCGATCTCCCGCAGGTTGACCAGGTCGCCGGTCTTGCCAGGAAAAGCCATCGCCAGTTCGCGATCCGACAGCTGGCTGTTTTCGGCCCCCTTCAAGCCTTCCAGTCGTCCCTCCACCACCAGCACGCTCAGATGCCCACCGGACAGGTCTTGCTGCGGCAGGTAGGCACGGCTGGTGACCAGCCCCTTTTCGATGTAGTGGTCGGTGATAACTTTGAGCAGTTCGTTAAGCTGCGGCACACCCAGGCATTGGCCGATGTAGGGCTTGAGCAGTCGTTCGCGCTCACTGGCGGACAGGCTGTCGGCCCCCTTGAGTTCGATGGTCTTGATCGGGAAGCAACGGGTATCGACAGGTGCGGTCGGCTGGGCCGGCTTCGCCTCCTGGCCGGGCAGGTCCTTGAGCTCCTCCAGACGACGACGCTGCTCTTCGAGCAAACGGTTCTGGCGCTCGCGGATCAGGTCCGTGTCGCCTGGAGTGGGGGCGGCGTGAGCCAGGGTCAGCGGAGAAAGGCACAGCAAAGCCACGCACAACCTCGCCCAAAAGACGGGTGAGGACATGTTCGATCCCTCGAGTGGAAAATGACATCAAAATAGTGGCGCGATATTAATGAGCCATCATTTTGACGTCAACTAAATGGATTGGGCTTTAAGGCTATTGCTGGAACCATTCATCTGAAATCGGATGGCTCCGGTACGGGGGTACGAAAGGTCCCGAGGCAGACCTGGAAACCTCCTACAAAACAGACAAGCAGCGTTCGCCGGGGGGTGATTTTTGTATCGACGGGGCTTCATAAAAAACCGGACTCAAGGTCCGGGTTTTTTATGAAAGAGCTAGGCATTCGCCTCGGAAAGCACGGATACCCTGCTGGGCAGAGGTTGACGACTACTTGCTTGCCTCCTCAACGGCTGCCGTGTTCCGAGGACCGAAAGAATATTTCAGGGCCCGTGCCTTCATGGTGCGCGGATCAGGCAAACCTACGGTTTCCGGGCCCGCAAAGCCAGTGACACCGTTGTTGAACGTGGGATTGATCGCATCGAACAGGAAGCTGAAACCTTGTTTGAGCGAGCTCTGAGCGATGCCGTGACACCCCATGCAACCGCCCATGGTCAGGCTTTGGGTGCTGTGGGCGTAATCCGGTACCTTGATATTCGGCTGGTTGCGCGCATTGGTCAGGGTGTTGTTGTTCGGGATAGGGAATACGTTGCTCCCACGAAATAGCTGAATCCCCGGCTGGCTGCTTTCGACCATGATATTGGCCAGGTAGTAATCCGGATCGGTTTGAGTGCTCGACGGGATGGCCTGCACGCCTTTGAGCCGGTAGTGCTTCCAGACCGAATTATCGAACTCGCTGCTGCCATCCATGAGTTGCTTGACCTGATTGTTCACCGCTGCGACTTCGGAATAGACGGTCAGCGGTTGCACGACACGAATCGGGCCGGCCTGCCCCTCGGGGATCCCGTTACTGTTGGAGTAGACGGGGGGATCGAGGTTCGAATTGGCGACTGGTCCCGCCTCGGGTAAAGAAACCGTATGGGTTGTGCTGCCGTCAGAGAAAGTGGCCGTTGGGGGATTTGTATCGGAACCGGGGTAGGCAATCTCGTTGTAGTTGGCGATGTAGTAAAGTCCGCTCGGCGACTTGCCATCGGACAACGTCAGGGCATCCTCATGCTCGAACGTGGCGAATATGAAGGTCGGGTAGTTGGGTGTCTTGTGGATGATATGCAGGGCGACCAGCGCGTAGTCTTCATTGTGCGCCACCGGCGCATCGTCCTTGCCCTGATAGGTCACCACCGTCGCTGTATGGTAGCGCCCGCGATTCTGTACCGGAATGTCTGCCAGCTTGCGCCATGCCGCCTTGACCTCCACCGCGCCGTCGGGCAGTACGATAGGGTCCATAAAACTGCTCAGGGTACTCGCGTACTCGTAAACGACAGGGTTGGCCTTGGCCTCGAACAGGATCTGGCTGTCGTTTGAAGGTGCATAGTCGTTTCCTGTCTTCGCCGCATTCGGCGGGTTGACCGGGAAAAATATTGCGTTCTGACCTATCTGGGTCGCCTCGTCCAGATTGTTGTAATGAGCATAGGTGGCGCCAGCCGCCAAAGGCGCCCCTGTGGGGAAATTGATGTAGCTGTATTGCGGGTCGGAACCAAACGGACGTATAGGACCGCCCGCGGAGTTTTTTTGTTTTCCCGCCGGAAACAGCTCGGTACGGTGAGCAAAGGTTTGCCACAACAACGGATTGGGAGATTGTGAGGCCTTGCCCGAATCGGCAAAGCTGCCGGCGGGATTGCCCACACCACGGTTAGCCGGCAACGGGGTCTTGGCCGTATTGTTCAGTGCGAAAAAACTCCGCCAGGCGAACGTTGCATAGTCGGTATGGCTAAGACCCGTTGCCAGGTCCGCAGGCAGTTGTGGGTTGTCTGCTGTCAGATCGTTCGTGGTAATGGCATAGGAAACGCCCAGCCCCGGCGCGCCCGTCAGATTCCCGGGGAATGTCTTGGAAAAATAGGGGCTCCAGTTGACTCCGTCGGTTGAAGCAAACGTATTAGTGCCACTGCTGATAAAAATGCGGTTGCCGATCATCGTTGCACGGCTCAGGAGAAGCTCATTGGCGATTCCCGACAGCGTTTGCTCATCGCCCCAATGAGCACTGCGGTCGTAAGCACGCACGGCCAAATGGCCAACGTCATAAGAGTAGTAAAGCAACAGCTCACCGTTATAAACCACCGGCACTATGCTCAAGACCCTGTAAGCGTTGGCCTTGAACCCGAGATTTGGCTGGCTCCACTGAAAACCATCGTCCGAGGTCACGTAGTAAACAGTGTCGTCGTCCTCCTCGCAGTAGAAGACAAACAACTGTCCGTTGTACACCACAGGACTGTTATAGGCAGCATCACTGGAGGCCGTGACAGGGCTAGCATTGGACCAAGTCATGCCATCTTCGGAACTGATGCTATTTATTTGAGCCTGGTCGGTAAACGTCAGTATCAGCTTTTGCTTGAACACCGTGACTGAAACATTACCCAAGATACTGGCGACGGGAATGGACTGTGGAGCAGACCAGTTATTTCCCTGCGCCGAAGTGGAAAAATAGATATGAGCGGTATCACTGTCGCTGACCCAGAACATATACATCTTGCCTTTGAACGATTGCACTGCGGGTGTAAACAACCCAACCGAAGTGGATGGCACGTTGCTGGTTGCAGACGGTTTTCCATTGAGGGCATCAGGATTGTCGAATACGTCCACCTCGATCCCCACACCTCTTTGCGGAGTGGCGATGACCACACTTTCTGCATAACTTGATGAAACCGCGAATAAACTACACAGGCACAACACCAGCCGACTGGATATCGCTCTAAGGCTCATCGCTTTCATTCCTTTGAATTAATGAAGATCCAACATCCTGATAGGAGCACTCCAGCGTTGCAGGTACAGCGCTGCGTGTCACATTTTCCATGGTAGACGACGGTTTAATATCGGCTAGGGAAATTGCGAAAAAGAAAGCCATCAGGACGGTGGCCAATGAACTTTCCACCCGAGACCGGCCTCAACCCTTTACCTGCCCAACAAGGAATACGAGGCCCTGCCATGAAAACCCTCTTGAAACTCACCCTCGCAGCCACCCTTACCTTCGCCCTGCCCGCCTGGGCTACTTGCACGCCTGACGAAGCCACCCTCAAACGTGAACAACTGGCCCAGGAAGTGACCAAGCTCACCGAGCAGAACCCAACCAAGGCCAAGGAAATTAACGATGAGTTGCAGGCCATGGACCTGGAGACTGCCAGCAAGGATGTGCCAGACAAGTGCCAGTTGATCGATAAGCGTCTGCAAGAGCTGAAGCAAGCAGAGAAGAAGGCTGGGTGATGAGCCACAGCCGAGCACAGCCCGCTTTTGTGGCGAGGGAGCTTGCTCCCGCTGGGGTGCGTAGCGCCCCCAAAAACCAAGTCTCACTGCGGAAAAATGGTGAACATACACCATTGGGGCTGCTACGCAGCCCAGCGGGAGCAAGCTCCCTCGCCACAGGGGTCTGTGCCAAGCTTAGATTTTAGTTTCACCCATAAAAAAACCGGACCCAAGGTCCGGTTTTTTTATGAAGCACTACCGCGGCTTCACTCAGCCGCAGGCGCTTCTGGCTTGCGGCGCTTGAGCGGGGCCATGCCGTCCTTGCTGACCAGCGACGGGGCGTCGGTCTTCGGGCGGTTGGCGGTCTTGCGCTTGGTCGGGGCCTTGGCGCCGGTTTTCTTCTTGTCGCCCTTGGCGTCGACCTTTTTCTTTTTCACACCCACGGCCTTGCCCGAGGCCTTGACCTTTTTCGGTCCGCCGTAGGTGCCTTTGACTTCTTTGATGGTGCGGCGCTCGAAGCTCTGCTTGAGGTAGCGCTCGATGCTCGACATCAGGTTCCAGTCGCCGTGGCAGATCAGCGAGATCGCCAGGCCGTCATTGCCGGCGCGGCCGGTGCGACCGATGCGGTGCACGTATTCGTCGCCGCTGCGGGGCATGTCGAAGTTGATGACCATGTCCAGGCCATCCACGTCCAGGCCGCGGGCGGCGACATCGGTGGCGACGAGGATTTTCACGCCGCCCTGCTTGAGGCGGTCGATGGCCAGCTTGCGGTCCTTCTGGTCTTTTTCGCCGTGCAGCACGAACGCCTTGTATTCCTGGGCCACCAGGCGACCGTAGATACGGTCGGCCATGGCCCGGGTGTTGGTGAACACGATGGCTTTTTCGTAGGTCTCGTTGGCCAGCAACCAGTTGACGATCTGCTCTTTGTGCTGGTTGTGGTCGGCGGTGATGATCTGCTGGCGGGTGGTGGAATTCAGCTGGCTGACCGCGTTGAGCTGCAAGTGCTCGGGGTTGTTCAGCACCTTGGCGATCATCTCGCGCAAGCCCGAACCGCCGGTGGTGGCGGAGAACAGCATGGTCTGCTGGCGATTGACGCATTCGTCCACCAGGCGCTGCACGTCTTCGGCAAAGCCCATGTCCAGCATGCGATCGGCCTCGTCCAGCACCAGCACTTCGACTTCCTTGAGGTCGAGGTTGCCGGCGTTCAACTGCTCGATCATCCGCCCCGGCGTCCCAATCAGGATATCCGGCACCTTGCGCAGCATCGCGGCCTGGACCTTGAAGTCCTCGCCGCCGGTGATCAGGCCGGACTTGATGAAGGTGAATTGCGAGAAGCGCTCCACTTCCTTCAAGGTCTGCTGGGCCAGTTCGCGGGTCGGCAGCAGGATCAGGGTCTTGATGCTGACGCGGACCTTGGCCGGGCCGATCAAGCGGTTGAGGATCGGCAGCACGAACGCGGCGGTCTTGCCGCTGCCGGTTTGCGCCGTCACCCGCAGGTCACGCCCCTGGAGCGCGAGCGGAATAGCCGCTGCCTGCACCGGCGTTGGCTCGACAAATTTAAGCTCGGCCACGGCTTTGAGCAGGCGTTCGTGCAGGGCGAATTGGGAAAACACGGGTGCTACCTCGAAGAAATGCAAAAAAACAGCTGCATAGGGTAACGGTTTCGAGCGCGAAGGCCGAGTTTCTTTATACAAACGGAGGTAAATCAGTGCATTTTTATAAGCCGATTTGTCATCAACGGTCACCTGACCGGGCTTAAATGCTCTAATCGTCCCGTCGCGTCTTTATAGAAGAACCGTTTCGTCCATGGACATCAAACAACTCTGGGTCAATATCCAAGACCTCTGGGGTGCCCTTGACCAGCACCCGCTCCTGCATTCCAGCCTCGCCCTGATGTTGCTGCTGGTCATCGCCCTGGTGCTGGGACGGGTGGCGCGCTACCTGATCCTGCACGCGGCCAAGCTGCTTGGGCGTCAACCGGCCCTGCACTGGGTCAACGACCTGCGCCAGAACAAGGTCTTCCATCGCCTGGCGCAGATGACGCCGTCACTGATCATCCAGTTCGGCCTGCACCTGGTGCCGGAACTGAGCAAGACCAGCATGATTTTCCTGGGCAACGTCGCCCTGGCGTTCACCATCCTGTTCATGGTGCTGAGCCTCAGTGCCCTGCTCAGCGCCCTGCTGGACGTATACGCCCGCACCGAACATGCGCGTACCCGCTCGATCAAGGGCTACGTGCAACTGACGAAAATGGTGCTGTATGTGTTTGGCGCGATCATCATCGTCGCCACGCTGATCGACCGTTCGCCGCTGTTGCTGCTGTCGGGCCTGGGTGCGATGTCGGCAGTGATCCTGTTGGTCTACAAGGACACCCTGCTGTCATTCGTCGCCAGCGTGCAACTGACCAGCAACGACATGCTGCGGGTCGGCGACTGGATCGAAATGCCTCAGGTCGGCGCCGACGGTGATGTGGTGGATATCACGCTGCACACGGTCAAGGTGCAGAACTTCGACAAGACCATCGTCTCGATCCCGACCTGGCGCCTGATGTCCGAGTCGTTCAAGAACTGGCGCGGCATGCAGCAGTCCGGCGGGCGACGGATCAAGCGCAGCCTGTTCATCGACGCCAGCGGCGTGCGCTTCCTGCATGACGAGGAAGAACAGCGCCTGACCCAGGTGCGCCTGCTGACCGACTACATCGGCCGCAAGCAGGCCGAGCTCAAGGCCTGGAACGAGGCCCAGGGCAACGTCGCGGCGATGTCGGCCAACCGCCGGCGGATGACCAACCTGGGCACCTTCCGCGCCTATGCCCTGGCCTATTTGAAGAGCCACCCGGAGATCCAGCCGAACATGACCTGCATGGTCCGGCAGATGCAAACCACCGCCCAGGGTATCCCGCTGGAAATCTACTGCTTCACCCGCACCACCGCATGGGCCGACTACGAACGCATCCAGGGGGATATTTTCGATTACCTGCTGGCGGTGATGCCAGAGTTCGGATTGAGCCTGTACCAGCAGCCGAGCGGCACGGACTTGCGTTCAGGGTTGCTGCCGGCGGTGTTGGGGGCGAGCTCAATGTCGGAACCGCAGAAGCAGGTGATCTGAAACCACCACGGTTCCCCTGTGGTAGATCCCCTGTGGGAGCGAGCTTGCTCGCGATAGCGGTGTGTCAGAAACATAAATGCTGACTGATGCTCCGCCATCGCGAGCAGGCTCGCTCCCACACGGGTTTAGTGTGACGGCTGAGGCTGGCGTACCCCCAACCGACTGATCCACACCGCCGCCAATATCACCGACCCACCCAGCAACAAGCGCCCCAGGTCCTCGTGCTGGTTCCAGATCAGCAGGTTCACCAGCAGCCCCACCGGCACGTGCAGGTTGTTCATCACCGCCAGCGTCCCGCCGTTGACCAGGCAGGCGCCTTTGTTCCACCAGTACAACCCCAACGCGGTGGAAACCAGGCCGAGGAACACCAGCACGCCCCATTGCAACGGCGCTTCTGGCCAGAAATCAGTCTTGCCGAACAACAGGAATGCCGGCAACGCCACCATCAACGCACCGAGATAGAAATAGCCGAAACGCCGGTAGTGCGGCAGGTCGCTCGGGTGTCGGGCCACTAGGTGTTTGTAGAGCACCTGCCCGGCCGCGTAGGTGAAGTTGGCCAGTTGCAGCAGCAGGAAGCCCATGAAGAAATCCGGGTTGATCCGGTCGTAGCGAATCACCGCCGCGCCGGCCACGGCCACCAGCGCCGCGATCAACGCCCAGGGATTGAAGCGCCGGTTCAGCGCGTCTTCGATCAAGGTCACGTGCAAAGGCGTAAGGATGGTGAACAGCAGCACCTCGGGCACCGTCAATACTCGGAAGCTCAGGTACAGGCAGACGTAGGTCACGCCGAACTGCAAGGCACCGATCAACAGCATGCCACGCATGAACGACGGTTCGACCTGACGCCAGCGGGTCAGCGGAATGAACACCAGCCCGGCCAACAGGACCCGTACCAGTACAGCGAAGTAACTGTCCACATGTCCTGCCAGGTACTCGCCGATCAGGCTGAAGGAAAATGCCTGGATCAATGTCACAAAAAGTAGATAGCCCATATCGCCCCTCGTTTCGGATGGCGGCGAAGATAGCGGTTTTTGAGGACTGTAACGAGCAGATAATAGGAACTGGCTAGCCCCGTCGCAGCAGGCAAAAAAAGCAGTACTTCATGATCGAAAGGAAGAGAAACGTTGTGGCGACGTCAAATCGGAACAAGAGCTGTTTTAACCGGTTATCTATAGGCATGCTTACCGCTCTGCTGTCGGCTGGCATTGCCAACAGTTTCGCAGAGGATAAGGAAGTCAAAGAAATGCAGAGTATTCAGTTCCAAAAGGTCATTGATCTGAGCCACATCATCAGCCCGACCATTCCACTGTGGCCTAACGATCCCCCAATGACATTCGATGTGGTGGCTTCGCAGGAAAAAGACGGTTATTACTTGCGGCGCTTTAGCATTGGTGAGCACAGCGCGACTCATATGAACGCTCCAAATAGTTTTCACCCCAATGCCATTGGGATTGATGCCTATGAACCGGCGTCACTGGTACGGCCTGCTGTCGTGATCGATACACGTCCCCTGACTCAAGACAATCCAGATTATGTAATTGGCATCCAGGATATAGAAAAATGGGAACAGACCCATGGACACATTGATCAGGGATCTGTCGTGCTGTTTTATACAGGGTGGCAAGAGCTCTGGAACGATCCTAAGCGCTTTATCAATGAGGATGAGAAAGGTCCTCACTTCCCGGGTGTTGGTGCTGCTGCCACAACGTTTTTGCTTGAAGAACGCCGGATAGCAGGAGTCGGTATCGATACACATGGTGCTGATCCGGGCCAAGACACGGTTTATGCCACCAACAGTCAAATCCTGGCTAAAAATGGGATTGTCCTGGAGTGCTTGACCAATCTCGATCAGTTACCCGCGAAAGGCACGACACTGGTCATTGGAGTGCTTCGCTTGAAAGAGGGGTCGGGCTCTCCTGTTTCCGTCATGGCATTTGTACCCTGAACTCACCTCAACTTGAAATTTCAGCCACTACCGGAGCACGAGCCTGGCGCTGCTGCCGGTAGTGCTGGATGAAACCAAGGCTCTGCATTCGAACACACAAGGCTTTAGCTCAAGTTTGCCCGCTTCATTTTTTGCAAGACATCTGTGCCCCTCATCAGAAAAAAAAAAGCCCGATCTCGCTAAAGCGTTCAATCGGGCTGATGCACTCAGGAGCAATAAGTGCAAAGGGAGGTTCGATGCGCAAAACGGTTTGAAGGGAAGCGCCAGGTCACTAGACCACCTGGCGATTACCCGAGGATTAACGGATCAGGCGACCTGGGACAATTTGGCGTTGGCCTGATTCAGGCCCTTCTCCTGGAAGTCGCCACCCAGGTTCATGCCTTCGGCATGGATGAAGGTCACGTCGTGGATGCCGATGAAGCCCATGACTTGGCGCAGGTAGGGTTCCTGATGGTCGGTGCTGCCACCGGCGTGAATGCCGCCCCGGGCGGTGAGCACGAAGGCGCGCTTGTCGGCCAGCAGGCCCTGGGGGCCGGTGGGGGTGTATTTGAACGTCACGCCGGCACGCAGCACATGGTCGAGCCAGGCCTTCAACGTGCTGGGAATGGCGAAGTTGTACATCGGTGCAGCCATCACCAGTACGTCGGCGGCCAGCAACTCATCGGTCAGTTGGTTCGAACGTTCCAGCGAGGCGTTTTCAATGTCGTTGCGCTGCTCGACAGGCTTCATCCAGCCACCCAGCAGATTGGCATCCAGGTGCGGCACCGGGTTGACGGCCAGGTCGCGGACGGTGATGTCGTCGGCCGGGTGCGCAGCTTTCCACTGGCTGATGAAGGTCTGGGTCAGTTGACGGGAAACCGAGTCTTGCTGGCGGGCACTGCTTTCGATGATCAGAACGCGGGACATGGCTTGTAGGCTCCATCTGAGAATGTTGTCAGTCGATGGAGTGGAGGTTAAACGCGAGCATATCGATGAAAAAGCGCAAATAACTGCTGTAATGCATCGATATTTTCGTTTATAAGCGGAGCAGGCACGATCACCTGCTCTGTTGCCGGGCTATTTCGGCTGACAGGTCAGCTTGATGCGCAGCTTGATGATGTTGCGGTTGAACTTGGCCGTGGCGTTCTTGAACTTGCCGGCGGCGACTTCGATCTTGCGGGTGCGCGGCGCCTCGGGGCCGTTGTTGAACACCACGGTGCAGGCCGCGTCGGTGCTGCCGTAGTTGTTGACCTGGATAGAGCCGATGTCGGCATCGGTGTCATAGGCGGTGTAGTCGATGCTCAGGCCGTTGAGGTGTTTTTCCACATCGATCGGGTAGGCAAACGCAGTCAGTGGCAGCAAGGCCAGCGCCACACAACAGATTTTCTTCATTCGGCAGTCTCCACCAAGGGACCGCCAGCTTAGGACAAGAGGAGCTCATTATGAAAGCGCCCCGCGTGACCCTTGATCAATGGCGAACCTTGCAAGCCGTGGTGGACCACGGTGGTTTCGCCCAGGCCGCCGAAGTGCTCCATCGCTCCCAGTCATCAGTGAGCTACACCGTGGCCCGCATGCAGGATCAGCTCGGCGTGCCGTTGCTGCGCATCGATGGACGCAAGGCCGTGCTGACCGAAGCCGGCGGGGTGCTGCTGCGCCGCTCGCGGCAACTGGTGAAACAGGCCAGCCAATTGGAAGACCTGGCCCACCACATGGAGCAAGGCTGGGAAGCGGAAGTGCGCCTGGTGGTCGACGCGGCCTACCCCAACGCCCGCCTCGTTCGCGCCTTGACCGCGTTCATGCCGCAAAGCCGTGGCTGCCGGGTGCGGCTGCGCGAAGAAGTGTTGTCGGGTGTCGAAGAAGTGCTGCTCGAAGGCGTGGCCGACCTGGCCATCAGCGGCTTCAGCATTCCCGGTTACCTGGGGGCGGAGTTGAGCGACGTGGAGTTCATCGCGGTGGCCCATCCCGAGCATGCCCTGCACCGCCTCAATCGCGAACTGAACTTCCAGGACCTGGAAAGCCAGTTGCAAGTGGTCATCCGCGACTCCGGCCGCCAGCAGCCTCGCGACGTCGGCTGGCTCGGCGCCGAGCAGCGCTGGACCGTGGGCAGCCTGGCCACCGCCGCGAGTTTTGTCGGCAGCGGCCTGGGCTTCGCCTGGCTGCCCCGGCACATGATCGAACGAGAACTCAAGGAAGGCGTGCTCAAGCGTCTACCCTTGGAACAGGGAGGCAGCCGCAACTCGACCTTCTATCTTTTCTCGAACAAGGAAAAACCCCTGGGCCCGGCCACGCAAATCCTGATCGAATTGCTGCGCACCTTCGACACCGCGCCGCTGGATGCGCCGTTCGCCGCCCCTGAACAAGCCTGACAAGGATTTCGCCGATGGCCTATTTTGCACACGAAGGTTGCGACCTGCACTACGAGGAATACGGCCACGGCACGCCTTTGGTGCTGGTCCATGGGCTGGGCTCCAGCACCCGCGACTGGGAAAAGCAGATCCCGGCATTGTCCGCCCGCTACCGCCTGATCGTGATGGATGTGCGCGGTCATGGCCGCTCTGACAAACCCCGCGAGCGCTACAGCATCGAAGGTTTCAGCGCCGACCTGAGCGCCCTGATCGATCACCTGGACCTGGGCCCGGTGCATTTGGTGGGCTGGTCCATGGGCGGCATGATCTGTTTCCAATTGGCGGTGGATGAGCCCGAACGGATCAGGAGCCTGTGCATCGTCAACAGCGCGCCGGAGGTCAAGGTCCGCACGCCCGACGATTGCTGGCAATGGTTCAAGCGCTGGAGCCTGATGCGCCTGCTCAGCCTGGAAACCATCGGCAAGGCCCTGGGCGCCAAGCTGTTTCCCAAGCCCGAGCAAACCGAATTACGCTTGGAAATGGCCCGGCGCTGGGCAAAGAACGACAAACGTGCTTATCTCGCCAGCTTCGATGCAATCGTGGGGTGGGGCGTTCAGGAACGACTTTCACAGGTCGCCTGTCCAACCCTCGTCATCTGCGCCGACCACGACTACACCCCGGTGGCGCTGAAAGAAGCCTATGTAAAGCGGCTGCCCAATGCACGTCTGGTGGTCATCGCCGATTCACGGCACGCTACCCCGCTGGATCAACCCGAACGCTTCAACCAAACCCTGCTCGACTTTTTGACCGCAACCGATTCCACCACTCAGGATCTCTGACCCCATGCTGAAAAAAATCGCCCTCGCCGCCGGCACCGTATTGTTTGCCGCCAACCTGATGGCCGCCACGCCCGCCAAGGCCCCCCATGTATTGCTGGAGACCACCAACGGCCAGATCGAAATCGAACTGGACCCGGTCAAGGCCCCCATCACTACCAAGAACTTCCTTGAGTACGTGGACAGTGGTTTCTACAACAACACGATTTTCCACCGTGTGATCCCGGGCTTCATGGCCCAGGGCGGCGGCTTTACCACACAGATGCAACAGAAAGATACCAAGGCACCGATCAAGAACGAAGCCAGCAATGGCCTGCACAACGTTCGCGGCACCTTGTCGATGGCGCGTACGTCCAACCCGGACTCGGCCACCAGCCAGTTCTTTATCAACGTAGCCGACAACGCCTTCCTCGACCCGGGCCGTGACGCCGGTTACGCAGTGTTCGCCAAAGTGGTCAAGGGCATGGACGTGGTCGACATCATCGTCAACTCCCAGACCACCACCAAGCAAGGCATGCAAAACGTGCCGATCGACCCTGTGCTCATCAAGTCGGCCAAGCGCATCGACTGAAGCGGCACACGGCAAGCCTGGGCGGCGCGGTCATTCCGCACCGCCCATTAGCAAAAAGGAGAGCCCCTGCCAGGGCATTTACTGATGGTTTTTCGCCGTTTCGAAACACTGATCGATATCTTCCGCGACGCCCCGAGCTCGGCCCCGCCGAACCGCGTCCTGCCCTTCTACACCTATTATCTGAAACAGGTCTGGCCCAGCTTCGTCGTGCTGCTGGTGGTGGGCCTGATCGGCGCACTGATCGAAGTGGCGCTGTTCAGCTACCTGAGTCGCATCATCGACCTGACCCAGGGCACACCCAATGTGGACTTCTTCAAGATCCACGGCCTGGAGCTGGCCTGGATGGCCGTGGTGGCGCTGGTTTTCCGGCCCATCTTCGTGGCCCTGCATGACCTGCTGGTGCACCAGACCCTGAGCCCCGGCATGACCAGCCTGATCCGCTGGCAGAACCACAGCTATGTGCTCAAGCAGAGCCTGAATTTCTTCCAGAACGACTTCGCCGGGCGCATCGCCCAGCGCATCATGCAAACCGGCAACTCCCTGCGCGACTCGGCGGTCCAGGCGGTGGATGCTCTGTGGCACGTACTGATCTACGCCGTCAGTTCCCTGGTGCTGTTCGCCGAAGCCGACTGGCGCCTGATGATCCCGCTACTGATGTGGATTGCCGCCTACATCGGCGCACTCTGCTATTTCGTGCCACGGGTCAAGGAGCGCTCGGTGGTGTCGTCCGATGCCCGCTCCAAACTCATGGGGCGGATCGTCGACGGCTACACCAACATCACCACCCTGAAGCTGTTCGCCCATACCAATTTCGAACAGCAATACGCCCGCGAAGCCATCCAGGAGCAGACGGAAAAAGCCCAGTTGGCTGGCCGCGTGGTGACCAGCATGGACGTGGTCATCACCAGCATGAACGGGTTGCTGATCGTCGGCACCACGGCGCTGGCCTTGTGGCTGTGGACCCAGTCGCTGATCAGCGTGGGCGCCATTGCCCTGGCGACCGGACTGGTGATCCGCATCGTAAACATGTCCGGTTGGATCATGTGGGTGGTCAACGGCATCTTCGAAAACATCGGCATGGTCCAGGACGGCCTGCAGACCATCGCCCAGCCGGTCAGCGTCACCGACCGCGACCAGGCCAAGCCCCTGGCGGTGGCCCGGGGCGAGGTGCGTTTCGAGCATGTGGATTTCCACTATGGCAAGAAAAGCGGGGTCATCGGCGACCTTAACCTGACCATCAAGCCTGGCGAGAAAATCGGCCTGATCGGCCCGTCCGGCGCGGGTAAATCCACCTTGGTGAACCTGCTGCTGCGCCTCTATGACGTGCAAGGCGGGCGCATCCTCATCGACGGCCAGGACATTGCCGAAGTCGGCCAGGAAAGCCTGCGCGAGCGCATTGGCATGATCACCCAGGACACCTCGCTGCTGCATCGCTCGATTCGCGACAACCTGCTCTACGGCAAACCCGACGCCACCGATGCGCAACTCTGGGAAGCCGTGCACAAGGCCCGGGCCGATGAATTCATCCCATTGCTGTCGGACGCCGAAGGCCGCACCGGCTTCGATGCCCATGTGGGTGAGCGCGGGGTGAAACTGTCCGGCGGCCAACGCCAGCGCATCGCTATCGCGCGCGTGCTGCTCAAGGACGCGCCGATTCTGATCATGGACGAAGCGACCTCGGCACTGGACTCGGAAGTCGAGGCGGCGATCCAGGAAAGCCTCGAAACCCTGATGCAAGGCAAGACCGTGATCGCCATCGCCCACCGCCTCTCCACCATCGCCCGGATGGACCGATTGGTGGTGCTGGAAAATGGCCGCATCGCCGAAACCGGCAGCCATGCCGAATTGCTGGCCCACGGTGGGTTGTATGCACGGCTGTGGCAGCATCAGACGGGTGGGTTCGTGGGGATCGATTGATTCCTACCTGACACAGCTGACCCCGTGGCGAGGGAGCTTGCTCCCGCTGGGGCGCGAAGCGCCCCCCAAATCCGCGCTCCAATGCAATCAATCGGTTGGACAACCTGCCTTGTCGGGGCTGCTGCGCAGCCCAGCGGGAGCAAGCTCCCTCGCCACAGGGTTCGGTGTCAGCCCTGCCGATACGGCAGTGCCGTCCTGGCCTCTTCGGCGTACGCTAGCACCCCCTCCTGCTCGCGCACGAGAAAATCCGCCACTGCCGCTTTCAACCCCGGATGACGCAAGTAATGCCACGAGCGGGTAATCACCGGCTCGAAGCCGCGAATCAACTTGTGCTCACCCTGGGCGCCGGCGTCAAAGCGCTGCAAGCCTTGGGCAATCGCGTAGTCCATGCCTTGGTAGAAACAGGTCTCGAAGTGCAGCCGGTCGAACTCCGCCAAGCACCCCCAGTACCGTCCATAGAAACTGTCGCCGCCCACCAGGCTGAACGCCATCGCCACCGGCCGTGAACCTTGCTTGGCCAGCACCACACGAATGGCTTCGGGCATGCGTTCGGCCAACAGGCTGAAGAATGTCCGGGTCAAGTACGGCGCCTGCCGTCGTATCGCGTAGGTGTTAGCGTAACAGGCGTAGACAAAATCCCACTGTGCCTCGTCCAACTGATGACCTTCGAGCCATTCGAACGCGATGCCCTGCCCCGCCACTTGTTCGCGTTCCTTGCGCATCTGCTTGCGCTTGCGGGAACTGAGGGCATCGAGAAAGTCCTGGAAGTCGCGATAACCGCGATTTTGCCAGTGATACTGGCAGCCGATCCGCTGCAGCCAGCCGTCTTGCCCGGCAAGTGCAGCGTCGGTGAAGGCATCGGTGAAGTTGATGTGGGCACTGGAAAGCCCTTCGATTTCCAGGTAGCCGGGCACGCTGCCAAGCAACTCCAGACCGTCTTCCATCCGTGCCGCCAACAGCCGCGGCCCACTGACCGGGCTGAACGGTACCGCCGTCAACAGCTTGGGGTAGTAATCGATGCCGGCGCGGGCGCAAGCGTCGGCCCAGCCGTGGTCGAACACGTATTCACCGTAGGAATGCCACTTGCGGTAACTGGGCAAGGCCGCCAACAGCTGGCCGTTTTCAACGTGCAACAGATGCTCGGCTCGCCAACCGGATTGCGGACCCAGGCTGGCGCTGTCTTCCAGGGCACCGAGGAAGGCGTGGCGTAGAAAAGGCTGGTTGGCGGGCACCAACGCGTCCCACTCGTGCGGGGCGATGGCGGACAGGCTGTTCAAGACGTGAAACGGCATGCGATTCCTCGAAAGCCAGACGACGGATGGAGCGAGTATCGCCGATCCTGACCGAGCGCACATAAAAAAACCCCGCCGGTGGCGGGGTTGGAAAGGAGCATTAACGGATGAAGAAAAAGCTCTGTATCAAGTCAGCGCGATTCAGAACACGTACTGGGCACGGACTACGAAACCGTCGCCATCGTCATCGCCATTGGCGTTGGTGACTTTGTCGGTCTTGGCCTTGACGTAGGCACCGGTGATTTTCACCGCTTCGTTGGCGTACCAGTTCACGCCCAGATTGTGCACCTTGGCTTCGGCATCGCCCACTTCACGGGTCGCCGAGGCTGTGGTGATGTTGTCGTCTTCGACGGTCATGCTGTCGAAGCGGTAGAACACTTCCCAGGCGCCGATGGATTTGTTCTGAGGCTTGATCGCGTCAAACTTGCCGACCTTATACCCACGGGACTCACCAGTGATGGTGTAGGCACCCTGGACGTAGAAGCCGTGGCCTTTGAGGTCTTCGAAGGCGTCGCTGTCAGCCTTGGTCTTGCGGGAGATGTATTCACCCTGGATCGACGCTGGCCCCATGGCGAAAGCGGCTTCCAGGCCGAAGGCGGTGTCAGTGTCGTACGAACCGGCCGGCGAGTTGTTGGCGCCGCCCAGGACCGGACGGTTGCCGTTAGGACCGGCATCGTTGCCACCCAGGGTTTCAACGCCACGCATGCCCAGGCGGGAGCGATAACGTGCATCGAACGCGGTGTCCGAAACGTCACGGGAGGCCACGTTCAGACCGAAGTGCAGCACGTTGCCAGCTTCGTGCATCGGAGCGAAGACGAAGCGACCGTTGACTTGCTTGACGCTGTCGCCGTCGGTGTCGTCGGTGTCCTTGCTGAACACGCCGGCCGAAGCATAGAACGAATCAGCGAAGGTGCTGGACGCCTGGATGCCCAGGCCGTTCTGATGGCTGTTGGTCCAGTCGATCAGGTCGTAGGCAGCGTTACGCTCAGGCGCGGTCACCCACTTGGAGCTGGTGGCTTTTTCCAGGCCGAAGTCAGGGTCGAAACGACCGACCTTGATCGACACCGGCTTGAAGCCGTTGTAGGCCAGGGACGCTTCGTCGAAGTAGCCATTATCGGAGTCGCCACTGTTGTGGGACATGTCGTAGTTGATGGTGTAGGCCCAATCCGTGTACAGCACGCCGGACAGTTCCAGGAACGCGCGGCGGATATAAGCGGCATCGGCCGACTTGCCGTTGTCGGTGTAGATGCCATCGAACTGGCTGTAGTCAGCCTGCAAACGACCGCCGAGCTTGAAGCTGAACTCTTTGTCAGTGGTAGCGACCTCGAGGCCGCCCTTGGTTTTGACCACGATATCGGCGCCATCGGTGGTGACGGTGCCGGCGAAAGCCTGGGCGGTTACTGCCATTGCCAGTGCGCTGGCGGCAACACCTGCGAAGTGCTTACGGATCATCGAAGAATTCCCCTGTTGGTAGTCTATGCGTTAGAAAACACGCGGAACTGGGCCCGCTGGTGTTGGGAGGGGATGTTGGCGACCGGTTGTGTCAGGCGAGTTGCTATCACATAAAGATTTTATGACAGAGGAACTTTTTACTTCGAATGGGAATAACACCATGGGGGGGTGATGTGTCAGGTGTCAGCGGATGTTTCTGCGACGCTCGGCGGCGAGTTTCTCGGCGAGGTTATCCAGGTCGGGAACGGGGGCTTCAGGAAGCTTTTTGAGGGTCGCCTGCATCAGGCGCATCTGACGGATGAAGCGTCGGCAATTGGGGCAGAACATCAAGTGATGACGCACCATCAGGCGTTCACGAAAGCTCAGTTGTCCATCGAGATAATCGCTGGAGCGCGCCACTTGTTCCTTGCAGGTCAGCATTCGCCGGTTTCCTCGAAATGTTCAACAGTCGCGAAGACCTTCAGTCGGGCACGATGCAACAGCACACGGACATTGGAGAGCGAGATACCCAACAGATTACAGATTTCGTCCAACTCCAGGTCTTGCTGTTCCCGCAGGGTCAGTACGCTGCCTTGCAGCTCCGACAGGCTGAGCAACGTGTGCTCCAGGCAATCACGCAATTCACTCATCGTGAGCAGCGCTTCGGGCGTGTCCTGGTGCCAGGCGAACGGCGCCAGCAGCCAATGGCCGTCCGCAGCGAAACGGTCATCGCCGAGGGTACCGTGGGGGGCCGGAAGGTCATCGAGCAGCACTTCCCGACGGTTCTGCTTGTAGCGACCCTTGGCGGCGTTGGCCGTGATGGTCAACAGCCAGGTCTTGAGGCTGGAGCGCCCCTGGAAACCACCGAGATTGCGCACCACGGACAGCCAGGCGTCCTGCACCACTTCGTCGGCATGGCGACTGCCGACGATGGCATAGGCCACGGCACGCATCGGGCTCTGGTAGGCGCTGACCAGTTCCTTGTAGGCCTGCTGCTCACCAGCCAGGAGGCGTTGGAGCAGGAGGGTGTCGTCGGTGGCCGTCATTCAACGCCCCATTACCTTGCAAGACTGATGATTTTTCTGTGGCGAGGGAGCTTGCTCCCGCTCGGTTGCGCAGCAACCGCAAAATCCTGGCGCCGCTTCGCAGCCCAGCGGGAGCAAGCTCCCTCGCCACAAAAGCTGAAGCAGCCCGGATCGGATCAGTGCTTACGCAAAATCACACTGCCAATCGAATACCCGGCACCGAAGGAACTGAGGACGGCGACCGAGCCGCTGGGCAGGTCATCCTGGTACTTGTGGAACGCGATCACCGAACCGGCCGAACTGGTGTTGGCGTAGCGGTCGAGAATCACGGGGGCTTCCGCTTCGGTGGCTTCGCGTCCCAGCAGTTTGCGCACGATCAGGTGGTTCATGCTCAAGTTGGCCTGGTGCAGCCAGAAACGTTTCACGTCGCCAACGTTCAGCTGGTTTTCTTCCAGATGGGCACCGATCAATTCGGCCACCATCGGGCAGACGTCGCGGAACACCTTGCGGCCTTCCTGGACGAACAGCTTGTCGCGGCTGCCGATGCCCTCTTCCGCGGCGCGGTTGAGGAAACCGAAGTTGTTGCGGATGTTATTGGAGAACTTAGTGAGCAGCTTGGTGCTGACCACGTCGAACTGGTACGGCGAGGTCGCCAGGTCCGCCCGCTCGATGATCACGGCAGTGGCCGCATCGCCGAAGATGAAGTGGCTGTCGCGGTCGCGGAAGTTCAAGTGGCCGGTGCAGACTTCCGGGTTGACCATCAGGATCGCCCGGGCCTGACCCTGTTGCACACTGTTGGCCGCGGCCTGGATACCGAAGGTCGCCGAGGAACAGGCCACGTTCATGTCGAAACCGAAACCTTCGATGCCCAAGGCTTCCTGGACTTCGATGGCGATGGCCGGGTAGGCACGCTGCAGATTGGAACAGGCGACGATGACCCCGTCGATGTCGGCGGCCGTGCGGCCGGCGCGCTCCAGGGCTTGTTTCGCAGCGCCGACGGCCATTTCGCAGAGCACCGACCACTCGTCGTTGGAGCGCTCGGGCAGGCGTGGGGTCATGCGGTGCGGATCGAGAATGCCATCCTTGTCCATGACAAAGCGGCTCTTGATGCCCGAGGCCTTTTCGATGAACGCAGCGTTGGATTCGGTCAATGCCTCGACTTCACCCCGCTCGATGGCCTCGGCGTTGTCGGCGTTGAATTGCGCGACATAGGTGTTGAAAGATTGCACCAGCTCTTCGTTGGAAATGCTGTTGGCCGGGGTGTACAGGCCGGTGCCGCTGATGACGACGTTATGCATGGGTCGTGTCTCTGATCTGTTCAGGCAGAAAGTATTGGCACCGACGTACCAATACACAAAGGGACTTTTCCCATCCGGGGAAGCAGCCCTGGCATCGCTTTATTCCGGATCCGCCCGTGGCATTGAAGCTCAAAACCACGGAACCGGCATTTATAGGCGCGAAGTTTGCCATAAACGCTGGCGTTTGGCCCATTCTCCCTCACTTACAACACAAAACCCTGTGGGAGCGGGCTTGCTCGCGAAAGCGGTGGATCAGCTTGCATCAATGTTGAATGTGCAATTGCATTCGCGAGCAAGCCCGCTCCCACAGGGGGTATGAGTATCATCTGACTTCTGCGATCAACCTTCCACCACGCTCCACTGCTTGCCCAGGCGCTTGTCGGAAATCGGCACCTTGGTACCCAGTTGCTGGGCGAACAGTGACACCCGATATTCCTCCAGCCACCAGCGGTACAACTCCAGTTGCGGGTCGCGCTTGCCTTCCTGGGCGTGTTTGCTGGCGCGGGCCTGGTATTGGGCCCAGAGGTTCGACAGCTCGCCGCTCCAGACCCGGTCTTTCTGCACCTGGCTGCCCAGCTTCTCGAAGCGTTGCTCGATGGCCTTGAGGTAGCGCGGCAGCTCCTTGAGCCACTGATGCGGTGTTTCCCGCACGAAGCCCGGGTACACCAGGTGACTGAGCTGCTGCTTGATGTCGTTCAACGCCACGGCCTGGGCCAGGTCGATCTTGCCCTTGAAACGTTTTTGCAGGCCATGCCAGAGCTTGAGGATGTCCAGGGTCAGCTTCGCCAGGCGTTCGGCGTGTTCGGTCCAGCCGCCGCGCTTGCGCTCGGCCAGGGCAGCCAGGGCGGCGCCGTCGCGGGGCAGGCTCGCTTCACCTTCGAGCACACAGCTGTCGAGGCTGGCGAGCAGGATATCTTCCACCAGGCCGTCGATGCGGCCCAAGTCGCGGTACAGCAGGCCCAACTCCGTCAACCCGGGCAGCTTGCCCCGCAGGAACTTGGCCGATTCGGCCAATTGCTGCATGAGCAAGCGTTGCAAGGCACGGCGATGCTGGAATTCGGCTTCGGCCGGGGTCGGGAAACGCCCTTCCTTGACCACGCCGCCCTCTTCCACCAGCGCCGGATAGACCGTCATCGACAACCCGGCGATCTTCTGCTGGGTTTTCTCGGCCACCGGCGCGAAGACCTTCGCCTCCACCGGTGCCTGGCTTTTTGCCGTTTGCGGCACGGCCAAGGCCGCCTGGCTGGCCTCGGCAAAGCGTGCTGTCAGCTCGGCCAGGTCGCGGCCCTCACCGAGGAACTTGCCTTGGCCGTCGACGATTTCCAGGTTCATGCGCAGATGGCTTTCCACCTGCTGGGCCGCTTCCGCCCAAGCTTCGTCGCTGACCCGCGCACCGGTCATGCGCAGCAGCTCACGGCCCAGGGACTGCGGCAACGAGCCCTCGGCGAAGGTGATGCGTTGCAGCGCCGCCTTGACGAAGTCCGGCACCGGCACGAAGTTCTTGCGCAGCGCCTTGGGCAGGTTGCGCACCAGGGCGATGCACTTGGCCTCGATCATCCCCGCTACCAGCCATTCCAGGCGTTCCGGCGGCAGCATCGGCAACAACGGCGCCGGCACACGCAAGGTCACGCCGTCGCGGGGATGGTTGGGCTCGAAGTGGTAGCTCAGCGGCAAGGTCAGGTCGCCGACACGCAAGGTGTCGGGGTACTGCGTGGCGGTGACCTCGCTGGCCTCGCGGGCCAACACGTCTTCCTCGCGCATGATCAGCAATTGCGGGTCTTTCTGGCTGTTGATCCGGTACCAGCTGTCGAACGTCGCGGTCTGGTGGATCTCCGCCGGCAAACGTGCATCGTAGAACGCGAACAGGGTTTCCTCGTCCGCCAGGATGTCGCGGCGGCGGGCCTTGGCTTCCAGTTCGTCGAGTTGCTCCAGCAAGCGGGTATTGGCGCCCAGGCACTTGGCCTTGGACTGGATCTCGCCGCGCACCAGCGCCTCGCGGATGAACAGCTCACGGGACACCACCGGGTCCACGGGCCCGTAGTGCACCGGCCGCCGACCGACGACGATCAGCCCGAACAGGGTGATCTGCTCATAGGCCACCACTTGCCCGCGCTTCTTCTCCCAATGGGGTTCGAAGTGGTTTTTCTTGATCAGGTGTCCGGCCAGCGGTTCGATCCAGTCCGGCTCGATCTTGGCCACCATGCGCGCGTACAACTTGGTGGTTTCCACCAACTCGGCGGTCATCAGCCACTGCGGACGTTTCTTGCCCAGGCCCGACGAGGGGTGGACCCAGAACCGCCGCTGGCGAGCACCGAGGTAATCACCGTCTTCGGTTTTCTGGCCGATCTGACTGAGCAGGCCCGAGAGCACCGCTTTGTGCAGTTTCGGGTAATCGGCCGGGTCCTTGTTGAGGCTCAATTGCATGTCACGGCAGATCAGGCTCAACTGACGATGGGAATCACGCCACTCGCGCAGGCGCAGGTAATTGAGGAAGTTCTTGCGGCACCAATTGCGCAGCGGGCTGGCGGTCAGGGCCTGGCGCTGCTCTTCGAAACCGCGCCACAGGTTGACCAGCCCGGCGAAGTCCGAGTCGGCATCTTTCCATTGGGCATGAGCTTGGTCAGCCGCTTGTTGGCGCTCAGGTGGACGTTCGCGCGGGTCCTGGATCGACATGGCGCTGGCGACGATCAACACTTCCTGCAGGCTGCCCAGCTTCGCCGCTTCCAGCAGCATGCGGCCCATGCGTGGGTCCACCGGCAGGCGCGCCAACTGCCGACCGAGCGGGGTCAGCTGACTGTTGCGATCCACCGCCGAGAGTTCTTGCAGCAGGTTGAAACCGTCGCTGATGGCCTTGCCATCCGGCGGCTCGATGAACGGGAAATCGGTGATCTCGCCGAGGCGCAGGTGCAGCATCTGCAGGATCACCGCCGCCAGGTTGGTGCGCAGGATCTCGGGATCGGTGAACTCCGGCCGCCCAAGAAAATCTTCCTCGCTGTACAACCGCACGCAAATCCCCGGCTCGACCCGCCCGCAGCGCCCCTTGCGCTGGTTGGCGCTGGCCTGGGAAATGGCCTCGATGGGCAAGCGTTGGACCTTGGCCCGGTAGCTGTAGCGGCTGATGCGCGCGGTACCGCTGTCGATCACGTAGCGGATACCCGGCACGGTCAGCGAGGTTTCGGCGACGTTGGTCGCCAGCACCACGCGACGGCCCGGGTGGGACTGGAAGATCCGCTGTTGTTCGGCCGGCGACAAGCGCGCATACAGCGGCAAGATCTCGGTGTGCTTGAGCTGGGCCTTGCGCAGCATCTCCGCCGCGTCGCGAATCTCCCGCTCACCCGGCAGGAACACCAGCACATCCCCAGGGCTGCGGCGCTCGCTGCGCTCATAGGCGGCGATTTCATCGAGGGTGGCGAGGATCGCCTGGTCAACGGTCAAGTCGTCCTCGACCCGGTTGCCTTCCTCGTCCTGCTCCAGGGTCAGCGGGCGATACCAGGTTTCCACCGGGAAGGTGCGGCCCGAGACTTCCACGATCGGTGCGTCGTCGAAATGCTTGGAAAAGCGCTCCAGGTCGATGGTCGCCGAGGTGATGATGACTTTCAGGTCCGGGCGGCGCGGCAGCAGGGTCTTGAGGTAGCCCAGCAGGAAATCGATGTTCAGGCTGCGTTCGTGGGCTTCGTCGACGATGATCGTGTCGTAGCGCTCGAGGTAGCGGTCGTTCTGGGTCTCGGCCAGCAGGATGCCGTCGGTCATCAGTTTGATCAGAGTGTTGGCGTCGCTCTGATCCTCGAAGCGCACCTGATAACCCACCAGCGCCCCCAACGGCGTGGCCAGCTCTTCGGCGACACGGCTTGCGACGCTGCGGGCGGCGATCCGGCGCGGCTGGGTGTGGCCGATCAAACCGTGCTGGCCGCGGCCGATTTCCAGGCAGATCTTGGGCAACTGCGTGGTTTTGCCCGAGCCAGTCTCGCCGGCGATGATCAGCACTTGGTGTTTGAGCAGCGCCTCCTTGATTTCGTCACGCTTGGCGGCGATCGGCAGATTGTCGTCATAGCGGATCACCGGCAGGCTCGCCTTGCGCGCCAGCACCTGATCGCACGACGCCTGCATGCGCGTCACCCACTGGGCCAGCTTGGCCTCGTCGGGCTTCTTGCGCAGCTCGAGCAACTGGCGCCGCAACCGGTGACGGTCGGCGAGCATGGCGTGGTCGAGGTTTTTCAGCAGCTTGTCGATAGCGGGGGCTTGGTCAGTCATCAGGTACGCAAGGGTCGTCGGTTTATGCAGGGGCGGATTGTCGCAGATTTGCGGCCATTGCGCCGAACACGCGAAGCAGCCCACCGCCATACCCTTGTGGGAGCGAGCTTGCTCGCGATGGCAGTGGTTCAGCCTGCATTGATATTGACTGAGATACCGCTATCGCGAGCAAGCTCGCTCCCACAGGGTTTTGCGCAGAGTTAGGGGTTATTCGTTGTCCAGGTCTTTACGCCGATACGGGAACACATCGATCACCTTCCCCGCCCGGATCGCCTCCTGCAGGCTTTTCCAGTAGTCGGCGTTGTACAGCTCGCCGTGCAACTGGTCGAACAGCTTGCGCTGCCCGGCGTCGGCGAACAGGAACGGTGGGAATTCTTCGGGGAACACGTCCAGCGGTCCGATGGAATACCAGGGCTCGGAGGCCATTTCGTCTTCCGGGGTACGGGGCTCGGGGATATGGCGGAAATTGGCTTCGGTGAGGAAGCAGATTTCATCGTAGTCGTAGAACACCACGCGACCGTGGCGGGTCACGCCGAAGTTCTTGAGCAGCATGTCGCCGGGGAAGATATTGGCCGCCGCCAGTTGCTTGATCGCCAGACCATAGTCTTCCAGTGCCTCGCGCACCTGGTCCGGGTTGGCGTTTTCCAGATAGAGGTTCAGGGGCGTCATCCGGCGCTCGGTCCAGCAGTGCCGGATCAGCACCGTCTCGCCTTCCACCGACACCGTAGACGGCGCCACTTCCAGCAGCTCCTCCAGGCAGGCCGGCTCGAACTTGCTCAGGGGAAAGCGGAAATCGGCGAACTCCTGGGTATCGGCCATGCGCCCGACCCGGTCGACGCTTTTCACCAGGCGGTACTTCTCGATCACCGTGGCCCGGTCGACGTTTTTCGACGGCGAGAAGCGGTCCTTGATGATCTTGAACACCGTGTTGAAGCCCGGCAGCGTGAATACACTCATGACCATGCCGCGCACGCCGGGGGCCATGATGAACTGGTCGTCGGTGTTCGCCAGGTGGTTGATCAGCGCCCGGTAGAACTCGGACTTGCCGTGCTTGTAGAAACCGATGGAGGTGTACAACTCGGCGATGTGCTTGCCCGGCAGGATGCGCTTGAGAAATCCGATGAATTCCGCCGGCACCGGCACGTCCACCATGAAGTACGAGCGGGTGAACGAGAAGATGATCGACACCTGCGCCTCGTCGGTAATCAGCGCATCGATCTGGATACCCCGGCCCTCGCGGTGCAGCAGCGGGATCACCAGCGGCCATTGGTCGTCGCGGGTAAAGATCCGGCCCACCAGGTAGGCGCCCTTGTTGCGGTAGAGCACCGAGGAAAACAACTCCACCGTCAGTTCCGGGTCCTTGCAGACCCAGTCCGGCAGGTTCTCCCGAAGCTGGGCTTCGAGGCGCTGCAGGTCGCCTGGCAAGTCGCCGTAGTCTTCGCTGAACCGGTAATCGGCGAACACGCTCGCCAGCATCCGATCCAACTGCCCCTGGGGCTTGTAGGTACGGGTCTGGGCGGCACGAGCCCGGCGCAGGCTGGGCCGGGTGGTGTGGATGAACATGGTGCCATCGCTGATCAGGTCGTGGCTGAACAGCCCGCAGAAGATCGAGTTGTACCAGGTTTCCGACAGCTCATCGTCGAAACGCAGGTCGATCAGGCTGATGTAGGCGCTTTTGACCAGCGGCCAGCAGCCCACATCCATCAGTGTTTCGTCATCGAAGGCCTTGTGCAGCTTGGCGACGGTTTCGAAGACTTTTTCTTCATACAAATTGATCCGCGCCGCCGACGCCGCTTGGGCCTCCAGCCACCGTGCCTGCTCGAACCGGGCGCGAGCGCCGTCGGTGATCTGCCGGAAATGCTCACGATAATCGTCGAAGCCGTCGAGGATCGAACGGGCGATTTCGAGGGCGGGCCATGGCTGCGTCATAGGGTAAACCTCGGCGGGTCATGCTTGTTATTGGCGACTGAGCTTAGAGGCCAATCACGCGCCAACGCAACCATTGCCATCGCTATGCAGGGCGGCGACACTTGCCACCCCATCAAGGAAGGAGTGGCTCGTGAACCTCGTCGATATCCTGCGTTTACTGTCATTGGCCGCCATCTGGGGGGCCAGCTTCCTGTTCATGCGCATCATCGCCCCCGTCATTGGCACCCTCCCCACTGCATTCTTTCGCGTGTCCATCGCCTTCGTCGGGCTGCTGGTGATCCTGGCCCTGATGCGCGTCGACTGGAATTTTCGCGGCAAACTCAAAGTCGTGATGATGCTGGGCCTGATCAACTCGGGTATTCCGGCCACGTTTTATTCGCTGGCGGCCCAGGTGCTGCCAGCCGGCTATTCGGCGATTTTCAATGCCACTACGCCATTGATGGGAGTGTTGATCGGCGGCTTGTTCTTCAGCGAACAACTGACCCTGGCCAAGGTCAGCGGTGTCTTCCTGGGGCTGCTCGGCGTTGGCATCCTGACCCGCGCCGGCCCGGTGGCCTTCGACCTGCAACTGTTGATGGGCGCCCTCGCCTGCCTGCTGGCCACGACCTGCTACGGCTTTGCCGGTTTCCTCACCCGGCGCTGGCTCGATCACCAAGGAGGCCTGGACAGCCGCCTCTCGGCCCTGGGCAGCATGTTCGGTGCCACGGTGTTCCTGCTGCCGCTGTTTGGTTACAGCGTCATCAGCCAACCACCGGCCAGCTGGGGTGGCTGGAGCGTCTGGTTGTCACTGCTGGGCCTGGGCCTGGTGTGCACCGCCCTGGCGTACATTCTGTACTTCCGCTTGCTCAGTTCCATCGGCCCGGTCAAATCCATGACCGTGACGTTCCTGATCCCGCCGTTCGGCGTGTTGTGGGGGGCGTTGCTGCTGGATGAGCCGTTGGGGATGGCGCATTTGTATGGCGGGGTGTTGATTGCGGCGGCGTTGTGGTTGGTGTTGAAACCTGGGGTGGTGAAACCGGTTCAAGCGTCCGCCCGGTAGTTAATCGGTGCGGTTAAAAATGCCTTCGCGAGCAAGCCCGCTCCCACAAGGCCTGTACATAACCTGTGGGAGCGGGCTTGCCCGCGAAAGCAATGGTGCAGTCACTAAATAGCTAAGGGCTAACGGCTCTTACGAAACACAAACACCAACCCCACGATGATCAGCGCCATCCCCAGCCAGCTCAACAACGCCAGCCGATTGCCAAACACCAGGTAGTCCATGATCGCCGTCACCGCCGGCACCAGGTAGAACAGGCTGGTGACATTGACCAGGTTGCCACGGGCAATCAAACGGTACAGCAGCAACGTCGCCAGTACCGACACCACCAGCCCCATCCACAACACCGGCACGAAGAACCCCGTGTTGTATTCGAAGTGAAACGGCTGGAACGGCACGAACACCGCGCACAACACCAACCCGGCCAGGTACTGCACCGGCAGCGTGCCCAGTGGGTTATCGGTGATGCGTTTCTGCATGATGGAACCGGCCGTCATGCTCACCAGTGCCAGCAACCCGCACACCATCCCCGACAGGGACATGCCGGCCAGGCCGATGCCCTGGTACACCACCATGACCAACCCGACCAAGCCCAGCACCAGGCCGAACATCCGCGACCAGGAACGCTGACGTTCCATGAGCACCACGGTCAGGATCGGCTGCACACCCATCAGGGTGGCCATGACCCCGGGCGTGACACTCATTTGCAGCGCCAGCAGATAAAAAATCTGATAGGCGCCCAGCAGCACCAAGCCGGTGGTCACCGCGTACAGCATCGGCCTGCCGGTCTTGGGCAGCTTGAACTTGAGCATGGGGATCAACAGCACCAATGCGAACAGCGCGATGGCAAAACGGATCAGCAAAAAGGCGAAAGGGGAAGCGTGGGCCAGGCCCAGCTTGGAAAAGATCGCCCCGCTGCTCCACAGCAAAACGAACAGGCTCGTGGAAGCCGCCGCCAATAAGGCGTTTTTGGAAAGGGAAAACATGGAATACCACCTGTAGTCAGGCAAAAAGCCAACTCAGCCGAAGCTGAAGTCCAGTAGTTTTTTTCAGGCGGGCGCAGGGGATGGCAACCGTTGCCGATCAGCCCTGAATGCCAACACCCGGCGGTGATACGACGGCGTACACCGATGAGCTACTGACAGGTGGGGGGTATTGACCGATCTGCGCAGGCTGCTGATTCCCACACGGCACGACGCCAGCGTTTAACGCTGGAACCACGACCGCGATGACAGGGGATGCAGGCATGAGCCGATCTCTTGAAGGGTGGGTTCGAAAACCCGAAGAGCGCTGACTATAACCAGCGCTCGATGGACTGCGCAATGTTTAAACGAACAACCAATAGCCAAGCGCCGTCAGCACCGCCACCGCCAACACCGGCCGCATCACCCGGTAGGCCTTGGGATGCTTGCGTTTGAACTGCTTGACCCGGCTACTGATGCCGTCACTGAACGACTTGCTCCAAGCATAGGCCCGGTTGATGCCGCCGACGTGTTCATCCTCCAGGTTCTGCGGCGCGGTGGCGCGGCCGAGAAACGCGCTGATGCCGCGGTTGAGGCGGGTCATCAGCCGGCTTTTCAGGGGCCGCTCGACATCGCAGAACAGGATTACGCGGGTCTGTGGGGTTTCGTTCTTGACCCAGTGCACATAGGTTTCATCGAACATGACGTCTTCGCCGTCGCGCCACGCGTAGATCTGACCGTCGACGAAGATCCGGCAGTCTTCGGAATTGGGCGTGGACAGGCCCAGGTGATAACGCAACGAACCGGCAAAGGGGTCTCGATGTGGATTCAGATGACTGCCACCGGGCAGCAGGGCAAACATCGCACCGCGCACGTTCGGGATCTGGTTGACCAGCTCGACGGTGCGCGGACACAGCATCTCCGCCGACGGCAGCGGTTTGTCGTACCACTTGAGGTAGAAGCGCTTCCACCCCTTCTTGAAGAACGAGCCGAAACCGGCGTCGTTGTTCTTCTCGGCGGCACGAATGTAGCCCTCGTCGAACAGGTGCATGGCCTCGTCGCGAATGACTTGCCAGTTGTCCTTGAGCACATCCAGTTCGGGAAATTTGCTGCGATCCAGGTACGGCTTCGAAGGCACGCCGGAGAACAGGTACATCAAGGTGTTATAGGGGGCGAACAGCGCCGAGTGATTGACGAATTGCCGCAATACCGGCAAACGCGCCTTGCCACGCAAATGCACATAAAGCGTACTGCCCAAAAACAACAGCAACAGCGAGGCCTTGGCGACAAACGAAACGGTCATTTTACAACTCCTTGTCCAAAACAACTGACGCGACGCCTACTGCCCGACGTAGCCGAGGGCCATGTTAACCACTCCAGGCCCGGGTAAAAACCGTCTGACGCAACATTCTCTGTTGAGTGAAACGCAATAAACACTTTCTAACATGCGCCGCCTGAACCTTGGCTGACGCATCGAACAATCATTCAACCTACGATGGCGAGGGCTTTTGTGGCGAAGGAGCTTGCTCTCGCTCGACTGCGAAGCAGGCGTCCGGACTCCAGTGTGGGTCGCCAGATCGCAGGGGCGCGCTTCGCACGCCAGCGGGAGCAAGCTCCCTTGCCACAAAAGCGTCTCGCTACACCTGTGAATTCAGGGTTACTGCTGAGTCTCCTGCTCGGTAAACAAATCACTGAACAACATGCTCGACAAGTACCGCTCGCCCGAATCCGGCAGAATCACGACGATGGTCTTGCCCTGCATTTCCGGTTTTTCCGCCAGGCGCACAGCCACGGCCATCGCCGCCCCGCAGGAAATGCCGCAGAGGATCCCCTCCTCCTGCATCAAGCGCAGGGCCATGGCCTTGGACTCGTCGTCAGTGACCCGCTCGACCAGGTCGACGATCGACAGATCGAGGTTCTTCGGCACGAACCCGGCACCGATTCCCTGGATCTTGTGGGGGCTGGGCTTGATCTCATGGCCCGCCATCGCCTGGGTGATCACTGGCGAAACCTCAGGTTCGACCGCTACCGACAAGATCGGTTTGCCGCAAGTGTTCTTGATATACCGCGAAACCCCGGTAATGGTTCCGCCGGTGCCCACGCCCGCCACCAGCACGTCCACCGCGCCGTCGGTGTCGTTCCAGATTTCCGGGCCGGTGGTTTTTTCGTGGATCGCCGGGTTCGCCGGGTTATCGAACTGCTGCGGCATGAAATATTTGGAAGGGTCGCTGGCCAGGATCTCGGCGGCCTTCTCGATGGCCCCCTTCATGCCCTTCGCCGGCTCGGTGAGCACTAGCTCCGCCCCCAGAGCCTTGAGCACCTTGCGGCGCTCGATGCTCATGGAGGCCGGCATGGTCAGCATCAGTTTGTAGCCGCGGGCGGCGGCCACGAACGCCAGGCCGATCCCGGTGTTGCCCGAGGTTGGTTCGACGATGGTCATGCCCGGCTTGAGTTTCCCCGAGCTTTCAGCGTCCCAGATCATGTTCGCGCCGATCCGGCACTTGACCGAATACCCTGGGTTGCGCCCCTCGATCTTGGCCAGGATGGTCACACCGCGCGGCGCGATGCGGTTGATCTGTACCAGTGGCGTATTGCCGATGGAATGGGCGTTGTCAGCGAATATACGGCTCATGGCTGGGTCCTTGATGCGGCGAGAATTTAAGCCTTTAAAGGTATGCCTGTTGCCCACAGGCGTCCAGTTGCACCGAACGTTCCCGTTGTTGCGACAGTCAATGGCATTAGGAGGCGCTCCCCCAACAAACGCTGGAGACTGACTGACATGAAGCGTCGATATCGCTGGCCACTGTGGGTGTTCGCCACCCTCGTCGCGGTGCTGGTGGCCCTGCATTTCGCCCTGCCTTACCTGGTACGCGACTACCTGAACGATAAACTGGCCAACATGGGCGATTATCGCGGCCAGATCACCGATGTGGACTTGGCCCTGTGGCGCGGTGCCTACCGGATCAACGGCCTGGAAATCGTCAAGGTCGACGGCAAGGTCCCGGTGCCGTTCGTCACCGCTCCGCTGGTGGATCTGTCGGTGAGCTGGCACTCGCTGTGGTACGACCATGCGGTGGTGGCCGAGGTGGAATTCGCCCGCCCCGAGGTGAACTTCGTCGACGGCGGAGCCAACCGGCAGAACTCCCAGACCGGCCGGGGCACCAACTGGCGCGAGCAACTGGGCAAACTGCTGCCCATCACCTTCAACGAAGTGCGCATCAGGGATGGCAAGGTCACCTTTCGCAATTTCAACTCCAAGCCACCGGTCAACCTGCGGGCCACCGACGTCAACGCCAGCTTCTACAACCTGACCAACGTGGTCGACACCGAAGGCAAGCGCGACGCCCGTTTCGAGGGCAAGGCCCTGGTGGCCGAACATGCGCCCCTGGAAATGCAGGCTACCTTTGACCCGTTGAGCAACTTCGAGGACTTCGACTTCCGCCTGCGGGCCACGAACATCGAACTCAAGCGCCTGAACGACTTCGCCGCCGCCTATGGCAAATTCGATTTCAATGCTGGCCACGGCGACCTGGTGGTCGAGGCCGAAGCCGACAACGCCCGACTCAGCGGCTACATCAAGCCACTGCTGCGTGATGTCGACGTGTTCGATTGGCAACAGGACGTGGAAAACAAGAACAAAAACATCTTCCGCTCCGTCTGGGAGGCATTGGTCGGCACGGGTGAGACAGCCCTCAAGAACCAGCGCAAGAACCAGTTCGCCACCCGGGTGGAACTCAGCGGCAATGTTCACCAGCAGGACATCAGCGCCTTCGAAGCCTTCCTGCAGATCCTGCGCAACGGTTTCGTCCAGGCCTTCAACGCCCGTTATGAACAGCCACCGCCTGCGACCGACTAGGCCTGTGGCGAGGGAGCTTGCTCCCGCTCGACCGGGCTGGCGCTCCAGGGCGCAGCGCTCGCAGGCTTTTTTGGGGCCGCTGCGCAGCCCAGCGGGAGCAAGCTCCCTCGCCACAGCCCGAGTCAACATGTGACGCCCCATTCAGAGACTGAATACAGCGTCTGCGTTCACAGTCGGCGGGGGCTCGCGTTATAGTCGGGCACGCTATCTATTTCGCGCGCCCCGCCTCGCCAGGCCGGCGACACCGTTCGAGGAATTGCAGATGAAGTTCGAAGGCACCAGCGCCTACGTGGCCACCGATGACCTGAAACTGGCCGTCAACGCCGCCATTACCCTGGAGCGGCCGTTGCTGGTCAAGGGCGAACCGGGCACCGGCAAGACCATGCTGGCCGAACAACTGGCCGAATCCTTCGGTGCGCGCCTGATCACCTGGCACATCAAGTCCACCACCAAGGCTCACCAGGGCCTGTACGAGTACGACGCGGTCAGCCGCCTGCGGGATTCGCAGTTGGGCGTGGACAAAGTCCACGACGTGCGCAACTACCTGAAGAAGGGCAAGCTCTGGGAAGCGTTCGAATCCGAGGAGCGGGTGATCCTGCTGATCGACGAAATCGACAAGGCCGACATCGAGTTCCCCAACGACCTGTTGCAGGAACTCGACAAGATGGAGTTCTACGTCTACGAGACCGACGAAACCATCAAGGCCAAGCAGCGCCCGATCATCATCATTACCTCCAACAACGAAAAGGAACTGCCGGACGCCTTCCTGCGTCGCTGCTTCTTCCACTACATCGCCTTCCCTGACCGCGTCACCCTGCAGAAAATCGTCGATGTGCATTACCCGGACATCAAGAAGGACCTGGTCAGCGAAGCGCTGGACGTGTTCTTCGACGTGCGCAAGGTGCCGGGCCTGAAGAAAAAACCCTCCACTTCCGAACTGGTGGACTGGCTCAAGCTGCTGATGGCCGACAACATCGGCGAAGCGGTGCTGCGCGAGCGCGATCCGACCAAGGCCATTCCGCCGCTGGCCGGGGCCCTGGTCAAGAACGAACAGGACGTGCAACTGCTTGAGCGCCTGGCGTTCATGAGCCGCCGCGGCACTCGCTGATCCTCTTCGTTTAACAAGAGCGAGGGCGATTGCCATGCTGCTTAACCTGTTCAATGAAATGCGCGCCGCCAAGGTGCCCGTGTCGGTGCGTGAACTGCTGGACCTGATCAACGCGCTGAAACAGCGGGTGATCTTCGCCGACATGGACGAGTTCTATTACCTGTCCCGGGCGATCCTAGTGAAGGACGAACGGCATTTCGACAAGTTCGACCGGGCGTTCGCCGCCTACTTCAACGGCCTGGAGAAACTCGACGATCATCTCCAGGCGCTGATTCCAGAAGACTGGTTGCGCAAGGAGTTCGAGCGCTCGTTGACTGACGAAGAGCGGGCGCAGATCCAATCCCTGGGTGGCCTGGACAAGCTGATCGAAGAATTCAAGAAACGCCTGGAAGAACAGAAGGAACGCCATGCCGGCGGCAACAAGTGGATCGGCACCGGCGGTACCAGCCCATTCGGCTCCGGCGGCTTCAACCCCGAAGGCATTCGGGTCGGCGACGCCGGCAAACGCCAGGGCAAGGCGGTGAAGGTCTGGGACCAACGCGAGTACAAGAACCTCGACGACCAGGTGGAACTGGGCACCCGCAACATCAAGATCGCCCTGCGCCGGCTGCGCAAGTTTGCCCGCCAGGGTGCGGCCGAAGAGCTGGACATCGACGGCACCATCGACCACACCGCCCGGGACGCCGGCCTCTTGAACATCCAGATGCGCCCGGAGCGACGCAACACCGTCAAGCTGTTGCTGCTGTTCGACATCGGTGGCTCGATGGATGCCCACGTGAAGATCTGCGAAGAACTGTTCTCGGCCTGCAAGACCGAGTTCAAGCACCTGGAGTACTTCTACTTCCACAACTTCGTCTACGAATCGGTGTGGAAGAACAACCTGCGCCGCACTTCCGAACGCACCTCGACCCAGGATTTGCTGCACAAGTACGGTGCCGACTACAAAGTGATATTCATCGGCGACGCCGCCATGGCCCCCTATGAAATCACCCAGGCCGGCGGCAGCGTCGAACACTGGAACGAAGAGGCCGGTTATGTGTGGATGCAGCGCTTCATGGAGAAGTACAAGAAGCTCATCTGGATCAATCCGTACCCCAAGGACACCTGGGGTTATACCGCCTCGACCAATATCGTGCGCGAGTTGGTGGAAGACCGGATGTATCCGCTGACCTTGCGGGGGTTGGAGGAAGGGATGCGGTTTCTGTCCAAGTAAGATTTTTGGTTGCCCGTACAGGCCTCATCGCGAGCAAGCTCGCTCCCACACTGGATATTCGTCGTACATAAGATCCCTGTGGGAGCGAGCTTGCTCGCGAAGCTTTTAGCGGTCCAGAAAACTGCGCAAACACTCCACCTGCTGCCGATGCGCAACCTCCTGCACCACCGGCCGCAACCGCACCTGCGCCCCCGGCAGGCATTGCGCCAGCCGGGCCAGGGCCAATGGGGTCAGGGCGCCCAGGCGTGGATAACCGCCGATGGTTTGCCGGTCGTTGAGCAGCACGATCGGCTGGCCGTCCGGCGGCACCTGCACAGCGCCCAGGGGAATACCTTCGGAAATCATCGCCGCCCCCTGATACTCCAGCGCCGTGCCCAGCAACCGCATACCCATGCGGTCGGCGCGACTGTCCAGCGTCCACGGGGTGTTGAACGCGTCGAACAGACTCTGCCCGCTAAACGCACCATTCTGCGCCCCCAGGATCAGGTCCAGCGGCTGCGCTTGCTGGAAATCCGGAATCCGCGTGTGCGGCATGGGCCGAGGCGTTGCCGTGCCTGAGTAGCTCAAGTGCGCGCCGCGACTCAGCGCCCGCCCCCGTCCATCCACGCCACCGAGTTCCTCGCGCACCACCGTCGCCCGGCTGCCCAGCACCGTCGGCGCATTGAAACCGCCAGGGGCCGCCAGATAGGCCCGGGCACCGAGCACGGGCTGGGTGAGCGCCAGCACCTGTCCCTTGCGCAGGCTGAAGAAGCGCCACGATGCCACGCCCTGGCCGTCTATTCGCGCGCCCAGGTCCGCCCCGGCCAGCGCCAGCACGCAATCCTCTTCGGCCACCACGGTAAAGCCGCCGAGGGTAATCTCCACCACCGCCGCGTCCAGGCCATTGCCGAGCATCCAATTGGCCCAGGCCATCGACAGCCAATCCGCCGCCCCGCCCTGGGTCACGCCCAGGTGCCTCACGCCGAACCGGCCAGCGTCCTGCAACAGGCACAGCGGTGTGCTGGCCTCAATCAACAACCGGCTCATGCCTGGGTCTCCAGCGGTGTGTCGTCGCCACCCAGCGCGATGAATTCGGCATGGTCCACGGGGGCGAAACGCACCGTGTCCCCCGGTTGCATCAGGCTGTAGCCGTCGCGCTCACGATCAAACAGTTTGGCCGGGGTGCGACCGATCAGGTTCCAGCCGCCGGGCGACACCACCGGATACGCCGCGGTCTGGCGTTCGGCGATGCCGACACTGCCTGCGGCCACGCGCTTGCGCGGCGTGTCGAGGCGCGGTGCAGCCAATGCTTCGTCCACCAGCCCCATGAAGGCGAAGCCGGGAGCGAAGCCCAGGGCAAACACCTGGTACTCGCGTTCGCTGTGGCGACGGATCACCTGGGCGACCGTCAAGCCGCTGCGGCTCGCCAACAGCGCCAGTTCTGGCCCGACGCTAAGGTCGTACCACACCGGCAACACGTGGCATTGGCCGGCGGACTGGGCATCCGGGGAGAGGTTATGCAGCGCCTCGTCGATCAATTCGCGGGCCTGGACCGGGTCCAGGGCGAGCAAGTCGTAGTGCACCATCAAGGTGGTGTAGGACGGCACCAAGTCGATCAAATGTTCGGCAAACACCGCTCGCAGGCGCTCGCTGGCGGCGAGCATCCAGGGCATGTTGGCCTCGGCGATCTCGTCGAACAGGCGCACCATCAGGCAGTCCACCGCCACCACTTCCAAGCGTGGTTTCATGGCGCACGCTGCCGGTCCAGGGCTTCGCGGATGCGTTGCACGGCCGCCACGGAACTGGCGTTGTCACCGTGCACGCACAAGGTATTGGCCTTCAGGTGCAAGGCGCTGCCATCACTGGCGGTCAACGCATCGCCGCGGGCAATGGTCAGGGCCTGCCCGATAATGACCTCGGGGTCGTGGTGCACTGCGCCCGGCGCTTGCCGCGAAACCAGGCGCCCGGCGCTGTCGTAGGCGCGATCGGCAAAGGCTTCGAACCATAGGGTCAGGCCGTACTCGTCGCCCAAGGCCTGGGCAGCACTGTTGTCCCGGGTCGCCATGAGCATCAGCGGCAGTTGCCGATCATAGGCCGCGACAGCCTGGATCACCGTGCGCAGCTGCGCCGGGTTGGCCATCATGTCGTTGTACATCGCGCCGTGGGGTTTGACGTAGCGGACCTGCCCGCCCTGGGCCCGGCAGATGCCGTCGAGGGCGCCAATCTGGTAATGCAGCAAGTCCTGCAATTCTTGGGCGCCATAGGCCATGGAACGGCGGCCGAAGCCCGCCAGGTCCTGATAGGCCGGGTGCGCACCGATCCGCACGCCGTGGCTCAGGGCCAGGCTGACGGTCTTGCGCATGATGCTCGGGTCGCCGGCGTGGAAGCCGCAGGCGATGTTGGCGCAATCGATGAAGGGCATCACCTCGGCGTCCAGACCCATGGTCCAGTTGCCGAAGCTTTCGCCGATGTCGCAGTTCAATAGCAGGCGGTTCACGGTGAACGCTCCTGTAGGTTCTTTCTTTATTTAACTGTGGGGCACGTACCCCACAGGTTATCAGTTACTCGGCTTCCAACTGCTTGCCTTGGGTTTCCGGCAGGCTCAGGGCCGCCAGGATCACCACGCCATAGGACACCGCCGCGAATGCCCCGATACCCACGCTCAGCGGCACCTTCTGGCTCAAAATACCAATCAACAGCGGGAACAACGCCGCCACCGCCCGGCCAATGTTGTAGCAGAAGCCTTGGCCCGAACCACGAATGCGCGTAGGAAACAGTTCGGTGAGGAACGAGCCCATGCCGCTGAACATGCCCGACGCGAAGAACCCCAAGGGAAAGCCCAGCCAGAGCATCACGTTATTGCTCACCGGTAGTTGGGTATACAGCAGGACGATGGTGAAGGAGCCGACGGCGTACAGGACGAAGTTCTTTTTGCGTCCCAGGATGTCCGACAGGTATGCACTGATGACATAGCCCACGTAGGAACCGACGATCACCATCGCCAGGTAGCCGCCGGTGCTCAATACACTCAGGCCGCGCTCATTTTTCAGGAACGTCGGCAGCCAGGACGTGATGGCGTAGTAACCGCCCAGAGCACCGGTGGTCAGCAGCGAGGCGCGAAAGGTGGTGAAAAGAATGCCGGGGGCGAAAATCTCGTAGAACTTCGCTGGGTTTTCCGGCGTCAGCCGGGCCTTGGTCTGGTTATAGACGTCCGGATCCTTGACCAGCCGGCGAACGAAAATCACGAACACCGCTGGCACGATGCCGAGGATGAACAGTGCGCGCCAGGCGTCTTCCGGCGGCAGCACCGAGAACAGCAGCGCATACAGGATCGCCGTCATGCCCCAGCCCAGCGCCCAGCCCGACTGCACCATGCCCACCGCCTTGCCACGGTCCTTGGCACGGATCACCTCGCCCATCAACACCGCACCGGCGGTCCATTCGCCACCAAAGCCGAAGCCCATCAGTGTGCGTGCGATCAACAGTTGTTCGTAGTTCTGGGCAAAGCCGCACAGGAAGGTGAAGAAGGCAAACCACAGCACCGTCAGTTGCAGGGTGCGCACCCGACCGATCCGGTCGGAGAGAATACCCGCTACCCAGCCGCCAATGGCCGAAGCGATCAAGGTGCTGGTATGGATCAGGCCTGCCTGACCGGTGGTGATGCCCCACATTGCGATCAGGGTCGGCACCACGAAACTGAGCATCTGGGTGTCCATGCCGTCCAGGGCGTAACCGATCTTGCAGCTCCAGAAAGTGCGACGTTCCTGCTGGTTGATGTTGCGATACCAATCGAACGGGCCAGAACGGGCCTGGGGTTGGGGGACGCCGAGCGTGTCGGGTGCACTCATGGGGGTTCTCCACGGTTTTATTGTTGTGAGTCTCGACGACGCTGACGTGGAGACCGTTGCCCCGATTCTTGAGCGCGCGGCCGATCCCGTCCAACGAATAAAACCTTGGCTGGGTCATAAGAAAAATTTGATTGGGTAAGACCCAGGGCCTGGCTGAACACCGTTGTGGCGAGGGAGCTTGCTCCCGCTGGGCCGCGAAGCGGCCCCAAGACCAGGCACTGCGCAGTGTCAGGTTGATGTTATCCAGCAGGTTGGGGTCTGCTGCGCAGACCAGCGGGAGCAAGCTCCCTCGCCACAGAAGCCGGCTGCGGTTTTACAACCCCCGCAGATCCCGCTCTTCAATCGGCCGCCCCTGGCGCAGGCGCTTGCCCCCCAGCACCACCCAGTCGATCAGGCGGAACAGGCATTCCAGGCCGAACGACAGCAACATAGCGCCACTGATGCCCCAGACCATGGCCTCGGGGGTCAGCAGGATCTGGTAGCTGTAGCCGTTCCAGGTTTCCTTGCGAATGTCCGGATCGGCGGCCAGCGCCACTTGCAGCAGGCGGATGTACCACGGGCCCTGCATGGCCTGAAATTGCTTGTCCAGGGCCTGTTGGCGCACGAGCAAGGTGTTCAGGCTGTCGGCATCGCTGCGAAAGATCGGGTCTTCGCTGGCGCGGTAATGGGCCACCAGGGCCTGCATGTCGCCCTTGAAGAACTGGTTGGCGGTGCCCTGGAAACCTTGCAGACCGGTCTGCGCCTCGATCAGGTGAGCCTCGACCCGCTTTGCGTAATCATTGATGAAGCCCGGCACCTGGACCCCAACCAACAGGCCCACCGCGAACAACACCAGTCGTAGATAACTGAGCAACATAACGTGACGTCCTTATTCGGTCCGGCCGTGGCTGACGCATTCGCCGCGTCGCCACAGGCTCCATTGGCCCGGTTCGTAGCGGGTCCAGGTTTCGTTTTCGGTCAAGGGTTCGGTGGCGATCACCGTGACCACGTCGTCGGGCGTGGTTTCCGCCTGGAAATCGACAATCACATCCACGTCCTTGAGCCGCGCCGGGCCGAACGGCGCGCGACGGGTGATCTGGGCCAGTTTGGTCGAGCAATAGCAGAACAGCCAGTCGCCATCGCTGAGCAGGCAGTTGAACACGCCTTTGCTGCGGTATTCGGTGCAGGCCTCGATCAACGACGGCAGCAGCTGTTCTACCTCCACCGGCTCCGGGAAAGCCTGGCGCACGCGGTTGAGCAAATCGCAAAAGGCCGCTTCGCTGTCGGTGTCGCCCACTGGGCGGTAGAAGCTCACGCCCGGTTGGAAATCGGCAAGCTGGCCGTTGTGGGCAAAACACCAGTTGCGGCCCCACAACTCACGCACAAACGGGTGGGTGTTGGACAGGCAGACTTTGCCGACATTGGCCTGGCGAATATGCCCGATCACCACTTCGCTCTTGATCGGATAACGCTGCACCAGGTTCGCCACTTCCGATTCGCTGCTGGCGGCCGGGTCCTGGAACAGGCGCAGGCCACGACCTTCATAGAAGGCGATGCCCCACCCGTCCCGGTGCGGCCCGGTCTTGCCACCGCGCTGCATCAGCCCGGTGAAGCTGAACACGATGTCGGTCGGCACATTGGCGCTCATGCCCAGTAACTCACACATGCTCGAACTCTCGCTTCAAGGGGCAGGCCTGCTTACAGGCGCGGTTCGATACGCGAACGCTGGGGGTTGCTCGGCACGGGCGGGCGACCGTAGCGGTCGTCGCCGGCCACGCCGAACGGCGGTTCGTCCTCCGGCTCATCGGCCGCGGCGGCGGCTTTGGCGGCGGCGGCCCGTTCCTTGCGCGCGTTGGCGGCGCGCTCGATGGGGAAGCGGATCAGCACGACCACCAAATAGAGGCCGAAGGCGATCATGCCGTACATGAGCAGATCGGACGCCGCCCGCCAGACGTTGTTGCCGACCTTGAACAGGATGTCCAGGGCGACAATGGCCAAGGCCGGGGCAACTTTGTCCTTCACCGGGTCGACGACGGTGGGGCTGAACAGCAACACTGCCATCAGCAAGCGCAGCGGTTCGCGCAACCAACGCCACATCCAGCGGGTCATGCGCATCCACACCAACAGGCAGCCCAGGGCAGCGAAGGCGTAGAGGCCCCAGGCGATCAGATAGTCATTCTCGGTCATGGTGTCCATGGCAAGGCAGGCAAAGAGACGCTTATAGTAACGGCTTTTCGCGCGTCAGGCTGCCCCGGCATCTGGCGAATGGCCTGTGTGGTGGGTTCTGTCCAGGCCGCGTGTCCCTTTTCGTACAACGTTTGAGAGCCTTTCATGTCCCTATCTGCCCACGTTTCCAACGCCCCGATTGCCCGCAGGGACGCCGGTGTTGACCCGTACGCCTGGCTGCAGGAGCGCGACACCGACGCCGTGCTCGACTACCTCAAGGCGGAAAACAGCTATCAAGAGGCGCAACTCGCCGATCAGGCCGAATTGCGCGAAACCCTGTTCCAGGAAATCAAGGGCCGGATCCTCGAGACCGACCTGTCACTGCCCTCGCCCTGGGGCCCATACCTGTATTACACCCGCACCACGGCCGGTGACGAATACCCGCGCCACTACCGCTGCCCACGCCCGGCCGACGACAGCCTGAGCGTAGACGAAAGCCACGAACAGCTACTGCTGGACCCGAACGCGCTGGCCGGCGGCGAATTCTTTGCCCTGGGCGCCTTCAGCATCAGCCCCGACCACCAGCGCCTGGCCTACAGCCTGGATACCACCGGCGACGAGATCTACACCCTGTTCGTCAAGGAGTTGTCCAACGACAAGGTCAGTGAACTGTCCTTCGACAATTGCGACGGCAGCATGACCTGGGCCAACGACAGCCTGACGCTGTTTTTTGGTGAGCTGGACGACACCCACCGCCCCCACAAACTCTGGCGCTATCGCCTGGACGGCACCGCCGCCGAAGAAGTGTTCCATGAGCCGGACGGGCGTTTCTTCCTGCATTGCTATCGTTCGAGCTCGGAAAAGCAACTGATCCTGTCCCTGGGCAGCAAGACCACCAGCGAAGTCTGGGTGCTGGACGCCGCGCACCCGCAACAGCCCTTCACCTGCCTGGCGCCACGCCTGGAAAACCATGAATACGATGTCGACCACGGCCTGCTCGATGGCCAATGGACCTGGTTGATCCGCAGCAACCGCGACGGGATCAACTTCGCCCTGTACCAGGCCGCCGACACCGGCGTGGCGCCGACCGAGGCCGATTGGCAGAACCTGATCCCCCACAGCGACACGGTGATGATCGACGGCCTGAGCCTGAACGCCGGGGCCATGACCTTGAGCCTGCGTGAGGGCGGCCTGCCGATCATCGAGGTGCATCCCCAGGACTTGCCGGCATATCGGGTGCAGTTGCCAGACGCGGCCTACAGCCTGCATGTGCAGAACAGCCTGGAATTCGTCAGCGACCGCATTCGCCTGCGCTACGAGGCCCTGAACCGTCCGGCACAGATCCGTCAGTTGGACCTGGCCAGCGGCGAACAGGTCGTACTCAAGCAGACCCCGGTGCTGGGCCCGTTCGATGCCGATGCCTACGTCAGCCAGCGGCTCTGGGCGACGGCAGCGGACGGGACTCAGGTGCCCATCAGCCTGGTGGTCAAGCGCGAGGCCCTCGGCCGGCCGGTGCCGCTGTACCTGTACGGCTACGGCGCTTATGGCGAAAGCCTCGACCCATGGTTTTCCCATGCGCGGCTGAGCCTGCTCGATCGCGGCGTGGCGTTTGCCATCGCCCATGTACGAGGCGGCGGCGAGCTGGGGGAAGCCTGGTATCGCGCCGGCAAACAGGAACACAAGCACAACACGTTCGGCGATTTCATCGCCTGTGCCGAGCATTTGATCGCCAACGGCTTCACCACCGCCGAACAACTGGCGATCAGCGGCGGCAGCGCCGGTGGCCTGCTGATCGGCGCAGTGCTCAACCAACGCCCGGAGCTGTTCAAGGTTGCGATTGCCGAGGTGCCATTCGTCGATGTGCTCAACACCATGCTCGACCCGGACCTGCCGCTGACCGTCACCGAATACGACGAATGGGGCAATCCAGAGGAGCCGGACGTTTATGACCGGATCCGGGCCTACGCCCCGTACGAAAACGTCCGCGCCCAGGCGTACCCGGCGCTGCTGGTGATCGCCGGTTACAACGACAGTCGCGTGCAGTACTGGGAAGCGGCCAAGTGGGTGGCGAAATTGCGCGCCATCAAGACCGACGACAATCCCCTGCTGCTCAAGACCGAACTGGGCGCCGGCCACGGCGGAATGAGCGGGCGCTACCAGGGATTGCGTGACGTAGCGCTCGAATATGCATTTGTCTTGAAGGTTTTGAAATTGGATTGAGGAACTCTGTGGGATGGCCGGGTCTTAGCTCCATGCGCTGGGTATCCCAGATCAGATAATTGTGGGAGCGAGCTTGCTCGCGATGGCGTCGGATCAGTCAGTATTGATGTTGACTGACACATCGCTATCGCGAGCAAGCTCGCTCCCACAAGGGTTCTTCTTCAATCCAAACCCGTAGCAGACACAAGAAAAAGACCGTGCCGACATGTCAGAACCGACCTTACTGAACAAAGAAATCCGCGATTGGCTGATGGACTGCGGTCTGTTCGACCAGTTGCTGCCCGTCGACTTCGCCGCGGCGTCGGGCTATTTCAGCATCAGCGCCATCGCCCAGGGCGAAGCGATTTTCCGCGAGGGCGATGCCGGCAGCTTCATGTGCATCATCCACACCGGCCAGGTGGCCGTGCAGAAAACCGGTCCCGACGGCCAACCCGTGACCATCGCCACGCTGCGCAGCGGTCGGGCCTTCGGTGAAATGGCCGTGCTCGACGGCGAACGGCGCTCGGCCAGTTGCATCGCCGCCAGTGATTGCCAGTTGTTGAACCTGGGCAAGGACTCCCTGGAAAAAATGCTCAACGACGCCCCCAAGATCGCCGCCAAGATCATCCGCGCCCTCGCCGTCTCCCTGTCCAAGCGCCTGCGCATGGCCGATGGGCAGTTGTTGTCGCAGCAGGTCTGACAGCCAGCCCCCAATACCTGTGGGAGCGAGCTTGCTCGCGATGGCGGCGGATCAGCCAGCATTGAAGTCGACTGACGCACCGCTATCGCGAGCACGCTCGCTCCCACAGGTTATTGCATCGTCCTGTCGACTTATCCCCCCGGCGACTTGGCCTTCACCGGCTTCGGCTCCATGCCCGGTATCGGCTGGTCCTTGGGCGGTTTGGGCATTTCAATGGGCGGCAGCAAGGGCGGCCCACCGCTTCCAGTGCCCGCCTTGGGCACACCGTTGGGCGTGACCGGCGGATACGGCATGGGGGTGGCTGTGCCCGGCGACCCAGGGATGCTGGGCGGGTTGACCGGAATCGTCGGTTGTTGAGCCTGGGCGCAACTTATTGAGAGCGCCGCCAGGGCAATGGCCGTTAGAATGATGCACTTCATCAATGGCTCCGTGGCTATTGTCTGCTTTAAGGCTAGTCGTTACTGCGCGGTTTGCCCTCCTACGAGATTTCCATGAAACGTTTCGTTCTGCTCGACACCACACCCATCCCTGATAACGGCGGTGCCCTGTGCCTGTTCGAGTACGGCGAAGACTTCGTGATCAAGATCCAGGGCGGCGACGGCGGGCAGTTGATGAACACGCGCATGCACGGTTCCGAAGACGCCCTGGCAGAGATTCCTTGCCGCAAGGTCGCCGGTCGTCCTGGCTCGCGCGTGCTGATCGGAGGCCTTGGCATGGGCTTCACCCTCGCCTCGGCCCTCAAGCACCTGGGCAAGACCGCCGAGGTGGTGGTGGCCGAACTGGTGCCCGGTGTGGTGGAGTGGAACCGTGGCCCCTTGGGTGAAAAGGCCGGACGACCGCTGGCAGACCCGCGCACGGTGATCCGCCTGGAAGACGTGGCCAAGGTGCTGCAAGCCGAGCCCCAGGGGTTCGACGCGATCATGCTCGATGTCGACAACGGCCCGGAAGGCCTGACCCAGAAAGCCAACAGCTGGCTGTATTCGGCCGGTGGCCTGGCTGCCTGCGCCAAGGCCCTGCGGCCCAAGGGCGTGTTGGCGGTGTGGTCGGCCAGCGCTGACCGGCAGTTTTCCGACAAACTGAAGAAAGCCGGCTTCAAGGCCGAAGAAGTGCAAGTCTTCGCCCACGGCAACAAAGGCACTCGCCACACCATCTGGATTGCCGAGAAACTCAAGGGCTAAGCTAAACTGTGCCCAACCGTCATCAGTCTTTTTTACAAAGGTGAACCCATGAGTTCGTCAACGCCACCGTCCAACACCGCCAAGCTGGATCGCATCCTCGCCGATGCCCAGCGAGACCGGGAGATGGGCTACCGCGACAAAGCCCTGAAAATGTACCCCCATGTCTGTGGGCGCTGCGCCCGTGAGTTTTCCGGCAAGCGCCTGAGCGAGTTGACCGTTCACCACCGCGACCACAACCACGACAACAACCCCCAGGACGGTTCCAACTGGGAACTGCTGTGCCTGTACTGCCACGATAACGAGCACTCGCGCTACACCGACCAGCAATACTTCGGCGACGGCTCCCTGAGCACCCCGAAAATCGCCAAGGCGACCCACAACCCCTTCGCCGCGCTGGCCGGGTTGATGAAGAAAGACGAGTAATTTACAGCTGTCAGGCCGCCATCGCGAGCAAGCTCGCTCCCACAGGTTTTGTGAACGCCGAAACTCCAATGTGGGAGCGAGCTTGCTCGTGATGGCGATCAAACAAACACCACACATCTCGAACCTGACCACCCTCCTCCATTCCCCGTATAATCGCGCCTTTTCCCCAAAGGCACCCCGCCCGTGGCCAACAAACGCTACAGCTGCATCGGTCTGTTCAACCCCAAGTCACCGGAAAACGTCGGTTCGGTCATGCGTGCCGCCGGTTGCTACGGCGTGGCGTCGGTGTTCTACACCGGCAAGCGCTATGAGCGCGCCGCCGACTTCGTCACCGATACCAAGAAAGTCCACTACGACATCCCGCTGATCGGTATCGACGACCTGAAGAAAATCCTGCCCCTGGGCTGTGTGCCAGTGGCTGTGGAACTGGTGGAAGGCGCTCGCCCTCTGCCCGAATACACCCACCCGGACCGGGCGCTGTACATTTTCGGTCCCGAGGACGGCTCACTGGACAAGGACATCCGCGACTGGTGCGAGGACGTGGTGTACATCCCTACCACCGGTTGCATGAACCTGGCTGCCACCGTCAACGTGGTGCTGTACGACCGCATGGCCAAAGGCAACAACACCCGTTCGGGGCCGCAATTCCGCTGATCGGTGCAAAACTCGATTGAACAAGGCAATCGCTCGGGCAGTCAGTTTTATACCAACCCCATACTGGAGACAGATCATGAGCGATAACAATCCGTTCGAGCCGATCGAGAGCACCCCTTTCCAATCCCATCCGCCACAAAACGTGCACGGCTGGGAACGCATTGGCTCACTGGCCGGAGGTGTGCTGATGATGGGCAAGGGCTTGCGACGTGGCGGAGTGATCGGTCTGGCTCAACTGGCAGTCGGCGGCCTGGCACTGGCGCGTGGGATCACCGGGCATTGCTCGGCCAAGAGCCTGCTGGAGAAGAATCGCCAGAATCTGCACAGCGCCCGCGCCCGTATCGAGGAGGCCGGTGAGGAACTGAGTCGCTTGAAGGCCAATGCCGAGGCAGCGACTGGCACGGCGACGGTGACCGGGAATGACTCGCTGGTTTCGCCGAAGGTTGGGCTCTGATTTTTGCAGCGCCGCTGATGGCCTCATCGCGAGCAAGCTCGCTCCCACAGGTTTTGTGAACGCCGAAGATCCAATGTGGGAGCGAGCTTGCTCGCGATGGCGGGTCACTGAAGTAACCGGCTATCCAGCACAGTGGAGGCCCCACCCAGAACGCTCTCACTGAGCTGCACAAACTCCTTGGTATCGACCGTCTCCAACCGCATCGCCCCCTGCAACACATCATCCAGCGAACGCTTGTTGCGGGTTTTCAGGCGAATCTCGCGGTCCAGCTCCTGCAGCAGCAACACCGCCTTGGCCACCGTCGCGGGATTGACCTGTTCGCCACGCAGGGTCGTGACACTGCGGCTGTCCCGGGCGAGTCGGTCATTCAGGACCTGATAGCGTTCGTCGCTCATGCCGCCGGCGCGGCGTAGCAGTTCAATGGCGTAGTACTCGGTCAGCCCCTCACTGATCCAATCGCTACGATCCTGATCGTTGACCCGGGCCAGCGCCTGCACCAACTCCCGCAACAACGGGCTGCTGCCCCGCTCGCTGATGAGCGGCGGACGGCTGTGCAGGTAAATCGAGTCATGGCCGGCCTGGGCACCCCGCCACAGCGGATCGCCGGCGCCGACGATCAGCAACTTGGCCGGATGACGCGGCACCAACGCTTGCACCTGCGGCCAGACGAACGTCAGCAGCGTCAGCACATCCATCCGGCGCATGCCCTGGCCTTGGGGCGAGGCCACCGTCACTTCGGTTTCGCCCAGGCGTGTGCGGCGGCTGCCCAGTTTGCCGGCGAGCATCCAGCCGGTGGGGCGGTCGAACAAACGTGAGGGATTGTCGATGCGAAAGCGTTGTTTGCCGATGCGCGGCCAGGGGGTCTCGATGCTTTTCCAGCCGTCGGGCAACTCCACCTCAAGACGGGCCACCAGTTCGACGCCATCCTGCTGGTCGAGCTTGGCCGCCGGCACCAGATCGTCGCCGCTTAGCAACGCCCACGTCGGGGTCATGCGGGTTTCGAAGGTGGCGTTCTTGCGGGCATGGCTGATGCGCACACGGTAGCTCAGGCTGGCCTTGTCGGTGGCCGGACGCCAGACGCCACGCGCCTCCTTGCCAGGGGTGAGCTGCCATTGGCCGTCAGCCTTGAAATCGCTGTAGCGGCTGCCGTCGCCGAGGTCGAAATCCAGGCTGCGCACCGCCGCCCCCCGGGCCAGGGTCAGGCGCACTTCGGCCTGATCACTCTGAGGCAACAGGTGCACGTGATAATCCAGGTCGACTTTCTGCGCCGCCCACAGCGGCCCGCACACAGCCAGCAGCCCGGCCGCCAGCATCCGTTTCAATCCTGCAGCCATGGGTTCTCCCTGCTGGTCCGCCGCCCGGTGGTTCAGCCGGCGCGGAAAATCAGATGATCTTCCCAATCGTCTTCCGACACGCTGCCTTCGGCCAGCATGCGCCCGGACTGGGAAATGCGTTCGTGGTGCACGGCCTCTCGATCACCGCAGACCAAGTGATGCCACAACGGCAAGTCCTTGCCTTCGCTGACCAGCCGATAACCGCAGGTCGGCGGCAGCCATTTGAACTCATCGGCCTTGCCCGGCGTGAGCTGGATGCAATCGGGCACGAACTCACGGCGATTAGGGTAGTCGGTGCACTGGCAGGTGTTCAGGTCCAGCAGTTTGCAGGCGATGCGTGTGTAGTAGACGCTGTTGTCGTCTTCGTCTTCGAGCTTTTGCAGGCAGCACAGGCCACAGCCGTCACACAGCGATTCCCACTCCTGTGGATCGAGCTGATCGAGGGTTTTGCGTATCCAGAACGGTTCGACTTTGGCGGCCATGGCTCAAGCATCAACATCAGGTGGTGAAAGGCCGACAGTCTAGTGCCGGGACCTCGCCAGGCCAAGCATTGGCGACTGTCGGTAGGCAGGGGCTTGTCAGGCTGGGCGGCGGGACGTAGGTTGCTGCATTGTCTTTCCAAACTCGAGTCAGGTGAGCCCATGAGCGCCAATTCCCGCATTGCCGATTACGAGATCCACCCTCAGTTCATCGAACGCTGGTCGCCCCGCGCGTTTACCGGCGAAAACATCGCCGAAGAAACCTTGTTGAGCTTCTTCGAAGCCGCGCGCTGGGCCCCTTCAGCCTACAACTCACAGCCATGGCGTTTCTTGTATGCACGGCGCGACACGCCGAATTGGGAGCGTTTCCTGGGTTTGCTCAACGAGTTCAACCGCGGCTGGGCCCAACACGCCTCGGCGCTGGTGATCGTCGTCTCGAAAACCACCTTCGCGGTGCCCGGTGCCACCGAGGAAACCCCGGCACAGACCCACACCTTCGACACCGGCGCGGCCTGGGGCCACCTGGCGTTACAAGCCAGCCTCAGCGGCTGGCACACCCATGGCATGGCCGGTTTCGACCAGGAACTGACCCGCAAGGAATTGAAGATCCCGGACGGCTACGCCCTGCACGCCGCAGTGGCGATAGGCAAGCTGGGGGACAAATCGACCCTGGCCGAATACCTCCAGGCCCGCGAAGTCCCAAGCCCGCGCCGGCCATTGAGCGAACTGGTGGCGGAAGGCGACTTCACCCTGTAACCGTATTTTGTGACCACTGAAAAACCACTGTGGGAGCTCGCTCGCGATGGCGTCAGGTCAGCCACTTTGATGTTGACTGATACACCGCTATCGCGAGCAAGCTCGCTCCCACATTTTGATCTGTGGCGAACACATTTTTTGTGAGCACTGAAATGGGCTTCAGTAACCCCGGCTGAAATCCACTTCCCCGCGCAGCGCTTCGCCGGCCTGATAGGCCCGCAGGTTTTCCAGGAACAATTGCACCATCATCGGTGGCGAGGTCGGTGCCGAGCTGTGGCCGGTCAGCAGTAGCCCCCAGGCAGTCCAGAACGGATGGCGCTGTGGCAATGGCTCCTGGCGGCAGACGTCGATCACCGCACCGGCCAGGTGCCCGTCCTTCAGGGCTTGCACCAGGTCCGCATCCACCACCGCCACGCCGCGACCGACGTTGATGAACAACCCGCTCGGCTTGAATTGCTTGAACAGGGCCGCGTCGTAGATGTCATGGGTATCCGGCGTATTGGGCAGCAAATTGATCACGTAATCCATTTCGCCCACCAGACGAGGCAAATCCTTCAACGCCCCGACTTCGATAAACGGTGCCAACGTCCTGGCTTCGCTGGCGATGCCATATAGCTGCACGCCGAACGGTACCAGGAACTGCGCCACACGCTGGCCGATATCCCCCGTCCCGACGATCAACACCTTGCGTCCGGCCAAGCCTTGCCCCTGGCGGTTGTCCCACTTGCGCTCAACCTGACTGACCAACCGGGCCAACACCTCGCGCTCATGGCCGAGCATATAGGTGAGCACGTACTCGGCCATCACCTGGCCAAAAATGCCCACCGCACGGGTCAGGCGGTAATCGCGGCTCAAGCCATCGGCCAGCAACGGCGTGATGCCCGCCCAGGTCGATTGCAGCCAGCGGGGCTGGTGGCCTTGACGCAACAGGGTGGCCAGCAGATCAGGCTGGCCGAGCCAGACCGGGCAATCGGTGGCCAGTCGCGACAGTTCGGCGGAATCGCCGCTGGTCAAGACTTCAATATCGGGTGCAGCCTGACGCAGAAGCTGGGCATACACCGCGTGATCGTGTTCGGCAATCAGAACGCGCATGAATCAAACCTTTCAAAAACAGTGCAGACGAGCGCCGGCAGAGTGTCGCTCCATCCCTGCGATCGTCGTCAATAAACCATTCCAGTGTTACAAAAGGCACCCAGGACAGGTGCCCCCACTCCCGTCAGACCGGGTCGTTGCGGCGCAGCAACTCTTCGGGCAAATGCTCGATGTACTCGTCTTCGGCCGGCGGCATCTGCAAGTGATAGCCCTGGGTGTCGAGGTTTTCCAGCACCTTGTTGATGTCTTCCCGAGACAGCTCCCGCTCAGGGCTCAGCACCAGGTCGAAGGCATGGATCGCCTTGCCAAAGGCGGCCATCAAGGGTTCGGGAACACGCTTCAAGGCATCGCTCTTGAGCACATACAGGTACATCTCGTTTTTCTTCGAGCTGCGGTAGATGGAGCAGATACGTTTCAAGGCTGTTCTCCGGCAGTGGCCAGGCTATCGAGCAACGCCTGGCCCATCAATTCGCGGCGCCAGCCACGCAGCGAATCGGGCAATTGATAAGGGCCCTCGGGAAAGCCGCTCTTGATCAGCGCTTCGAGGGTTTTCTTGCGCAGCATCAGCTCCGGGGCAATCTCCAGGCGCTCGGCTTCAGCCTGTCCCAACGCTCGCAGACGCTTGACCAGGGCGGAAGCCTCGATGGGCAACGGCTCGGCCACGGCCGGCGGCCATTGCTCGGGAGGAATGCTGGCGGCGCGCTGGATCAAGTCCAGCAGAAACTGGCCGTCCTGGCGCACGGTACGCGGGTGCATGTCTTCGATCTTCGCCAGCGCGCCGAGGTTATCCGGCTGGGTACGGGCCAGGGGCCACAGCGAATGCTCGCGGATGATGCGGTTACGCGGCAGGTCACGGGCCCGCGCCTCGCGTTCGCGCCAGGCGCACAACTCGCGCAGCACGGCCAATTGAGCGCGGGACAGTTTCCAGGCCAGCTTGGCCTCGCGGTAGACCTCGTACGGGTCGACTTCGCGACGCAGGTTGGCCACCAGTTCGGCACCATCCTCCAGGACCCAGCGGTATTTTTCGTCGGAAAGCTTCGGGCGCAGTTGTACGAAAACCTCTGCCAGATGCACGGCATCCTCTGCCGCGTAGCTGATCTGCGTCTCGGACAGAGGCCGTTGCAACCAGTCGGAACGCGTCTCGCCCTTGGGCAACTCGATGCCCAGCACTTCCTGCACCAGCCGCGAATAGCCCATGGAGAAACCCAGGTTCAGGTAGGCGGCGGCCAGTTGAGTATCGAACAGCGGCGCGGGCAGGCTGCCAGTGAGGCGCAGCAGCACTTCAAGGTCTTCGCTACAGGCGTGCAGCACCTTGAGCACCGCCGGGTTTTCCAGCAGGGCGGCCAAGGGCTGCCAATTGTCGATGGTCAAGGGGTCGATCAGGTAGGCACGCTTGCCGTCGCCGATCTGCAGCAAACCGGCAATGGGATAAAAGGTGTCGACCCGCATGAATTCGGTGTCGAGGGCGACGAATGGCAATTGCTGCCACTCGGCGCAAAACTGACCGAGGCTATCGTTGTCGCGAATCCAGTGAATATCGATGGCCACACGGCTCTCCCTTGAAGAATGGCGCGCAGTATATATCGCCGCTGGCGATTGCGAGCATCCATAGAGCAGCCGCCTGAGAGAAATCGCCTGCGAAAAAGCAAGAATAGTCCTACATCAAGACTTAACCGGTCTTACGCAACACATAAACACGCGTCAGGGCAAAACCGGGCAGGAAATCCTGGTACCAAAGCACGCTGAAACCGGCCTGGCGGAACTCGGCTTCCACATCAGCCTTGTCGGCCAGGCTCTGTCGCGGGGCCTGGCCGATCTTGAGGCGTCCTTCGATTTGCACCGAAACGATCACCGTGTCGCGACTGACCCGATGAAACTCGCGCAACAGCGCCAGACGATGTTCGCTGGCACTGACGTGGCGAAACAGTTGCAGGCAGAGAATACAGTCCACCGCGTTGGCCGACAGCCCGAGGGTGAACGCCGAACTCGGAAAGGTCTTGACCCGCTGGAGCAACGCGTCTCCATGGTGGGTGAGCGCATGTTCGAGCATGTCCGGCGACGGGTCCGCCGCCAGGATCACCCGGTTGGCATGCTCGGCCAGTACCGGCCAGAACCGCCCCGCCCCGCACGCCACATCCAGCACCAGCCCCGGCTCGCCCGCCACTTTCAGGGCATTGCGCACCATGTGCTCGTCGCGCCAGAACGCCAGGCGCAAGCGGCGCGGTGTCGGCCGGCGGCAGATCTGCGCATGTTCCTGGTCATGCTGCCGGGCGAACTCAAGCTCGACGGTGGATGGGGATAACCCGGACATACAAACGGCTCTTGGAAAAGATTTGGATGACAGGTTAACCAACCTTGCGTGAAAAAAAGGTCCAGGCGCTCACTCCCGCGCCAGGACACCGTCGATCACCGCACCACGGCAGTTGGCGAACAGGTCCAGGTCCCGGTTGTAGACCTGGCTGTTGACTTCCAGCAGCCCGAGCATCGAGTGAAACAGGTTGTCCTGGCTCAAGGGCTTGTCCCGGCTCAGTTGCAGGCAATGGGTATCGACCGAAAAGGACTTCTGGTAGCTGTCGGAAAACCAGGCCAGCATCGCCACGTGTTTCTGTTGCTCCGGGGCGAGCATGTAGGGCGTGCCATGGAGAAACAGGTTGTATTCGCCCAGGGACTCGCCATGGTCCGACAGGTACAGCATGGCCGTGTCGACCTTGTCCTGGTTGGCCCGCAGCAGGTCGATCAGGGTCGACAGCACGTGATCGGTGTACACCAGCGTGTTGTCGTAGCCATTGACGATGCTCTCGCGGCTGCAATTGTTCAGCGCGTTGCTTTCGCACACCGGGGTGAAATGCTCGTACTCCTTGGGATAGCGCTTGAAGTACTCCGGCCCGTGACTGCCCATCTGGTGCAGCACCAGTACCGTGTCCTTGTCGAGCGTGTCGATGAAGTGCTGCAGGCCTTGGAGCAGGATCTCGTCGCGGCACTCACTGTTGGCGCACAGGGCCGGGTCCTTGAGATTGCTGACATCCTGCAGCGTGACCCGATCGCAGGTGCCTTTGCAGCCGGACTGGTTGTCCCGCCAGATCACCTCCAGCCCGGCGCGTTTGAGCACATCCAGCAAGCCCTCTTCATTCCTCGCCTTGCTGGCGTCGTAGTTTTTGCGTCCCATGTTGGAAAACATGCAGGGCACCGACACGGCGGTTTCGGTGCCGCAGGAATGCACGTCGGTGAAAGCGATCAGGCCGGCCTCCTTGTCCAGTGTCGGCGTGGTGTCGCGGTTATAGCCGAGGATGCCGAAGTTCTCGGCCCGGGCACTCTCGCCCACCACCAGGACAGTCAGGGATTTGCGGCCGTGGGTTTGCCAGGCCGGGTTGCGGCTCGCGTCTTCGCCCACGGTGATGAACGGCTGCTTGGCCGACGCGACCTGCTCACGCAAGTACCCGAGTGAAGCACCGATGTAGTTGCTCGGCACGACCATCAAGCGCAATTCGTGGTGGTTACGAAACAACGAAGACAGGCCTTGGTAGTTGGCCAGGGCGACCAGGCCGATCACGGCGGCCGAGGCCACGCCGACCAGCAACTTACTTAATAATTCTTTAGGCCAACTACGGTAGTTGATCGGGGTCTTGAACAACAACCAGCATGGCAAGACACCTAATAAGCCGATATAGACAAACAACTTCAGTGACAACAGGTCGCGGACTTCCGTGGCATTGGTTTCGGCGAAGTTGCGCAACATGCCGGCGTCGATCAGTACGCCGTATTGGGCCATGAAATACGCCACGCCAGCGCTGATCAAGAACAGCAACATCAGCACGGGCTTGAGCAGCGGACGGAAGGCCATGAGCGTCAACACCAAATTGAACGCGCAGAAAATCATCAGGCCAAACGCCGCGCACATCAGCAGGCCCCGCGCGTCAGCGGTGGTGATCGCCAGCAAGTGTTGCCAGAGCACGATGTTGAAGCCCACTAACAAAAAGGCACTGGCGGCCAGCGTCACCCACTCGGGGCGCACGGCTTTAATAGTCAGCATGATGGTTGACGGTTTCCTGAAGTTGCTCTTTGAAAAAGAAGTGCCGCAGCAAACATGTGAAAAAATCGTTTCCTACGGCAACACAAACTTTAGGTAGCCCTCCATCAATTTTTCGTGAAAAAGTTGCTGTTAAATAATTATTTAAGGAGCCCGCCAAGCACCTGTTTCAGGCCTGATGCAGATACCAGCGCCAATCCTGCTCCCCGACTTCTCCCATGAACTGACGGTATTCGGCGCGCTTGACCGCCAGATAAACACCCAGGAACGCCTCGCCAAACGCTTGCCGCGCCCAGGCCGAAGCCTCGAGTGCACGCAGGGTGGTGAGCCAGTCGGTGGGCAGCGGATCGATCACCTGGGCATAGCCGTTGCCTTCCACAGGTTTCCCGGGATCGCACTGTTCACGTATGCCGTGATGGATACCGCCCAATATCGCCGCCGCAGCCAGGTAAGGGTTGGCATCGGCGCCGCAGATACGATGCTCGATGTGCCGCGAGAATGCCGGGCCACCCGGCACCCTCAGGCTCACGGTGCGGTTGTCCACGCCCCAGGTCGCCGCCAGTGGCGCGTAGCTGTTGCTTTGGAATCGCCGATAGGAGTTGGCGTTCGGGCAAAACATCAACAGCGAATCGAGCAGGGTGTCGAGCATCCCGCCCACCGCATGGCGCAGCAGCGGCGTGCCGTCGCCGGCTTCACTGGCAAACAGGTTGTGGCCATCGCGGTCCGCCAGACTGACATGCATGTGCATGCCGGAGCCCGCCAAGTGATCGAACGGCTTGGCCATGAAACACGCCTGCATGCCGTGCTTGTGGGCCACGCCCTTGACCAGTCGTTTGTAGCGCACCGCTTCATCCATGGCTTGCAAGGCATCGCTGCGATGTTCGAGGGTGATCTCCACTTGCCCTGGTGCGTATTCGGAAATGGCGGTCCGGGCCGGGATGCCTTGCAGTTTGCAGGCGGCGTACAGGTCGGCCAGGAACGGCTCGATCTGCTCCAGTTCGCGCAAACCATAGACCTGGGTGGCATGCGGTCGTCCACCGTCGGCGTCCCGCGCTGGCTGCGGCCGGCCTTGGTTGTCGCGTTGCGCATCCAGCAGATAAAACTCCAGTTCCGCCGCCATCACCGGGTAATAACCATCGGCCTGCAGGGCCTCGATCACCTGGCTGAGCAAATAACGCGGATCGGCGATGGTCGCCGGTCCACCTTCCTGGGGGTGCATGCTGACCTGCACTGCGGCCGTGGGAATCAACCGCCACGGCATGCGTTGCAAGCTGCCACTGATGGGATAGGCGCGGCAATCGATGTCACCGACGTCCCACACCAGCCCGGAGTTTTCCACATCGTCGCCATTGAGGGTCAGCCCGAGAATCGTACTGGGCAATGGCCGGCCACTTTCGAAGACCGCCAGCAACTCGTCCCGATGCAACAACTTGCCCCGAGGCACGCCGTTGTTATCGAGAATGAACAACTCGAACAGCTCGATATCGGGGTTCTGCGCGAGAAACGCCTGGGCGTCTTGCACGGGTGCAAAAGAAATTTTCGCAAGGCTCATGATAAAGCTCGTATTCCATGTCGGACGGGCGCCAAAACGCCGTCAATGCGTGCTCGCCGTTGTGCGAGCACGATGAGTGATCAACAGGAAATACAGGTATCTGGAGGGCGCGCATGACGGCAATGCCAGAGCGCCCAAAAAGCCAGCTCGGAAGGCAACGCACAAAGGGCTGGGGCCATGGCAGGCGTGAACCGGCCGACCGGATCGACTGCGACGTATGAAGGGTATTGGAATGCCAGGGGCGAACCGTCCATGAGCGCATCACAGGAAACACATCGGGCAAGCGTCCCACGGCATCCTGGACGGTTAAACCTGGATTTGATGGAGCTTGGATCGCTGCAAACTAAACATAGGTAAACAAATCGGTCGTTGATCGACACGTCGTGTTCCCTACATTATCTGTCCCGTTCCCGACCATGAAAGCGCCTGCCTGGCATTCTCTTGGCACCATCGTTCCGTTAGGATCGTCAGCCTGGTTTGCGCAAGATCGCGCAAGGAGCACAGCGAGAGACAGAACGGATGCTGAACAGTAACTCCCTCAGAAAGCTCGACATGCAGGACCTCATGGTGTTTAGCGCCGTGTATGAGCAAAGCAGTGTCACCGGCGTGTCCGAGGCATTGTGCGTCAGCCAGTCAACCGTCAGTTATTGCCTCAAGAAACTGCGAACCTGTTTCGAAGACGAACTGTTTATCAACACCCGCACCGGCATGCGCCCCACCTACAAGGCCGAGGGCATGTACGATCATGTGCGCGGCATTCTGCAAAGCATCAACCTGTGCCATGCCGGCAGGCCAACCTTTGATCCGACCCGGCAAGCCATTACCTTCAATATCTGCGCACCGGAATATTTCGAACACCTGATCCTGCCGCAACTGCTGCAAGGCTTCGATTACGCCAATCTGCCGGTGGTGGTGAACGTGCACAAGCTCGAAGCCGACATCCCCGCCGAAGAGTTACGCGATGGCAGCTTGGACCTGGTGATTTGCTTCGGCCCGAACTTCCACAGCAACCATACCGATTTCAGATCCCGGCAGCTGTTGCAGGAGGACCTGGTCTGCGTCGTGGATAAACGGGCGACGCCGCTTGAGACGCAACTGAGCCTTCAATCGTTCCTACAGCGCCGCCACGTGTTTCCGACGCCCTGGGCGTCAGCGACCAACATGGTGGATGGCTGGCTGTCGCAGCAGGCGCAACACCGGCAAATCGCCGCTCGCGCCAACAGCTACAGTGCCGCACTGAAGATGATCACTGGCACCGATTTCATCCTGACCCTGCCCCGCCGCATCCAGAAACTGCTGGCCAACGAGGCGATTTTCAATCACCACGAAGCGCCCAGGGGGCTGCCAGGGTTTACCTTGAACATGCAGTGGAGCCTGGCCCTCGATCAGGACAGTGCCAACGCCTGGCTACGCGAACAGATCATCAAGGCCTGCGCCCAAGCGACGCCTGATCGTCATTGACCGATCAAGGCCTTGGCATACGGCTCGCGATCGATGTCGAGGATCTCCACGCATAGCTGCACGCTGACCTCGGCCGGCCATGGCCCCAGGTCCTGGATCACCGCCAGCAGACTATCGGCCAATTGTTTCTTGATTTGCGGCGAGCGTCCGCTGAGCAAGGCCAGCTTCACGTGCACGAAACCTCGCTCGCCTATCCCTGTACCCACTCGAAAAGTCTCGAGCTTCACGGCCCGGCTCTTGATGTCGTGCTCGGCGGCAAATTGACCGGAGGCCACCAGTGCATTGTTCAGGCGCAGCAGTGCGACCTCGGCCTTCAGCTCGGGCAGGTTGGCGGTGTACTCCATGTGCAGGTGAGGCATGTGTTCGACTCCGATTCGAAAATATGACGAGGGTGTTTCAGCCGTCACAACCTTACCTCGACTTTATTCGTTCAGGCAGGTTTTGTTTCGTCCCAGGCCGGTGTCAGGGCTCTGCCAGGGGCATGCGTTCGCCCATGAAGGCCTCCAGCCGCGACCGCAACCAGCGCTCGGCCGGGTCACTGTCGACATGGCTCAGCCAGACCATGGACAAATCCAGGGTCGGGGTCTTGAAAGGAAAGGGTTCGTTGAACAGGTGTCCCGAAGCGGCCATGGCGACGGCGGTATAGTCCGGCAGGCTGGCGATCAAGTCGGTGCCGGCCAGCAACGCCGGCAATGCGCTGTATTGCGGCACCGACAGCACGACCTGGCGCGTGCGTCCGATCTCGGCCAGCCATTCATCAGCGAACCCGGCGACGTTGGCGGTATGGGACACCAGCACATGAGGTCGCGAGCAGTATTCGTCCAGGGTCAGCGGCGTATCCGATGCATCGGCACGCAATACGCGGGGTTGAATGTGTCGCAACAGTTTGCGCTTGGCGTTGGCCGGCAGGCCGCGCGTCTGGCTGATGCCCACGGTGATGTCGCCTGAGGCCAGCAAATCAGGGATGCGCCAGTAATCGACATGCTGGACCACGAACACGATTTGCGGCGCCTCTTGCCGCAGGCTGCTCAACAGCGGCGGCAACAGGCCGAACTCGACGTCGTCCGACAGGCCGATGCGAAACGTCATGGTGCTGTTGGCGGGATCGAAATCGTGGGTCAGGCTCAAAGCCACCGACAGCGAATCGAGCGCCGGCGAGAGATGCTGGATGATTTCCTCGGCCCGGGCCGTCGGCTCCATGCGGTGGCCGACGCGAATGAACAGCGGGTCGTTGAACATCTTGCGCAAGCGATTGAGGGCCGAGCTGATGGTCGGCTGGCCCAGGAACAATTTTTCCGCTACCCGCGTCACGTTGCGCTCAAGCATCAACGTTTCGAAAACCACCATCAGGTTGATGTCGGCCTTGCGCAATTCGTTGCGGTTCATCCCCTGCCCCCGTTTCCTTCACTGGCTGCAGTGTAGAAACGCCGGGGGCTGCGCGTCTATGCGCAAAAAGGCGAAGCACCTGTGTAATACCGCCAAAGAGTTGGTCCTTGATTCCACGCGGGGCAGTAGGAGCTGCCGAAGGCTGCGATCTTTTGCTTGAGACGCAAGCGTCTTGGGAAAGATCGCAGCCTCGTTGCACTCGACAGCTCCTACGGGCGCGGTCCAGTGAAGCAATCGCTGAGCCAAGTGAAGAAGACCTACCTTACAGTCAATGATTTCAGTCCCAGCGCCATGACTCGCTCGTCGCTCCCCAACCCCAGCGCCTTGGGACTGATGGCATCAGGCAAATGGAAATGCACGCGCAACCGTCCATCCGCGCCAATCGTTTCACGAATGGCCGGTGTCAGCGGCAGTTCAAGGGTGTTGTCCTGCAGGCGCGTGAACTGCGTCGACAGCGCCTCAACACCGTTAATCAAGACCTCCACCCGCTGGCGCGCGTGCGTGGGCTGCACGAACGCCGCCGCTTCGATCGAAATGGCGCGCGCTTCTGGCGGTATGCGCAAAACAACCTCCGCCTCGGGCCCTTCCGACCAGGTACCCCACTCCTCGACGCGCCCCCAGCCCTCAGCCAACATGGCGTTGATTCGGCTGAACACCTGGCGCTCACCGAGCTTGACCTGCATGTCCAACGTCTCGTCGGCAAACGGCGGGCATTGGCCGCAAGTTTTCCAGCCCGGCGCCAACACCACGAGGCCGTCGATACGGGTCAACAGGTCGGTTTGGCGATTGACGGTTTTCGCCGCCTGGAGCGCGGCGCGAGGGTCGAGGATGTACAGCGAATCGGCTGCGTACTGGCCGCTGGCAAGCATCTGATCGGCGTGTCCCTGGGCTCGCTCGATCGCCCGGTCGCTCATGCGTCCCAGGTACACGCCATCGGTTTCCAGGCCATGGTTCAGGGCGTACTGGCTGGTCAGCAGCCAGTTGTCCGGCTGGTTCTGCGGCAACAGCGTCCGGACTTTCGAATACTGACGGGCCGCGCTGGCCCAAAACGGATCGGTCATGGCCGTGGGCCAACTCGAGGCCGCCGGCACCATCCGGCTCTGGCGCAGGCCGGCCCATCCCGCGCGGGTATCCAGCACTTGCACCACCAGGGCGATGGCCAGCAGACACGCCGCTGCCCGTGGCTGGTTGCCGCGGATCACCGCGAAGATGACGACAAATACGATGGCGTAGAACACGGGCCAGAACATTCGGCCGGCCGCGCGAAAGACGTTTGCCAAGAGTTCAAGGGGTTTGGGCAGCCAGTAGTGCATATTCAGCATGCCAATGCCGAGGTGGTTGGTCAGCGAAAACAGCGTCAGCCCAATCAATGCCAACAGCAACAGTCGCCTGTGGCGCACGGCATTCGCCAAACCGGTGTTGCCTTGCAGCAATGCCACGCCAGCGCAGATCGCCAGCATGATGACGCCCAACCCCAGGTAATTGAAACCTTCGTAGTCCCCGGGGCCCTGGGGCATGTCGCGCAAGGTGTGTGACCAGCCACTGGGGTTGACCAGAGACATCACGTTCAGGCGATACAGCCCATAACCACCCGCCACGGTCCCGCCACCCACGCTGAAATAACCCGCCTGCCAGCAGCAGAACGCAACCAGCAAAAACAAGCCACCCAGCTCGATCCAGGCATGGCGCCGGGACACCCGGCCCTTGCTGGCCTGGCTGGCAAGGTCGGCCAGCCAGATCAACGCCACCATGGCCAACAGGTAAGCGTGTACCAGCGCTGTGGCGGCCAACAGCCCGCCCCAGGCCAGCCGGCGTTTTTGCACGCCGGGCCGCAGCGCCAGGTACAAGGCCGCGAGGATCAGGAAATGCCCGGACAGCGATAGATGCCCGCCCATGCGCAGAAACATCGGCGGCGAAAACACAAGCAACCCGGTACCCAACAGCCTGATCCACAGCGATGACGTCAGCAGGCCGACCAGTTTCCAGCCGAACCAGGCTTGCAGGATGAAACAGGCCAGCAACCACAGGCCAAAATACTGGAACGTCTCGGGAAGCCAGGCGTTGAAGGGTTTGAACACAAATGCCAGCAGCGGATTGGAGTCGGAAAAAATGATGCCGTTGCCCAACTCCAACCCATAGGAAGGGTTCATGCCCAACGGAAAGGTCCAGGGCGAACTGCGGAAAAACGCCCAGCCCATGTAATGGGTCGCCGCATCGCCCTCCCCCAACCAGGCGATGTTCGTCGGATCCAGCACCCGCGGGCCGATCACCAGCAGGAACGCCAGCGTACCCAGCAGTATGGGCAACAAGGAAACCAGGTGATGCTTGCCGCGAACGGTCATCGATACGTCCAGAAATTATGCAGGATGAAGGTGAACACCGGGATGATCAGCGCCACGGCCGCGATGCCCGCCAGGTAATCCAGGCCGACACGTTGGGCTACCCATGCCACCAGCATCGCCAGCCAGAATCCGCCGATCGATACCACGACGAAACGGCCGAGGGTGCGGCCATGCAAGCGGCTGGAAAAGCTCCAGAGGGTGTTGATCAGGTACGACACCACCGTCGCCACGACAAAGGCGAAACCGTTGGCCAGTGGCGGGTTGGCCAGGATCAGGTGCACAAACAGCACGGCAGCCACCACATGGACAGCGGTGACGAACAGGCCGGTCATGGCAAAGCGCAAGGCACGTCGCAGCAGCGGCGAGTGCGTCCAGGTCACGGCTTCTGCGCCAGGCAGAACACCGTCAGGCCGGCGATACGATTGGCCCCCATGAATGGACGCTCCAGACTGCACAATGTCTTCAACACGCCATTGACCAGCGGATGATGCCGCGCAAGCTGCGACTTGGCCGGAGCCCCGGAGCCTTGGCGCTGCAACAGGCGCAGGCCGGCGGCAATGGGAAATACCAGGCCGAAGTAATACGCCCCTTGCTGGACCTGCAAACCGGCCTGCGCCACGACGCTTTCCAGCTGTTTGAGGGTATAGCGGCGCTTGTGCTCGAGAAAATCGTCATGCCCGCTCCAGAGAAACTGGAACGCCGGCACGGTGATCAGGAAGCGGCTGCCGGACGGCACTTTGTCGACGTAGGCCTTGAGCAGGCCCACGTCATCATCCACGTGCTCCAACACATCCATCAGCAACACCAGGTCGGCGTCCAAGGTGTCGATGGCGCGTCGGTAGCGGACCGGTTTACCGGCGGTGCTGGCGTCGGAGTCGGCCGGATAGCTGATGTCCACGCACCAGGCCTGGGCCGTTGCGGTATGGGTCAGCAAGTGATGGGAAAAAAAGCCCGACCCGGCGCCCACGTCCAGCAACGTGCTGGCCGATATGCCCTTGAGCATATGGAGCATGGCCCGCGCTTTCGATCGGTAGTACCAATGCTGCTCGATATCGGGACCGAGGATGTCGGTTTCCTTGAGGTCCATGGTCAGTCCTTGGAGTCATAGACGCGCCGCACCAGGAAAACCGGCCGACGCTTGGATTCGATATAGGTGCGGCCCAGGTATTCCCCCAGCACGCCGATGCCGATCAGTTGCAGTCCCCCCAAGAAGGTGACCGCGACCATCAGCGAGGCATAGCCCGGCAGGTCGACCCCGGAAATCAGGGTCCGCAACACGATGAACATGGCGAACGCAAAGGACACCAGCGAGACGCAAAGCCCCAGGTACGTCCAGATACGCAGCGGTTCGGTGCTGAAGCTGGTGATGCCTTCCAGGGCAAAATTCCACAGGCGCCAGCCGTTGAACTTGCTTTCACCGGCGGACCGTTCAGGCCTGACGTAGTCCACGTGGGTGGTGCGGAACCCCACCCAGGCAAACAGCCCTTTCATGAAGCGGCGCGATTCGGGCAGGGTTAGAAGGGCATCTACCACACAGCGATCCATCAAGCGGAAATCGCCGACATTCTCCGGCAGCTTGTGGTCGGCGATTTTGTTGTGCAGCCGGTAGAACCCGTTGGCGGAAACCTGTTTGGCCCAGGAGTCGGAATCGCGATTGACCCGATGCCCCAGCACCACTTCGGCGCCGTTGCGCCAATGGGCGATCATGTCCAGGATCACTTCGGGAGGGTCTTGCAAATCGACGTCGATCGGCACCACCGCCTGGCCACGGGCGGCTTGCAGGCCGGCGCTCAACGCTGCCTCCTTGCCGAAGTTGCGACTCAGGTCGACGATGCGGATACGCGGGTCGGCCTCCTGCCTGTCCAGCAGTAGCGCCAACGTATCGTCCACGCTGCCGTCATTGACGAACACCAGCTCCAGGCTCACCAGCGGTTCATGGGCAAAGACCTGGTCGATCCTGGCCATGAACAGATCGATGGACTGGGCTTCGTTATAGACCGGAATGACAAGCGAAAGCGCTAGACGACCTTGCAGATCCGCTCCTGGATATTCAGTCACTTGATGGCTCTTTTTCTTATAGTGTTTTCAGTCCCATCGGGCTTCCGGCCCTAGGCGTCGAACCGTATTAAGCAGGACCAGGCAGGGCAACGCAAGGATCAAGTCAGAACTTCAGCCGACTATATATTCGCAACATGACTTTCCTTCTGTAAACGGTCGAACTGCCGATCAGAGCCCATGCCCAGCAATATTTGATAACCAATGGAAACGAATTTCCCATAGCCAAAACCGACCACTTGGCTAGGCTTGCAGCCACATGTTCAACGCATGTCTTGAGTGAATGAATCGCAGGGAGCGAACCGATGTATTTTGAAATCTATCGACAGACCCGAGGCACCCCGAGCACCGGCAAAGGCCAATGGCGCTGGCGCTTGAGAGCCGGCAACCACGAAACAATCGCCAGTGGCGAATCCTATGTGAACAAGAATGACTGCCTTCACGCCGTCAGGTTGATCAAGAACGTTCATGACGAGACGCCCGTAAAAGAAATCTGAACACCGCCAAGCGGAACCGTAGGAGCTGGCGAAGCCTGCGATCTGTTGATCTTGATCCTTCGCTTGAGATTCAAGTGTCTGGGGAAAGATCGCAGCCTCGTTGCACTCGACAGCGCCTACATCGGTTCTGCTTTTTTTGCTGTGACGATGGTTTCCAGGCAGGTAGGGTATACGGACAAAAGCAGGAGGCCGGTGCAATGACTCGATCCATCCACAATCGCGACTGGCTGGTGCGGGCACCCGATTCGAGGAACATGGAACGCATCGAGGCTTATTTCAGTGGGCACGGCTACAGCACCCATCGCCATGACACCTACGCCATCGGCATCACGCTTTCCGGCGTCCAGAGCTTCAACTATCGCCAAAGCAAGCGTCACAGCCAGCCCGGCGGCACCATCGTCCTGCACCCGGACGAGGTGCACGATGGCGAAGCCGGGACCCGCGATGGCTTTCGCTACCGGATGTTCTACATAGAACCGTCGGTGATCCAGCAGGTGCTGGGGGGCAAGCCGCTGCCTTTTATCGAAGGTGGATTGTCCAACGATCCCCGCCTCAACATCGCGACCCGTCGATTGTTGAACAGCCTGGATCATCCCCTCGACCCGCTGGAGGAAGAGGACGCCATCTACGATGTGGCCCAGGCCCTCGACATTGCGGCGGGCAACAGGCGCGGACGGCGGCTGATCGACTACCCGGCGGCAGAACGTGCCCGTCTGTTCATCCACGATGCCCTCGACCAGGTGATCACCCTGGACGATCTGGTGCAGGCAAGCGGCAGGGACCGATGGAGCCTGTCCCGGGATTTCCGGGCGCTGTACGGCACCAGCCCCTATCGTTACATCACCCAGCGTCGCTTGAATGAAGCCCGGCGCCTGGCCTTCCAAGGCACGCCATTGAGCGAAGTGGCCCTGGCCTGTGGTTTTTTCGATCAGAGCCACATGATCCGGTTGCATACCCAGGCCTTCGGTATTTCACCGGCACGCTGGTTGAACATGCTGCGCTAAGACAGCGACTGCGCAGCGCAAGAAGCTGCACGATCATCCAATACGCTCGCTGGCTCGAACAATAAAGTAGGACGCACCACCCCACCAAGGAGATGCCTCGATGACCCATTACGCCCCCATCAACTTCGCCCAGAAATACACCCTGTTCCAGGAACAGTGGACGCCGAAAGTCGTGGCCGAAATGAACGACTACCAATTCAAGATCGCCCGGCTCGAAGGCGACTTCATCTGGCACGCCCACGCCGATACGGATGAAACCTTCATCGTGCTGGAGGGCGAGCTGCGTATCGACTTTCGCGACGGCGCGGTGACGATTGGCCCGGGCGAGATGTACGTGGTCAAAAAAGGTGTGGAGCATAAGCCCAGCGCCGCCCAGGAAGTGAAACTGCTGTTGATCGAGCCTCGCGGCGTGATCAATACCGGCGAAGAAACCAATGAGCGAACGGCGGTCAACGATGTCTGGATCTGACTGAGCCAGGCTCAATCGTATTCGGCTTCCTGGTGGTCGCCCAGCAACCGCCGTTGGCGAGGTGTTGCGGCCGCCAGGACCTCAGGATTGAACCGCCAGTGCAGATAGGGCGAGAACTTCTGCGCAACCATGCGTCGGCCATAGTGCACCTGGAGCATGTACCGCGTGCGGTCGGTGGTCCGGTTGTCACTGCCGGCGTGCCATAGTTCGCTGCGCAGAATCAGCACATCGCCCGCCCTGCACAGTACTGGCTGCGCGGAGCGCCCTTGCCATTGCGTTTCACCCGCTACAGGCGCCCGACCGGCCTTGTGGCTGCCAGGGATCACCTGGGTCGGGCTCAAGTCGGCGTCGATGTCATCCAGGTAAAACTGCGCGGTGAACACCTGCATCGGCAGATCAAAGGCCGGATCGGCCAACAGGTCTGGCGGCAACGCCATCACCAGGTAATCCAGGTGCAACGGCGCCCCTGTGAAACCGGGATGACAACGCCAGGCCGTCTGGCCAATGACATGACAATCATCGCCCAGGGCTGCCTCGGCCAGCTCGATCACACCGGCCACATCCAGGAACGGCAGCCAGAACGGGTCGCGATTGAACACACATTTGTAATGATCGATGACGCCGCTGTAGTCCCAATGCCGGGGCTTCAACTGGTCGATGGCAGGGTGCAGGTCGGCAATCTGCCCGGCGTTCAACACACCGGGCATCAGGACAAAGCCCTGCTGATGCAGGGCTTCCAGAAGGTCGTCAGTAGACACGACACCACCGGCTTCAGGTACGGAAGCGGCCGGTCAGTTCCGCCAGGTTTCTCGACAGGCTCGAAAGTTGCTGACTGGCCTGCATGCTCTGGGCGGAATTGGATGCCGCTTCGTTGGACAAGTCGCGAATGTCAGAGATATTGCGGGCAATCTCTTCGGTGACGCTGCTCTGCTCTTCACACGCGTTGGCGATCTGTGCAGCCATGTCATTGATCCGCTGGATAGAGCCGCTGGTACCGCTGAGCACCTGATCGACGCCCGCGGCGCGCTCGACGCTGTCCCGGGCCTTGCTGCTGCCGACCTGCATGGCTTGCACGGCCTTGGCGACACCGCTTTGCAAGCGCTCGATGCGCACCTGAATGTCTTTGGTCGAGTCCTGGGTGCGTGCCGCCAGGGCCCTGACTTCGTCGGCCACGACAGCGAAACCACGGCCTTGCTCACCCGCCCGTGCCGCCTCGATGGCTGCGTTCAGCGCGAGCAGGTTGGTCTGTTCGGCAATGCCCCGGATCACTTCGAGCACGGCGCCGATGCTGGAGGTTTCCTGGGCCAGTGCCTCGATCGTGCCCGAAGCGCTCTCCACTTCCTGGGCCAACTGGCGGATCGACTCGATGGTGCTGCTGACCACCTCAGCACCGTCCCGAGACTGACTGCTCGCCTGTTGCGCGGCATCCGAGGCGCTCACCGCGTTATGCGCAACTTCATGCACCGCCGCGCTCATCTGGGTGGCGGCGGTACTGACCTGATCGAGCGCCGCATGTTCGCTGCTGATCAAGCGGTCATTCGTCGCGGCCATATCGGCCATAGCGCGCGCCGCGGAGTCCACTTCCCCGGTTACCCGTCCAACCTCGGCAATCAACGGCTGCAATTTGTCGAGAAAACGATTGAAGGCACCGCCGAGCTGGCCTAACTCATCAGCGGAGCGTACCTCGAGACGCCCTTTCAAATCGCCGCCGCCCTCGGCAATCTGCTCGACGCGGTGCAGCAATCGACGCATAGGGCTCAGCACCACCAACGGCAAGACAATAAGCACAAGGACGCAACAGAGCAGGCCTACCAACAGAATCAAACCCTGTTGCACACCGACCGCCTTGCCGTTTTCAATCGCTGCGTCGCCTTCGCGATGTGACGCCGCATCTTCAAGGTCACCCAGCTTGTCGATGGAGTCCCGCATGGTTTCGAACAGGCGTTCACTGTCACCGAAGCTCAGGGCGCTGGCGCCCTGCGGATCGCTTACAGACTGCTCGAGGACCCGGCGCGAAACCTGCATCCATTTCCCGAAGCTGTCATTGAACTGACTGACCAACGCCTGCGCCTCGGCACCGGGCTGCATCGCGGCATATTGCTGCACGCGGTCATACGCCTGCTTCGCATTCTCGCTGTGACTGGTGCTCAGCGCTTGAATATGCTCATTCGCATGACCGTCCAGCAGGCTGCGCTCGGCGACGAAAGCTTGATAAAGATCGCGATCGGCATTGAGCAACAGGCTGATGGCCGGCAGATTACGTTTGGTCAATTGCGTGCTCGATTCAGTCACCTGACCGATGCCACGCATGCCCGTCCACCCCATCAGCACCAACAACAGCGCGAGAAACGCAATGGGCAGAGTGATTTTCCAACGAAAGCCCAGATCGGCAAAAAACCGCAGCATGGGGTGTCACTCCTTTCATGGGGATTAACTTACCTATCGGCAGCCATGCCTTGAGCTATAGACCATTAGTCCAATTGTTACAAAGCCTTGGGCTGTGATCATGCAGGTTGCGGGGGGGTTGGACGGGACAAAAGGGGGACTGGAGGCAAGCGCATAGGGGGATTTTTCTGACTTCGGCGGCACCACATTTAAATTCAATTGCTACCCGTGATGCGAACGTTACCCTCCTCATGATATTGGGGGTAATGAGTAATCAATCCCCAGCTTTCGACGTTGTGTTTGCGGCCAAACGCATTCATCGGCGAATCGGGCGTGACGAAGACGGTGAGGGTGTTGTCGGCAGGGCCATTGAACGGCTGAACACGCGCATAGATTTGCATCGTTCTTTGCTTTCCAAGCCCCTTGGGCAGTCGACCATTGACGACCGTATTGGGTAACGGGCCGGTGCCATAGAACCCCGTTCCAGCCTGCACCCGCTGATGCAGATTGATGACATATTTGGGATACAGGACGACACAGCGTCGAACGTTATCCCACTCCACCGGAAGATGATCAGGCAAGGTTGTCAGTGACTGAATCGCCAAGCGCAAATCGCTGTAGGCCTCTGTCCGCTGCGTTTGCGCAAGCCCCCGTTGAACGCCCACGGCATTAAGGAACAGCGCTTCGGCCTGGGCACAGGCATCGAGGTTAGGCTTGAGCAAGCGACGCGTCTTGGCGAGCGCGTTGGTCATTGTGATATGGACCATCCGCAACGACTCGAAAAACACATCCTCGGAGGCAAAACGCGAACTGACACCACTGGTCGGAGCCGGCTCACCTTCCGGATCGAGGCCGGTCAACAACCTGTCCATCAGTTGCTGGTCCGTCAGGGACGGATGATGCCGGGCCAGGACATGACCGCTCTCGCCCTGCCGGGCCCGCACGTTGGCACGCACGCGCAACGCCCTGACCTCTCGACTGACGAGGGCCTCCTGCAAGCTGAGAGCAGCAGGAACAACGTTCATGTTCATGACGTTAAGCCCGTTCATGGGCGGCGGAGGCGGAAACGGAACACCATTGAGCCCCGCATTCTGCGGAGGTATGACCGCATTTTGCTGAACACCCGGGGCTTGCTGCTGGATATTGGGATGGCCACCACCTTGGACCACTTGGGCGCGTACAGGCGCCGCGCCACCGGCATTTTCTGGAGGGGTCATGTTATTGCCCGTCGTCAGCCAGTTATAGAACTGTTGTACGTAGGCCAATACTCCATAAATCATCGTCAAGCCTCCAGGAAAATCCTTTTAGACCGTCGAAAACACCTTGCCTGGCGCTTGTCCGTTAAGAGAGGGCGTTGTCGATGAGATTGCCCGCCTTGCCCCCGGTGGCCATGGGCAAGCCAAGCAGATGACTGGCTTGAACGCAAATTGCAGTAGGGAATTTTCCGACATTTCCCGCCCACATAATTCAGGGAATCTTCTTACGCATCATCTGATCAAGGATAAAACGACACACAACCTGTGGGAGCAAAGCTTGCTCGCGATGGCGGCAGACCAGTCAATGGCGTTGTCGACTGGCTCACCCCAATCGCGAGCAAGCTTTGTTCCCACGGGTTTGGAGCTTAACTGACTGGCATTAGACTCCCACAGGGGGCCATTTAGTCAGGGGCGAGCCTCATTCATGAGGCTGAAGCCCCTCCGGTTTGCCCGGATCGATTACAAGCGGATCAGTGGAGAACGGGGACACGACTAGAGGCAGGCTGATTACATATGAATTCACAATTGTGGTCTGCCCCCCGTCTTTCTCCAGCATCCTATTTAATGGGCCATCTCCTAAGGCTGAGCCGGGGTCATAGCGAGTCCTTTGCCCCATAAATCAAACGAAACGAAAAAAGCCCCTGAAGAAAGCGGGGACAGACCACGATTAGAGGCAGGTTTATTACAGATAAACACACGATCGTGGCCTGTTCCCAGTCTCCGCTCTAATCCACTCTTCAGACAGGTGAATGATTAGCCGCATGCCCAGGCTGCGCATGAAGATCGATGCCTAGCGCATGAATGACCTTGAGTACTGTATCGAATCTCGGTTTTGATCCGGGGGCGAACGCCTTGTACAAGCTTTCTCGTCCCATGCCGGAGTCTTTAGCGATCTGCGCCATGCCTCGGGCCTTGGCTACATAGCCGATCGCTCGGAGAAACTCCTCGCTATCACCATCAGCCAACACCTGGGAAAGGTATTCACTGATCGCTTCGTCGCTATCGAGTAGTGCGGCCATGTCAAATGTCGTCAGGTGTTGGCTCATGCTCAAATCTCCTTTGCCAATTTCTTCGCTCGCCGGATATCAGCACTCTGTGAAGACTTGTCACCCCCAGCCAGTAGCACGATGACCACTCCACCGCGCATGGTGAAATAGACCCGGTAGCCAGCGCCTACATCCACACGCAACTCTGAAACACCATCACCGACAGGTTTCACATCGCCCAGGTTACCTGCTGCGGCGCGATCAATGCGGCGGGCGATAGCGATTTTTGCTCGCAGATCACGAACCGATGAGTGCCAAGCAGTAAACGTCTGCGTTTGCTGAATGAGATAATTCATGGGCAAACCGTATCCAGCTGGATACTAGAAGTCAAGATACTGATGCCGGTCATCCCTCCGTATTCTCAATCCGAGGGCGGGGGAAGAAATGGGAACAGATCACGATCTGATGATGAGTGAACTCAAAACTGTGACCTGTCCCAGTCTTTAAATCGCGGCGCAAATCATAGGTCAGGCGATCCGCGCCCCGACGTTCACGCTCGTAGTACTGCCGCACAATCCATGTCGCCGCGTTCGCCATACGCGACAAAACGCCAAAAACGAAAAAGCCCCTGAAATGTTCAACCATTTCAGGGGCTTAGTCGTATTCAATAATGGCGGAGAGATAGGGATTTGAACCCTAGGTACTGTCGCCAGTACAACGGATTTCGAATCCGTCCCGTTCGGCCACTCCGGCATCTCTCCAGTGGCGCGCATCATACCAGCACATTCGCCGGAAGCGAACCCCCGAGCGAAATTTTTTCCGTGCTATCAGATGCTTGCGTCGATTACAGCGGTACACCCAGGCGATGGGCGACTTCTTCGTAGGCTTCGATGACGTCACCGAGGCCCTGGCGGAAGCGGTCCTTGTCCATCTTCTTCTTGGTGTCCTTGTCCCACAGGCGGCAGCCGTCCGGACTGAATTCGTCGCCCAGGACGATGGAGCCGTCGCTGAACACACCGAACTCAAGCTTGAAGTCCACCAGCAACAGGCCGGCGTCGTCGAACAGCTTGGTCAGCACGTCATTGACCTTGAGGGACAATTCCTTCATGCGGGCCAGTTGCTCGGCGGTGCCCCAACCGAATGCCACGACGTGGGATTCGTTGATGAACGGGTCGCCCTTGGCGTCGTCCTTCAGGAACAGCTCGAAGGTGTAGGGGTTGAGCTTCATGCCCTCTTCCACGCCCAGGCGCTTGACCAGGCTGCCGGCGGCGTAGTTACGCACGACGCATTCGACCGGGATCATGTCCAGCTTCTTGACCAGGCATTCGTTGTCGCCCAGCAGCTTGTCGAACTGGGTCGGCACGCCGGCGGCTTCGAGTTTTTGCATGATGAAGGCGTTGAACTTGTTGTTCACCATGCCCTTGCGGTCCAGCTGTTCGATGCGCTTGCCGTCGAACGCCGAGGTGTCGTTGCGAAACAGCAGGATCAAGCGGTCAGCGTCGTCGGTCTTGTAAACCGACTTGGCTTTGCCGCGGTAGAGTTCTTCACGTTTTTCCATGATGGGCTCCGCTTGCTAAGTAGTGGGCTAGGCGATATGTCGCCAGTCGAGCCCTGAATCTTGATCGGCCAGTTGCAGCCAGTCCGGGTCGCACCCGAGGGTGTCGACAAAACATTGCCGGGCCAGCTGCGGCAGGTTGTTCTTGCTGCTCAGATGGGCCAGGACCAGGTGTTGCAGGCCTTGCCAGCCCAACTCGGCCACCAGGAACGCGGCCTGGTGGTTGTTCAAATGTCCGTGTTCCCCGCCGACCCGCTGCTTGAGGAAGTACGGGTAGTAACCACGGGCCAGCATGTCACGGCAGTGGTTGGACTCGATCATCAACGCATCGAGGTCCCGGTAACTGTCCATCACCCTGTCGCAATACGACCCCAGGTCGGTGAGCAGCCCGAAGCGCCGCTCGCCGTCACTGAACACATATTGCGTCGGTTCCCGGGCATCGTGCGCCACGCTGACCACGCTGATGTCCAGGCTACCGATACGCAGTGGCTCGCCACCGACCACGAAACCGGCTGGCTCGATGGGTTTGCGCAGGCCAGCCAGTGTCCCACGACTCAGGTACACCGGCAGATTGTAGCGCCGAGACAGCAAACCCACGCCATGCACGTGGTCGGCATGTTCGTGGGTCACGAGTATCGCGCTCAGTTGCGCCGGGTGCACACCCAGGCGCAACAGGCGCTTCTCGGTTTCCCGCAGGGAGAAACCACAATCGACCAACACGTAAGTGCCAGCGCTGGCGACCAGCGTGCCGTTGCCCTGGCTACCGCTGCCGAGAACGGCAAAACGCATCGGATCAGCCCAGGTTATCCTGAATCACGCTCAATACCTTGCGGGCCACATCGGCCGGCGCCACGGTGTTGATGTTCTTCTCGACAGTGACCTGGACGCTTTCGCCGACCTTGCTCAGGCGAACCTGGTAACGCTCGGCGCGAGCTTCGACTTCTTCCTTGTCCGGCTTGCTGCCGAACAGACCGCTGAAGAAGCCAGGCTTGTCGTCTTTCTTCTCGGCCTTCTCGGCGAGGTTGATGTAGTACAGGCCCAGGCTGCGGTTGATGTCCTCAACGCGCCACTCACCCTGTTCCAGCGCACGGCCAACACTCGACCAGGCACGGTCCAGGTCGGAGCCGACGTTGAGCACCGGGTTGCCGCTGCCGTCTTCGCTCAGGCTGACGCGGCTCGGCGCATCGAATTCCTTGGATGCCAGCATCGAGACCGAACCACCCTGCTCTGCCGTACGGCTCATGCTGGCGAGCATGTCGTCCACCAGCGCTGCGTCGAGGCCGGTGTTGACCGAACGGTTGGTGAAGGCCACGTCGGCGGTGCTGCCGGCAGGACGCTCGGCGGTGACCACGTAGATTTCACTGGTGTTGCGCTGCACGCCCGGCTCGATGCGCACCCGCACGCGGGTTTCGCTGTCAGCCGCGACACCGGCGGCGCTCAAGCGCTTGGCCATGGCGGCGGACAGTTCGTCGGAACGCTGCCAGGTGGTGGTGAACTCGCCGGTCTGCGGGCGCTGTTCGTCCAGGCGGAAACCGTTGTCCTGGAAGAACTGGATCGCCACCGGCCAGACTTCGGCCGGCGGATGCTGGCCCATGACCCAGCTGGAATCGCCACTCTTCTGCAGGGTGTAGTCGCTGGCGTCGGCCACGGCCGACAGCGGCTGTGGACGAGGGACGACGTATTCGCCCTTGACGCTGTCGTCCGCGACGTTGCGCGGAATCGGCAGCAGCGGATCCAGGCGCTTGGCGACGTTGACGTCTTGCGGCAGTTGCATCGGTGCAGTCTGTTGCGCTTGCAGGTAATCGCTACCACGGTCGCGGAAGTAACCTTCCGGTCCCCAGATCCATCCGCAGCCACTGGTGCTGGAGATAATCAAGGCAAGTGCGGAAAGTCCGGCCATTCGCTTCATGCGTTGTACTTCCTCAATTAAACCAGGACGCCGGACTGGCGCAGGGCCTGCCGCAGCGGTTCGTGACAGGGAGTGCTCAACCAGGTCAGTGGCAAGCGGATGCCTTCGTGCATCAGGCCCATTTCGACCAAGGCCCACTTCACCGGAATCGGGTTGGCCTCGATGAACAGGTCCTTGTGCAGCGGCATCAGTTGTTCGTTGATGGCCCGAGCGGTCTCAGCGTCGCCCTTGAGCGCGGCCTCGCACAGATCGGCCATTTCGCGCGGGGCAACGTTGGCGGTGACGGAAATGTTGCCCTTGCCACCCAGCAGGATCAGCTCGACCGCGGTCGGATCATCCCCGGACAGCACGATGAAGTCCTTGCTCACGCCATCGAGGATGGCCTTGGCGCGCTTCATGTCGCCGGTGGCTTCCTTGATGCCGATGATGTTCGGCACGGTGGACAGGCGGATCACGGTCTCGGCCTGCATGTCACAGGAGGTGCGGCCGGGAACGTTATAGAGAATCTGCGGGATGTCGACGGCTTCGGCGATGTGCTTGAAATGCTGGTACAAGCCTTCCTGGGTCGGCTTGTTGTAGTACGGGACGACCAGCAGGCAGGCGTCGGCACCGGCTTCCTTGGCGTTGCGGGTCAGCTCGACGGCTTCGCGAGTCGAGTTGGCGCCAGTACCGGCGATGACGGGGATGCGACCGTTGACCTGCTTGACTACGGCACGGATGACTTCGATGTGCTCATTGACGTCGAGGGTTGCCGACTCGCCGGTGGTACCGACGGCGACAATGGCATGGGTGCCGTTCTCAAGGTGGAAGTCCACGAGTTTGCTGAGGCTGGCCCAGTCAAGATGCCCTTGTGCATCCATGGGTGTGACCAGTGCCACCATACTGCCCGCAATCATGAAACCGCTCCTGCCGGAAAAAGAGAGCGGTAATGGTACTGGCGCCAAGATGCTTGTACAAGCGAACTACCATTCCCCTGGGCGATGGTTTTCGCTACCCTTCAGGCTTTGATCGGTATCGACAAGCTCATACGCCGGTTTCCAGCCTCCGTTTTCGACGCCACGAGCCCCGATCCCGGGTTTGTCCTGGTGCATTCCTGCTGTCGCGGAATGCAGCGCAACCCCGGGCACAAGGCTTGAGCCGTTCGTTTTCCCGGGCCGGGCGCCGTGTCGAGCGGCAAAGGTACCGACCGCTCATCGCTTTAGGAATGCTGCATGTCCACCCCCACAGTCCGCGAACAATTCCTTGTTATCAGTGCCCTTGGCGCCAACCCCATGGAGCTGACTAACGTCCTGTGCCGCGCCAGCCATGAAAATCGCTGCGCCGTCGTGACCTCACGCCTGACCCGCCATGGCGAATGCAGTGCACTCGTGCTCGAGATCTCCGGCAGCTGGGACGCCCTGGCGCGCCTGGAAGGCAGCCTGCCGGTGCTGGCCAAGAAGCATGCCTTTACCGTCAACGTCGTGCGCAGCGCCGCCCTGGAGAACCGTCCCCAGGCCCTGCCCTATGTGGCCTACGTGAGCTCGGCCTACCGTCCGGACATCATCAACGAGCTGTGCCAGTTCTTCATGGACCACCACGTCGAGCTGGAAAACCTGACCTGCGACACCTACCAGGCCCCGCAGACCGGCGGCACCATGCTCAACGCCACGTTCACCGTGACCCTGCCCGCCGGCACCCAGATCAGTTGGCTGCGCGATCAGTTCCTGGACTTCGCCGATGCGATGAACCTGGATGCGCTGATCGAACCGTGGCGTCCACAAAACCCAATGTAAGGAAGCGTTCATGGCCGTTGCCGTCGACCAGCCGGTTACCGATTTCCAGGCGTCCGCCACCAGCGGGCAGACCATCAGCCTCGCCGCCCTCAAGGGCAAGCAGGTGGTGATCTATTTCTATCCCAAGGACAGCACTCCCGGTTGCACCACCGAAGGCCAGGGCTTTCGCGATCAGTACGCGCAATTCCAGGCTGCCAACACCGAAGTGTTCGGCGTCTCCCGGGACAGCCTCAAGTCCCACGAGAACTTCAAGTGCAAGCAAGAGTTCCCCTTCGAACTGATCAGCGACAAGGACGAGGCGGTCTGCCAGCTGTTCGATGTGATCAAGCTGAAAAAGCTCTACGGCAAGGAATACCTGGGCGTTGACCGCAGCACCTTCCTGATCGACAAGAACGGCGTGCTGCGCCAGGAATGGCGTGGCGTGAAGGTGCCAGGGCATGTGGATGCAGTGTTGGCGGCGGCCCAGGCCCTCAACAAGGGCTGAAATTTTCGCTGCCTGTACTGGCGCTATCGCGAGCAAGCTCGCTCCCACACGGGATTGGTGGTGTTGCTCAATCCAGTGTGGGAGCGAGCTTGCTCGCGATGGAGCCATCGGCCTCCCCTATTTAGTCAAAGCTACAACAACGGCGCTACAACCGGCTCCTTGCTCGGCCACGCATCCAGCACCGCCTTGAACAGCGTCGCCAGGGGAATCGCAAAGAACACCCCCCAGAATCCCCACAGCCCGCCAAACAGCAGCACCGCACAGATGATCGCCACCGGATGCAGGTTCACCGCCTCGGAGAACAGCAGCGGAACAAGCACATTGCCGTCCAGGGTCTGGATGATCCCGTAGACCGCCATCAGGTAGATGAACTGATCGCTCCAACCCCACTGGAACAGCGCAATCAAGGCCACCGGCACGGTCACCACCACGGTACCGACGTAAGGCACCACCACCGAAATGCCCACCAGCAGCGCCAGCAGGGCGGCGTAATTGAGCCCCATGGTCACGAAACCGATATAGGTCACGCCGCCGCAGATGAAAATCTCAATGACTTTTCCGCGAATGTAATTGGCGATCTGCCGATTCATCTCCTGGGCCACTCGGGTGATCAGCGCCCGCTCACGAGGCAGGTAGCCACGCACCCACCGCCCGATCATTTCCCGGTCCTTGAGGAAGAAGAACACCAGGATCGGTACCAATACCAGATAGATCATGATGTTGACCAGAAGCGGCAGGCTGGACAGCGAGAACGTCAGCGCCCATTGGCCGAACTTGCCGATCTCGCCACGCACCACTTCGATGGTCTGCAACACCTGCTCATCAGATACCAAGTGCGGATAACGCTCAGGCAGCAGCAATAGCAGGGACTGCCACTTGGCGAGCATCCCCGGCAACTCGTTGAACAAGGTCACCAACTGGTGCCAGAGCAACGGCACGATCACCACGATAAACACCACCAGCACGCCCATGAACAGGGCAAACACCAGCCCGACTGCCGCAGTGCCGGGCAACCGCAAACGCTCCAGCGTCGTGACCAGCCCCTGCATGAGATACGCCAGCACCATGCCCGCCAGCACCGGCGCCAGCATGCCGCCCAGGGTCAGCACGGCGGTAAACGCCAGGAACAGCAGTACTGCCAGAACCACTGCCTCTTCATCGGAGAAGTAGCGCTGAATCCAATCGCGTAACACTTTGAACATTAAAAATCCTTAAGAGACGCTATCGGTTTTTTCAGGCCTTTTTCAGCCAGTAACGGTAGACGCCATTTTCGTCTTCTTCACGCAGCAGCGTATGACCGGCCAATCGGGCGAAGGTGCGAAAGTCACGTTGCGAGCCCGCATCCGTGGCGATCACCTTGAGCACACTGCCGCTGGCCAGGCGATTGAGTTCCAGCTTGGCCTTGAGCAACGGCAACGGACAGTTCAGGCCGCTGGCGTCCAGTTCGGCATCGTGGGCTACAGCATCAGTCATGGGTTCGCTCCGCGGCAGGTCGTTGAGCGGCCTAGAATATCTGGTCCCGGGCCCGGTGTCCGGCTACAGTAGGGTCTTTGTCAACTAAGGCTTCGTGCATGACATTTCTGCGCCCCACCCTGCTGACGCTCGCTTGCCTGCTTGCCTCACCGGGCTTCGCCGACGACTTGCCGTCACTTGGCGATGCCAGTTCTGCCATCGTCTCGCCAGAACAGGAGCACCAACTGGGCCGCGCCTGGCTGGCCCTGCTGCGCAGCCAGGTTTCACAGCTCAACGATCCACAGCTCAAGGACTACGTGGAAACCAGCGTCTACAAGCTGGTGGAAACCAGCCAGGTCAACGACCGGCGCCTGGAGTTCATCTTGATCAACAGCCCGCAGCTCAACGCCTTCGCCGCACCGGGCGGGATCGTCGGGGTCAACGGCGGCCTGTTCCTCAACGCACAGACCGAAGGCGAATACGCCTCCGTCATGGCCCACGAACTGGCCCACTTATCACAACGCCACTTCGCCCGCGGCGTCGAAGCCCAGCAACGCATGCAGGTACCGATGATGGCGGCGCTGCTGGCTGGCATCGTGATTGCCGCCGCCGGTGGCGGTGACGCCGGGATCGCGGCCATCGCCGGAACCCAGGCTGCCGCCATCCAGGAACAACGGCGCTTCTCTCGCCAGAACGAACAGGAAGCCGACCGCATCGGCATCCAGAACCTGGAGAAGGCCGGCTACGACCCGCGGTCCATGCCGACCATGTTCGAGCGCCTGATGCGCCAGTATCGGTTCGACGCCAGGCCTCCGGAATTCCTGCTGACTCACCCAGTGACCGAATCGCGGATCGCCGACACCCGCAACCGCGCCGAACAGGCCAAGCCCGGCGGCATCGAAGACAGTGTTCGCTATCAACTGATTCGCGCACGAGTCCAGTTGATCTACGAAGAAACCCCGGGCCTGGGCGCCAAACGCTTCCGGGCACAGCTGGATGAGAATCCGAAGAACGACGTGGCCCGCTATGGCCTGGCGATCGCGCAGATCAAGGGCGGCCAGTTGAATGACGCACGGGAGAATCTCAAACCGTTGCTGGCCAAATCGCCCAACGAGATCATCTACAACCTCGCCCAGGTGGACCTGGACATCACCAGCAACAAACTGGCCGACGCTCAATCCCGCGTCGACCGGATGCTGAGCCAGTACCCGGACAACTATCCGCTGAACCAGGTCCGCGTCGACCTGCTGCTCAAGCAGAACCGCCCCGCCGATGCCGAGAAAGCCCTGGAAACCTTGCTCAAGTCACGCCCGGACGATCCGGACGTCTGGTACATGGTGGCCGAGACCCGTGGGCTGTCAGGCAACATCATTGGCCTGCATCAGGCCCGTGCCGAGTACTTCGCCCTGGTGGGCGACTACCGTCAGGCCATTCAGCAACTGGACTTCGCCAAACGGCGCGCCGGTACCAATTTCCCCCTGTCATCGCGCATCGATGCCCGCCAGCGTGAACTCATGGAGCAGGAACGCATGGTCAAGGACATGATGGGCTGAGCATTCGCCAGGCATAAAAAAACCGCCTCTTTCGAGGCGGTTTTTTTTCAGCGGCTAACCGATCATTCGGCCAGCTTGAAGGTGATGAAGCTCGCACGCCCCTGACGCAGGACCCGCATCGACACCGAACGATTCTTCGGCAATGCCTTGGCAATGTCGGTGAACTCCTTGGCCGAACCGATGGCCTGGTTGTTCAGGTGCGTGATGATGTCGCCCGGCTGCAGACCGATCAGCGCGGCAGGACCGTCCTGCACTTCCTTGATCACCACGCCGCCCTGGAGCTCCAGGGTGCGCTTCTGCTCTTCGGTCAGCTCGGCCACCGCCACGCCCAGGCGGTTGCTGCTGCGCTCGACGCCGGACTTGGGCAGCGAATCCAGTTCCTTGCCCTCTTCAGGAATGGCCCCGACGGTCAACTCGACGTTCTTGCGCTTGCCCTCGCGAATCACTTCCAGATTGGCCTTGGCGCCAGCCTTGAGGGCCCCCACCAGGTGCGGCAGGTCGGCGGACATGACGATCGGCTGACCATTCATGCTCAGAATCACGTCACCCACTTGCAGACCGCCCTTGGCAGCCGGGCCACCTTCCTGGATCTGCGCCACCAGCGCACCGGCGGGTTTATCCAGCCCGAACGATTCGGCCAGGTCCTTGTTCACTTCCTGGATCACCACGCCCAACCAGCCACGGCTGACCTTGCCTTCGCTTTTCAGTTGGTTGGACACGTCCATGGCAACGTCGATCGGAATCGCGAAGGACACGCCCATGAAGCCGCCCGACCGGGTGTAGATCTGGGAATTGATGCCAACCACTTCACCGTTGAGGTTGAACAGCGGGCCACCGGAGTTACCCGGGTTGATCGGCACGTCGGTCTGGATAAACGGCACGTAGTTTTCGTTCGGCAGGCTGCGACCGATAGCGCTGACAATACCCTGGGTCACGGTATGGTCGAAGCCGAACGGCGAACCGATGGCAACGACCCATTGGCCGGCTTTCAGGTCCTGGGATTTGCCCAGTTTGAGCACCGGCAGGTCCTTGCCCTCGATTTTCAACAGCGCCACGTCGGAACGTGGATCGGTGCCAATCAGCTTGGCCTTGAGCTCGCTGCGGTCGGCCAGGCGAACCAGGATTTCGTCGGCATCGGCGATCACATGGTTGTTGGTCAGGATGTAGCCATCAGGCGAAATGATGAAGCCCGACCCCAGGGATTGGGCTTCGCGCTGACGGCCACCGCCGGGCGAACGGGGTTGTTGTGGCATGCCACGCTCGAAGAACTCCCGCAGCATCGGCGGCAAGCCTTCCAGGTCCGGCATCTGCTGGTCCGATACACGGCGATCCGGCAGCTTCTGGGTCGTGCTGATGTTCACCACGGCGGGTGACGCCTGCTCGACCAGTTGCGTGAAATCAGGCAATTCGACCGCCACGGCAGGAATGGCCTGGCCGAGCACAAGCACGGTGGCAAAAATGGAGAGATAGGTTTTCAAGCGTGGTATCGACATACGGCTCCCGTTACGACGAGCATGGTTAAGCGATATGGAGCAAGGAATACCAGGGAAAGATACGCCGGTATTTTTGTTCCGGGAACAGACAAGGCCAGAGCCGAGCGGCTCTGACCTATAGAAAAAAAGCTGGTTTTTTGCAAATGAAAATGCTGACAGGAAGTTTCGGCATTTCGATCAAGCCCTGGCGTCACCAGCCTCTCGCGCAATCGAACCACCCGTGCCGTCAGCCGGCTATTGAGTCGCGGTGACATCGGAACGCATGGAAAGCGCGATCCGTTCCGCCGTACCGATAGGAATCTCACCGACCACCGTGACCATCATTTCGCCCTGGGGCGTCGTGAGCCTGCGGGAGACGGCAGCCGTCGGACCAAGTTGAGTACGGGTATCGGTGGCATTGGCACCGTTCAACGGTTCCAAGAACACCGAGAAGCGCGCCAAGCCATCGTCGTACATCAAGCTGCTGACCTGGACCTGGGTGTCCGGGTCCTTGCGCACGGCACTGCTGGTCAGTTCAAAGCCAGGCGGCAACCAGTCCGAGCGCCAGGCAGCTTTCACCGCAACGGCCTTGCCGGGATCCTGCGCGACAGCCTTGCATTCGGCGCTGGCTTGCAGGTCAGCGTCCGCGGGAGCGGCTACGTTCAAGCGGGTGAACTGGAAACGTTCGAGCAACTGGCCCTTGTCATTGAGCAACAACGACTTGAGCGGCAGGCCGGTTTCTTTGTCCAGATGCAGCTCGAAGCCATAACGATGCTGGTCCTTGGGCGTCAACGCCACGATGACCGCTTGACGCCCGGCCACGCGCGACTTGCCTATGACAGCGAGGTCATACCAATTCTTGAGTTTTTGCGGATCGAGCGCCCGTGAAGTGCCATCCGGCGTGTTGCCCAGCCCCGCGATCAAGGAGCCGCTGACGCATTGAGTATGCCCATCAATGCGCACGACTTCCTGTGCCGAGCCGTCGAGCTGGAGGAACCGCTCGCGGACCTTACCAGCCTGGACGCGATGCCAGATGTTATGCGTAGAAAAACTACCGTTGCGCTCGTAAACGAAAGTGCCCTGGAAGCTCTGCTGTTGCTCGGCTTGACTCAGGCGGTTCAACCAGTCCTGAGCCTCATCGGCATGGGCTGGAATCGCACACCAGCCACCAAGCAGAAGCGTGAATAGAGGTATGGCGCGCAATGGTTTTCCTTATTAACGGTTTTCCAGGCTAGCGGCACGGGCGTAAGGCAGCGCGCTTTCGGTACCTTTCAAGGCAGCTTGCTGGGCATGCTGACGCAGGTAGTTGGGCAGACGCTGATCATGCCAGCCGGGCTGGCCTTGCAGAACACCGTTGACCATCGGGCCAGCGGTTTCCGAACCTTCGCTGTAACCGGCCAATACCGCTGGACCCTTGACCTGTGGAGCGGCCAAGCCAGGCTGGTTGGACTGTTGCGCCATTTGCACGCCGGCAATCTCATCCTGGTTGTACAGGCGCACACCGGCCAATACGGCAACGGTGACCGACGCGGCTACCGCCAGACGACCCAGGCTGCGCCATGGTCCGCGTGAAGCTTTTGCCGGTACGGCTTCGTCAGCCAATGCAGCAGAAACGGCCGCGGCGATGTCCAGGCGTGGAAGCAGCAAATCCTTGTGCATAACAGCCCGGGCGATCTGGTAACGAGCCCAGGTCTCACGTGTTTCAACATCGTCGAAGGCATTCAATACCCGACGCAATTCAAGTTCGTCCGCTTCGTTGTCCATAACTGCGGACAGCGATTCCTGCAGGGCTTCACGACTCATGGCGTTCCTCTCTTGGCTGTCGCCGCTGTCTCTAGTTTTCCTGCAACAAGGGTTGCAGGGCTTTATCAATGGCCTCCCGAGCGCGGAAAATCCGGGAGCGCACGGTGCCCACAGGACATTGCATGACGCTCGCAATGTCTTCGTAACTCAGACCGTCGAACTCACGTAAAGTTAAAGCCGTACGCAAATCTTCAGGCAATTGCTGGATGGTTCGATGGACGGTGCCTTCGATCTCATCCCGCAGCAACGCACGTTCCGGTGATTCGAGATCCTTGAGGCCATGATCGCCATCATAGAACTCGGCATCTTCAGAACTTACATCGCTATCCGGCGGCCGCGTGAAACCAGATAGTTTTTCGCCGTGTTAATGGCGATGCGGTAAAGCCACGTATAAAACGCGCTGTCCCCGCGGAAATTACCAAGTGCGCGGTAGGCCTTGATGAAGGCTTCCTGAGCGACATCCTGCGCTTCATGGGTGTCGTGCACGAAACGCACGATCAACCCGAGAATTTTGTGCTGGTATTTCAGCACTAGCAGATCGAAAGCTCGCTTGTCGCCGCGTTGGACCCGCTCGACCAGCTGCTGATCCTCTTCCTGGGTTAGCATGAACACTCCTCGATAAGCTCGAAGGAGGCTTGCATTACTAATTGACCGGGCTTGCAAACATAGACTCGGGCTTTTCGCAAAAGTTCTCCCCCTTCCAAGCAAGTTTCCGGCGCGCTCTGATCTCGGCACGCACGAAAAACGCAGCAGGAGATTCCCCGGCTGCGCGAATAATCTGTCATCGGGTCTGTCGGCAGCGATTTCAATCGAAATCTTGCACCAACCCGACGCTGCTCCCTTTTGCAGACAACCGTCTATTGAACGTAGGCGCTTGGCAAAAGTTCCCGCTATTTACATCGCTATGAACTGAATATCAGGCAACCATGACGTGATAAACAGCGTTCTGTCCTCGAAACGGCCGCCTTTGTCGACTCAAAGCCAAGCGGATGATCCGACGAAGCGTGTCGCTTTTCTGTCACGCTGGTTTCACATTGCCATGTATGCCCGGCTATTGTGCCGATCCCCCCCTCTATATACTAGTGGGCTGCGTGGATGTCCGACCCGTTGAAGCGGTGTCTGGCGCCAACCCCGACCCGGGTCGCCTTGAGCGGAAACCATTCGAATGAGCCAACAGTTTCAACACGATGTTCTGGTAATCGGCAGCGGAGCCGCCGGATTGAGCCTGGCGCTGACCTTGCCTGCGCATTTGCGCATCGCAGTGCTGAGCAAGGGCGACCTGGCCAACGGTTCGACCTTCTGGGCCCAGGGCGGTGTCGCCGCCGTGCTGGACGACACCGACACCATTGAATCCCATGTCGACGACACCCTCAACGCCGGCGGTGGCCTTTGCGATCCGCAAGCGGTGCGTTTCACCGTCGAGCACAGCCGAGAAGCCATCCAGTGGCTGATCGACCAAGGCGTGCCGTTTACCCGTGACGAACAATCGGGCACCGAAGACGGCGGTTTCGAGTTCCATCTGACCCGCGAAGGCGGCCACAGCCATCGGCGCATCATCCACGCGGCCGACGCCACGGGCGCGGCGATCTTCAAGACCCTGCTCGCCCAGGCGCGATTACGGCCCAACATCGAATTGCTGGAACAGCGCGTCGCGATCGACCTGATCACCGAAAAACGCCTGGGCCTGGACGGTGACCGCTGCCTCGGCGCCTACGTGCTCAATCGCGGCACCGGCGAAGTCGACACCTACGGCGCGCGCTTCGTCGTCCTGGCGTCCGGTGGCGCGGCGAAAGTCTACCTGTATACCAGCAACCCCGATGGCGCCTGCGGCGATGGCATCGCCATGGCCTGGCGTTCGGGTTGCCGGGTGGCGAACCTGGAGTTCAACCAGTTCCACCCCACCTGCCTCTATCACCCGCTGGCCAAGAGCTTCCTGGTGACCGAGGCCCTGCGTGGCGAAGGGGCCCATTTGAAGCTCCCCAACGGCGAACGCTTCATGCAACGCTTCGATCCGCGCGCCGAACTGGCGCCCCGTGACATCGTCGCCCGAGCCATCGACCATGAAATGAAGCGCCTGGGTATCGATTGCGTCTACCTGGACATCAGCCACAAGCCTGAAGCCTTCATCAAGAGCCACTTCCCGACGGTGTACGAGCGCTGCCTGGAATTTTCCATCGACATCACCAAACAACCGATCCCGGTGGTGCCGGCGGCGCACTACACCTGCGGTGGCGTGATGGTCGACCAACATGGCCGCACCGACGTGCCTGGCCTGTATGCCATTGGCGAAACCAGCTTCACCGGCCTGCACGGCGCCAATCGCATGGCCAGCAATTCGCTGCTGGAATGTTTCGTCTACGCCCGCTCGGCGGCGGCAGACATCCTCGAGCAATTGCCGCAGATCGCCATTGCGGCCACCCTGCCCTCGTGGGACGCCAGCCAGGTCACCGACTCGGACGAAGACGTGATCATTGCCCACAACTGGGACGAACTGCGGCGTTTCATGTGGGACTACGTGGGCATCGTGCGCACCAACAAGCGTCTGCAACGGGCACAGCACCGGGTGCGCTTGCTGTTGGACGAGATCGACGAGTTCTACAGCAACTACAAAGTCAGCCGCGACCTGATCGAACTGCGCAACCTGGCCCAGGTGGCGGAACTGATGATTCGCTCGGCCATGGAACGCAAGGAAAGCCGGGGGCTGCATTACACCCTCGACTATCCGAACCTGCTGCCCGAGGCACTGGACACTATCCTGGTGCCGCCCACCTACGCCGACTGAACCTGAGCCGCACCCGCAGGCGCCGATGGACATCCGGCGCCAGCGCGTCGCGGGGCACGCACAGCGATCGGACCCGCCGCTCACCCTGCAATCGGAAACGCAGCACGATGATCAGCGGCAGCGCCAGGCTATCGGGGCGCAGCTGCACAGCCCGCCAGCCATCGGCCCGGCTCCAGAGCTGCCAGCCCGCGGTATTGCAACGCAACCCGCAAAAGGCCCGGCGATGGGTCAGCACGACATGACGGGGGATCACCCAGGCGCCATGGGCCAGGCACACGATAACGCCAAGCGCGGCGCACCAGGACGCGATGGACAACAGCAACAACGAACCCAGGGCGAACACCTGGGCCAGCAGATAGGCCGCCAGCAGTTGCACAGAGGCCTGCCAGCGGCATTCGAAGCGATTACTTGGGCTGGACACGGTCCAGGATCATCCGGACCATGCGCTGCAACTCAGGGTCTTCGGATTCGCTGCGCTCCATGAACCAGCCGAACATGTCCTGATCCTCGCATTCGAGCAGGCGGACGTAGCACGCACGGTCCACTTCATTGAGATGGGGGTAAACCTCTTTCACGAACGGCACCAGCAACACGTCCAGCTCAAGCATGCCGCGGCGGCTGTGCCAGTAGAGGCGGTTCAGTTCAACATCTTCGACCATGGAGCGCTCCTCAAATAGAGCGCAAGTATACAGGCCTCGCGACAGCGCAACAGACGGCTTTGGTCAGACACCACCGATCCTTTGTGAACTACCCATTTCAAGGGCGTCCCCTTATGATGTCCACCAGACTTTTTACCCTGCGATGACCCATGGCTGATTTCGCTTTTTTTTGCACCCTGTCCCACGAAGGCGTCCTCGCGGTCCGCGGCGTGGATGCCAGCAAATTCCTGCAAGGCCAATTGACCTGCAACCTCGACTATCTGAGCGACAACCGGGCCAGCCTCGGCGCCCGCTGCACGCAGAAGGGCCGGATGCAATCGAGCTTCCGCATCCTGCTCGAAGGCGACGGCGTGTTGATGGCCATGGCCACCGAACTGCTCGAACCGCAATTGGCGGACCTGAAAAAATACGCCGTGTTCTCCAAATCCAAGCTCACCGACGAAAGCGCCGCCTGGGTTCGCTTCGGCCTGGAAAATGCCGACGATGCCCTGGCTGGCCTGGGCCTCGAACTGCCGAGCGACACCGACAGCGTGGCGCGCCATGAAGCCTTGATCGCCATCCGCGTTTCTCCCGGCCGCGCCGAGCTGTGGGCCCCCGCCGAACAGGCACAGGCACTGCGAAGCCGCCTGGGGGCAGAACTGGCCGAGGCGGACCTGAATCCCTGGCTGCTGGGCCAGGTCCGTGCCGGGATCGGCCAGGTCATGCCGACCACCCGCGAACTGTTCATTCCACAGATGCTCAACCTGCAAGCCGTCGGCGGCGTCAGCTTCAAGAAAGGCTGCTACACCGGCCAGGAAATCGTCGCCCGCATGCAATACCTGGGCAAGCTCAAGCGGCGCCTGTATCGCCTGCAACTGGACGCCAGCGAACTGCCGGAACCCGGCACGGCGCTGTTCTCCCCCACTCACGGCAGTTCCATCGGCGAAGTGGTGATTGCCGCCCGCGGCGAAGGAAACATTGAACTGCTGGCGGTATTGCAGGCCGAAGCAGCAGAAGATGACAATCTGCACCTCGGTGCCTTGGAAGGCCCTCGCCTTCAATTGTTGGACCTGCCTTACGAACTGGACCGCGACCGCGAAATCCAGCGCTGATCGCAGCATTTGTCGCAACACCCTAGAGAATCGAAATGAGCGATTTGGCGGATAAGGTCCAACGGGATTTGGTGCAGGCCATCGATAACGATGACCTGGTTCTGCCAACATTACCGGAAGTGGCCATGCAGATTCGCCGGGCCGCCGAAGACCCGGAAATCAGCGTCAGCAACCTGAGCAAAGTGATCGGCCGCGATACGGCCCTTTCGGCACGCCTGATAAAAGTGGTCAACAGCCCGCTGCTGCGCGCCACCCAGGAAGTCACTGACCTGCACACGGCCATCACTCGACTGGGCGTCAACTACAGCAGCAACTTGGCCATTGGCCTGGTGATGGAGCAGATTTTCCATGCCCGCTCCGAGGTAGTGGAACTGAAGATGCGCGAAGTCTGGCGCAAAAGCCTGGAGATCGCCGGCGTCAGCTATGCATTGTGTCGCGGCTACACCCAACTCAAGCCCGACCAGGCCGCGCTGGGTGGGCTGGTGCATCAGATCGGCGTGCTACCGATCCTCACGTACGCACAGGACAATAATGAGTTGCTGTCGGACCCGGTCAGCCTCAACCATGTCATCGAGACGATTCACCCGGTACTGGGGGACAAATTGCTCAGCGTCTGGGAATTTCCGGAGCGGTTGGTGAAGCTGCCGGGGCTGTATCTGGATTTCAACCGCGACTCCAAGCAACTCGATTATATCGACCTGGTGCAGGTCGCTGCGCTGTATTGCTACAAGGATACCGACCATCCCCTGAGCAAGATTGATGTCTTCGGCGTCCCAGCCTTCAAGAAACTGGGCATCGACCCGGAGAACAAGGCCCGGTGCGCGGATATCGAAGAAGCGCGGTCGATGTTTTATTGAGCCCAAAACCTGGATCAGACGCTGACCTAATCTGAACCTGGAATAAAGCTCACCCGCACCTTCAGCCCGCGCTCCTGCCCGTCATGCAAGGTGATCTGCGCCAGATGCGCGCGGCAGATTTCGCCGACGATCGCCAACCCCAACCCGGAACCGGCTACTTGCTGATTGCGTCGATAGAAGCGTTCGAACACCCGGTCCCGCTCATGCAGCGGAATGCCTGGCCCGTCGTCCTCGACTTCCAGGACCGCCGGTGGGGTGACCCGCAGGATCACGTTGCCGCCCGACGGTGTGTGGGCCAGGGCGTTGTCCACCAGATTACTCAACAGCTCGTTCAACAAGGTCGGCTCGCCCCGCAGCCATACCGGCTCGTCGGCTTCCAGGGCCAGTGCCACGCCTCGGGCATGGGCCAGCGGGGCCATGGCCATGCCCAGCTCACGGGCCAACTGGCTGAGATCGAGCAACTGAGCACCGCCTTCGGCAATGGCCCGGGCGCCATTTTCCACCCGCGCCAGGGACAGCAACTGGTTGGCCAGGTGGGTCAATCGATCGGTCCCCTGAGCCGCGGTTTCCAGGGTTTCACGCCAGGTCGCCGGCTCGCTGGCGCGCAAACCCAGCTCCAGACGCGCCTTGAGCGCGGCCAGCGGCGTACGCAGTTCATGGGCGGCATCAGCGATGAACTGAGCCTGCCGCTCGAACTGCCCGCGCAGGCGTTCGGTGAAATGGTTGAGGGCCCGCACCAGCGGCCATAATTCGTGCTGCACCTCCACCAGCGGCAACGGCCGCAGATCGTCCGGCTGGCGCTCCTCCACCGCCGTGCGCAAGCGCTCCAACGGGCGCAACGCCGCACTGACCGCAAACCACACCAACAGCAGCGCGCCCACGGCCAGCATGCCCAGGCGCAACAGCGTGTCGGCCATCAGGCCACGGGCCATGCTGACCCGCGCCTCTTCGGTCTCAGCCACGCGAATTTCCGCCATGCCATTCATGTTCGGCTCGCTCACCGCCTTGAGCAGGCTCACCACCCGCACGCTCTGCCCCTGGTATTGGGCGTTATAGAAGCGCGCCAGGGCCGGGTAATCGTCCGTGCGGGGCGTCCCGGGCGGCGGGCCGGGAAGGTTTTCGTAGCCGGAAATCAACTTCTTGTCGATGTCATTGACTTGGTAATAAATGCGTCCGGCACTGTCGTAGGCAAAGGTGTCCAGGGCCACGTAGGGCACATCCGCGCTGAGGCTGCCGTCGCGCTGGGACAGGCCCGCGGCGATGGTCCGGGCCGAGGCCAGCAGGGTCCGGTCATAGGCGGTGTCCGCCGCTTCGCGACCATTCCAGTAGGCGCTCAGGCCGCTGGCGAGCATCAGCACCACCAACAGCAATGCCAGGTTCCTGAGCAGCCGCCAGCGCAGGCTGTCGGGCTTATGCATTGCGGTTTTCCAGCAGGTAGCCCAAGCCGCGGAATGTCACGATCGCGACCGCATGGCCGTCGAGCTTCTTGCGCAGGCGATGGACGTAGATTTCGATGGCGTCTGGGCTGGCCTCTTCGTCCAGGCCGAACACCTGGGCCGCCAGTTGCTCCTTGCTCATCACCCGCCCCGGCCGGGCAATCAACGCTTCCAGCACGGCTTGCTCGCGGGAGGTCAGGGTCAGCAATTCATCGTCGAGGGTAAAACGCCGGGTATCCAGGTCATAGACCAGCCCGCCGCAACGTTGCTGACGTTCGCCGCCCAGTACGCTGCGGCGCAACAGGGCCTTGACCCGGGCCTCCAGCTCCGTGAGCTCGAATGGCTTGGCCAGGTAGTCGTCGGCACCGAGGTTGAGGCCATGGACGCGGTCCTTGACGTCGCTGCGGGCGGTCAACATCAGCACTGGCAAAGTCTTGCCGCGAGCCCGCAGGCGCGCCAGCACCTCGAAACCGTCCATGCGCGGCAGCCCGACATCGAGGACCGCCACGGCGTATTCCTCGCTGCTCAAGGCCAGGTCAGCCGCGACGCCGTCATGCAGCACGTCCACGGTCAAGCCGGTGCTCTTGAGCGCCTGGGCAACGCTTTCGGCGAGCTGCAGATGGTCTTCGACGAGCAGAACACGCATGGGTTATTCCTCGATTCAGGGATGGTCGACGCCATTCTTTGGCGCGGAGTTTACAGCCGCATCCGCCACTGTGAAGCCAAAAACACGTTGAAAGCTTTTGAAAGGTTAGCGAAAGGTTGGACCGTTAGAGTCCTCCCACGGACGGTTTCGACTGCCCGCCGCGACGCACATCGCGAACGAAAAACGCCTCGAAGCGTTTTCGCCGAATAAAAACAATAAAAGCGGAGTACTCACATGCTGTCCCTACAGCTCCAGGCCCCAATGCCTGCCCGCCTTTCCCGTTTCAATCAGACCACCCTGGCCAGCGCCATCACCCCTCGGCCAGGTGTCCTCCCACGCCCTCAATCCCGATACGTTCGGCAACAACCTGCGCCCACCATCGACGCGAGGGCCGAGGGCCAGCAACACCGAATCTACACCACACACAACAACAACTCCTGTGGAGATAACGATGAACCTATCACTGCGTAAAGTAGCCTTGGCCGCCGGATGCCTGATGTTCGCCGGGCAATTGCTCGCCGCTGATCCGTCCAAAGAACCCAAGCGCCCCGAATGCATCGCCCCGGCTTCCCCTGGCGGCGGCTTCGACCTGACGTGCAAGCTGGTGCAAAGCGCGCTGGTCAACCAGAAACTGCTGACCAAGCCGATGCGCGTCACCTACATGCCCGGGGGCGTCGGCGCGGTAGCCTACAACGCAGTGGTCGCCCAGCGCCCGGCCGACGCCGGCACGCTGGTGGCCTGGTCCAGCGGTTCGCTATTGAACCTGGCCCAGGGCAAGTTCGGTCGTTTTGATGAAAGCGCCGTGCGCTGGCTGGCCGCTGTCGGCACCAGCTATGGCGCCATTGCGGTGAAGAGCGACTCGCCCTACAAGAACCTCGACGACCTGGTACAGGCCCTGAAGAAAGATCCAGGCTCCGTGGTGATCGGTTCCGGCGGCACCGTCGGCAGCCAGGACTGGATGCAGACCGCCCTCATCGCCAAGGCCGCCGGCATCAACCCCCGCGACCTGCGTTACGTAGCCCTCGAAGGCGGCGGCGAGATCGCCACGGCGCTGCTCGGCGGCCACATCCAGGTCGGCAGTACCGACATTTCCGACTCCATGCCCCACATCCAGAGCGGCGACATGCGCCTGCTGGCGGTATTTGCCGAGAAGCGCATCGACGAGCCGGAAATGAAAAACATTCCAACCGCCAAAGAACAAGGCTACGACATCGTCTGGCCGGTGGTTCGCGGCTTCTACCTCGGGCCGAAGGTCAGCGATGAAGACTACGCCTGGTGGAAAGATGCGTTCGACAAGCTGCTGGCTTCCGAAGAGTTCGCCAAGCTGCGTGACCAGCGCGAGCTGTTCCCGTTTGCCATGACCGGCCCGGAGCTGGACACCTACGTGAAGAAGCAAGTGGCTGATTACAAGATGCTGGCCAAAGAGTTCGGCCTGATCCAGTAACCGTCTCTGTTCTCACGGCGGCGCTGGTATCACCGGCGTCGCCCAGGAGTTAGTCATGCTCACCATCCAACGTATTTTTGCCGCAGTGCTGCTGCTGGTTTGTATCGGCCTGGCGCTGATGGCTTGGCCGTATCAGGCAGCCTTTTCCTACGAACCGGTTGGCCCGCGGGCCTTCCCCCTACTGATGCTCGGGCTGATGGGGCTAGCGCTGCTGTACATGCTGTTTCGTCCTACACCCATCGTGCACAGCGATGAAGACCCGCAACTGGACCGGGAAACCCTGCAGAAGATCGGCATCTGCGTGGCACTGCTACTGGTCTTCGCCGGAACCTTCGAACCCCTGGGCTTCATCGTCGCCAGCATCTTGATCGGTGTGCCGATGGCGCGCCTGTATGGCGGTCGCTGGGTACCAAGCGTGGTAATCATCAGCCTGATGGCCATTGGTCTTTATCTGTTGTTCGACAAGCTGATGGACGTGCCGCTGCCCCTGGGCCTGCTCGACGTCTTGGAGAATTGATATGGATACCCTGAATTATCTCGGCCAGGGTTTTGGCGTTGCACTGACCCCGTACAACCTCGTCACCGCGCTGAGCGGCACCTTGATCGGTACCGTGGTCGGCCTGCTGCCGGGCCTGGGCCCGATCAACGGCGTGGCGCTGCTGATCCCCATTGCCTTCGCCCTGGGCCTGCCGCCGGAATCGGCGCTGATCCTGCTGGCGGCGGTGTACCTGGGTTGTGAGTACGGCGGGCGCATCAGCTCGATCCTGCTCAACATTCCGGGGGAAGCCTCAACCGTGATGACCACCCTCGACGGCTATCCGATGGCTCGCCAGGGCCTGGCCGGGGTGGCGCTGTCGCTGTCGGCGTGGAGTTCGTTCATCGGCGCGTTCATCGCCACCTGCGGCATGGTGTTGTTCGCACCGTTGTTGGCCAAATGGGCGATTGCGTTCGGGCCGGCGGAATATTTCGTCCTGATGGTATTCGCCATTGTCTGCCTCGGTGGCATGGCCGGCGACCGACCACTCAAGACGTTCATCGCGGCGCTGATCGGGCTGTTCCTGTCCAGTGTCGGGATCGATGCCAACAGCGGTGTCTACCGCTTCACCGGTGACAACATCCACCTGACCGATGGCATTCAGTTCGTCGTGCTGGTGCTGGGTTTGTTCTCCATCAGTGAAATCCTGTTGCTGCTGGAGAAAACCCATCGCGGCCAGGAAGCGGTGGAAGCCACCGGGCGGATGATGTTCAACCTCAAGGAAGCGGCCTCGGTGTTCTGGGTGAACATCCGCTGCGGCGTGCTCGGTTTCATCATGGGCGTATTGCCTGGCGCGGGCGCGACCCTGGCCAGTGCCGTGGCCTATATGACTGAAAAACGCATGGCCGGAGCCAGTGGCAAGTTCGGTCAGGGCGACAAGCGTGGCCTCGCCGCTCCGGAAACCGCCATCGGCGGCGCAGCCTGCGGTGCGCTGGTGCCGATGCTGACCCTCGGCGTACCCGGCTCGGGCACCACGGCGGTGATGATCGGCGCGCTGTCGCTGTACAACATCACCCCCGGCCCCCTGCTGTTCCAGCAACAGCCGGACATCGTCTGGGGCCTGATCGCGTCGTTGTTCATCGCCAACGTCATGCTGGTGATCCTCAACATCCCGATGATCCGCGTCTTCACCCGCATCCTGGCGGTGCCGAACTGGGCATTGGTGCCGGTCATCGCGATCATCACCGGGATCGGCGTCTACGCCGTGCATGCCACCACGTTCGACCTGTTCCTGATGATCGGCATTGGCATCTTCGGCTACATCCTGCGCAAGCTGGATTTCCCACTGTCGCCGGTCCTGCTGGGTTTCATCCTCGGCGGCCTGATGGAACAGAACCTGCGTCGTGCGCTGTCGATCTCCAACGGTGCGCTGGAAATCCTCTGGTCGAGCCCGATCACCTTCGGTTGCTGGATCCTGACGGCGATCATGCTGTTCATGCCATTGCTACGGATCTGGCGTCGCCGCGTCGCACAACGTCGCGCCCTGGCCAATGTCTGAAGCGACTTTCAAACAATGGTGGGGAACACCGCTGGTCGGTCTGGCCGGCGGTTACCTGGCCAGCCTGATCGGCTGGCCTTTGCCCTGGATGGTCGGCTCGTTGCTGGCGATCATCCTGGTGCGCTGCCTGACGCCGTGGCAACTGATGGAAATCCCCGGTGGCCGTAAATGCGGCCAATGGGTGGTGGGCATCGGTATCGGCCTGCACTTCACCCCCGTGGTCATGGAACAAGTCCTGAGCCACTTCGGCTTGATCTTTTTCGGCGCGCTGATCACCAGCGTGTCCAGCGTGGTAAGTGTCTGGCTGATGCGCCGCACCGGCGAGGACCGTGCTACCGCGTTTTTCTCGAGCATGCCCGGCGGCTCCGGCGAAATGGTCAACCTCGGTGCCCGCAACGGCGCGGACCTCAGCCGTGTCGCGGCGGGCCAGAGCCTGCGGGTGCTGGTGGTGGTGCTGTGCGTGCCGGCGGCCTTCAAATACCTGTTGGGCGACGGTGCGCCGGTGCAACACGCCACCACGGTGGACTGGCTTTGGCTGGCGCTCCTGTTTCCGGCGGGTGCCCTGCTCGCGTGGGTCTGGGAGCGCTTGCGCCAACCCAATCCCTGGTTGTTCGGGCCGTTGCTGGTGAGCGCGGCGGTGAGCGTCGGCTGGGACCTGCACATCGGCCTGCCCAACGGCGCCAGCCAGGTCGGCCAATGGCTGATCGGCAGTGGGCTGGGTTGTCATTTCAACCGGCAGTTCTTTCGTCGGGCACCGTCGTTCATGGGCCGCACGTTGGTTGGCACGGTGTTGACGATGCTGATCGCCACGCTTGCGGCCCTAGGCTTGAGCACCTTGACCCATCTGGATCTGCGCTCGTTGACGCTGGGCATGATGCCCGGCGGCATCGCGGAAATGAGCCTGACGGCGGAGACGCTGCAACTGTCGGTGCCATTGGTGACGGCGTTGCAGGTGATGCGGTTGCTGTTCGTGCTGTTTCTGGCGGAGCCGTTGTTCAGGTATTGGACGCGCCAGCCGAATTCGGCCTGATCGTCCGCGGCGCCTTCATCGCGAGCAAGCTCGCTCCCACAGGGATTTGTGTTGCCCTTAACCCTGTGGGAGCGAGCTTGCTCGCGATGGAGCCCTCATTGCCGACCGTTCAAACTGGCGGCAACCGCCAATCGATCGGCGTCTCGCCCTGCTGCTGGAGAAACTTGTTGGTCCGGCTGAAATGCCCGCAGCCGATGAAACCTCGGTGGGCCGACAGCGGTGACGGGTGGACCGAAGTCAGCACCAAATGCTTGGTCGCATCGATCAGCTTCTGCTTGCTCTGGGCATGGGCCCCCCACAACAGGAACACCAAGTGCGGCTGGTGTTCGCTGACGACTTCAATGATCCTGTCGGTAAAGTGCTGCCAGCCTTTTTTGGCGTGGGCGTTGGCATTGGCGCGCTCCACGGTCAGGGTCGTGTTGAGCAGCAACACGCCCTGGTCGGCCCAGCTTTGCAGGTAGCCGTGATTGGGGATGTCGATGTTCAGATCGCGCTTCAATTCCTTGTAGATGTTCACCAGGGACGGCGGTGTCGGCACGCCCGGCTGTACCGAGAAGCACAAGCCATGTGCCTGGCCTGGACCGTGGTAAGGATCCTGACCGAGAATCACCACCTTGACCTTATCCAGCGGCGTGGAATTGAGAGCGTTGAAAATCAGTGGAGCCGGCGGATAGATCTCCTTGCCAGCGGCGTATTCACTGCGTAGAAACTCACGCAACTCCGCCATGTAGGGCTGGTCGAACTCGGCACGCAGCGCCTGCTTCCAGCTCGGTTCGAGTTTGATACGGTCGTCAGCAGTCATGGTGGCATCCGGTAAAAACAATGGGCGCACCCTAGGAAAGCCTACGGGGCTTGTCAATTGATCTGACGCAGAACCGGCACTTTCCTACACAGCGGTCATACTGAACATTCAAATTTCTGATCGAGGTCACGATGAATCTGCACTTCGAAGAACTCACCGGCATCGACGGTGCCCGTATCGGTATCGCCACCCTGGATGCCGAAAAATCCCTGAACGCCCTGTCCCTGCCCATGATCAACGCCTTGCGTGATCGCCTCGATGCCTGGGCTCGGGAACCGCAGGTCGTTTGTGTGCTGTTGCGCGGCAATGGCGCCAAGGCCTTCTGCGCCGGCGGTGAAGTGCGCAGCCTGGTGGAGGCCTGCCGCGCTCATCCCGGCGAAGTACCGCCGTTGGCGGCACAATTCTTCGCGGCGGAATACCGCTTGGACTTCAACCTGCACACCTACCCAAAACCCTTGCTGTGCTGGGGCCACGGTTATGTACTGGGTGGCGGCATGGGGCTGCTGCAAGGCGCCAGTACCCGCATCGTCACACCAAGCAGCCGCCTGGCCATGCCGGAAATCAGCATCGGCCTGTACCCGGATGTCGGCGCCAGTTGGTTCTTGTCACGCTTGCCCGGCAAGCTCGGGCTGTTTCTCGGCCTGACCGGCGCTCACATGAATGCCCGGGACGCCATCGACCTGGGCCTGGCCGACCGCTTCTTGCTGGATGAACAACAAGACGATCTGATTGAAGGCCTGCTGCAACTCAACTGGCAGGAGCAGACGGAGATGCAGCTCAACAGCCTGCTCAAGGCCTTGCAACAGGAAGCCATCGCCCAACTGCCCGAGGCCCAATGGCTGCCGCGACGGCCGAAAATCGACGAGTGGTTGGATGTCAGCGATGTGCGCTGCGCCTGGAAAGCCCTCAGCCTGTTGGTGGACCATCCTGATCCGCTGATCGCCCGCGCGGCCAAGACTATGACCGAAGGCTCGCCGCTGACCGCTCATCTGGTCTGGGAGCAGATCGCCCGGGCGCGGCATTTGTCCTTGGCCGGTGTGTTCCGGATGGAGTACACCCTGAGCCTCAACTGCTGCCGTCATCCGGAATTCAGCGAAGGCGTGCGGGCGCGATTGATCGACAAGGACCATAAACCGCGCTGGCATTGGCCGGATATCAATCACGTTCCCGAAGCGGCAGTCGAAGCGCATTTCCACAAAGCGTGGGAAGGTCGACATCCATTGGCGGACTTGTCCAACGAGTAACGAGCCAGAAAGAGTTCCCTGTGGGAGCGAGCTTGCTCGCGATAGCGGTATATCAGATACCTCAATATCGGCTGACTCGACGTCATCGCGAGCAAGCTCGCTCCCACAAGGGTTATCCCATCGGGTTTATGGCAGGCACAAAAAAGCGGCGCTTTATGCGCCGCTTTCTGTTGCCTGGAATCAGCGGTGACCGCCCCGTCCGTCATGACCACCGCGTCCTCGATGATCACGCCCACCTCGACCCCGTCGGTCGTCATTCCAACCGCCCCGGTCACGGCCGTCCCAGCCGCCCCGATGTGGATAAGACCGATACGCCGCGCGCGGTGGCGAATAATAGCGTGGGCCTTGTTGGTAGTAGCGCGGCGGCGAGTAGTAGCGTGGCGCCGGTTGGTAATACCGCGGTGCGTAGTAGCCACGCGGTGCCGAATAGTAGCTCCCGCCACCGTAATAGACCGGTGCCGGTGAGGTGTAGACCTCGGAACGGTAGTAGCTCGAGTCTCCGTCGTAGTAAGGCACGCAGGCCGAAAGAGTCAAACCGAGAAACGCAATGAGGAGCAGTCGTCGATACATGGCGGCCTCCTGGACCGCGAATGAGCCACATCAGCGACGCTGATGGGCGGCAGCCAACTTTGTGTGACTGACGCATATTCAGACAGCAAAATCGGAATCTGGTGCGACCTGGCAACAACTAGAAACATGTCGCTCGTCGCCCTCTTCCGGTGCGCGATAGCACCACAAGCAAGCACAAATCCGCCCTAAATCCTCCTTCCCCGACACCTGCCCTCTCTGGCCCGGGCCTTTGCCGGAATTGGCACGGCTCTCGCTTTACCAAACCCCGTGCAGGAGTCATCACAGGTTCGCGGCACCACAATTTGCAATGGCTGACTAGGGTTCCGGCTCGCTTCTGGCGAGTGGCTGGTCCGAGAGTTGGCGACCTCCAGTTGAGGTTACACGGCGGGACAAAAGCCCGGGAGACAAGCCACCGTTCGCGGTGCCGCGTTGCTCCTGTCCGCCCTTGATCAACTGGAGAACCACCATGCTCAAGCTTCGTCTGTCCGCCCTGCTCCTCGCCGCCCTCTCGGCCCTCGTGAGCTTTTCATCCGCCGCCGCACAAAAAGACCACTTCAGCGTCTGCTGGACCATTTACGCCGGCTGGATGCCCTGGGAATACGCCGGCAGCCAAGGCATCGTCGATAAATGGGCGAAAAAATACGGCATCAAGATCGATGTCGTGCAGCTCAACGATTACGTTGAATCCATCAATCAGTACACCGCCGGTCAGTTCGACGGCTGCACCATGACCAACATGGACGCCCTGACCATTCCCGCCGCTGGCGGCGTGGACAGCACCGCGCTGATCGTCAGCGATTTCTCCAACGGCAACGACGGCATCGTCCTCAAGGGCGAAGGCAAGAAAGTGGCCGACCTCAAGGGCATGGACGTCAATCTGGTGGAACTGTCGGTGTCCCATTACCTGCTGGCCCGCGCCCTGGATTCCGTGGGCCTCGCCGAAAAGGACCTGAAGGTCGTCAACACCTCCGACGCCGACATCTCCGCCGCTTTCAACACCGATCAGGTCAAGGCCGTCACCACCTGGAACCCGATGCTCTCGGACATCAAAGCCCAACCCGGCGTGAGCGAAGTGTTCAACTCCAGCCAGGTTCCCGGCGAGATCATGGACATGATGGTGGTCAACACCCAGACCCTGCAGGACAACCCGGCCCTGGGCAAAGCGTTGACCGGCGCTTGGTTTGAAGTGGTGGCGTTGATGAATGCGAAAAACACCGCGAGCAAGACCGCGCTGGAACACATGGCCAAGGCCTCAGGCACCGACCTGGCCGGGTTCCAGTCGCAACTGGACACCACCAAGCTGTTCGCCACGCCCAAGGAAGCCCTGGGTTTCGCCACCAGCGAGCAACTGCCCAGCACCATGGGCAAAGTCGCCGAGTTCTCGTTCCGGCACGGCTTGCTGGGCGAAGGCGCCAAGGACGCCAACGCAGTCGGCATGGCGTTCGCCAACGGCGTAGTCCGTGGCGACAAGGCCAATCTCAAGCTGCGCTTTGACCCGACCTACGTACAGCTGGCCGCCGACGCCAAGCTGTAAACCGGAGGACCTGGCATGCGCCTGATCAACCGCTACCCGGATCGTCCCAGCCGCTTGTTGCTGGTGATCCTGCCCTTCGCGCTGGTGTTGTTCGCCTACTTCATGGGCTCGGCCGAACGGTTGACGGACAACCCCAACGACAAACTGCTGCCCAGTGCCATGCAAATGGCCGATGCGGTCAAGCGCCTGGCCTTCACCGCCGACGCCCGCAGCGGCGATTACCTGCTCTGGCAGGACACCGCCTCAAGCCTGCGCCGGTTGGCCATCGGCCTGGGCATCAGCGCCCTGGCCGGGCTGTGCCTGGGCATTGCCGCCGGCACGTTGCCGCTGTTAGGCGCGCCGTTATCGCCGCTGCTTACCGTGGTGTCGATGGTGCCGCCGCTGGCCATTCTGCCGATCCTGTTCATCGTCTTCGGCCTGGGGGAATTGTCGAAAGTGATGCTGATCGTCATCGGTATCACACCGTGCCTGGCCCGGGACTTGGAACAGCGCGCCCGGGAAATTCCACCCGAGCTGCTGATCAAGGCCCAGACCCTCGGCGCTTCGACCTGGACCCTGATGCTGCGGGTAGTGCTGCCGCAATTACTGCCGCGCCTGTTGATTTCCTTGCGGCTGATGCTCGGTTCGGCCTGGCTGTTTCTGATCGCCGCCGAAGCCATCGCCTCCACCGATGGATTGGGCTATCGAATTTTCCTGGTGCGCCGTTACCTGGCGATGGACGTAATCTTGCCGTACGTGGTGTGGATCACCCTGCTCGCCTGGCTGATGGACTGGGGCCTCAAACGCCTGACCCGGCAAGCGTTCCCCTGGTATGAGGGGGCGAAAGCATGAGTTTCATTAACGTGAACAACGTCTGGCAACAGTACGGCGACCAGGTGGTGCTCGAGCGCTTGAACCTGAGCGTCGCCGAGGGTGAGTTCTGCACGTTGGTGGGGGCGTCGGGCTGCGGCAAGTCAACCTTCCTGCGCTTGCTACTGGGCCAGGAACGCACCAGTCGCGGACAGATTCTCCTCGATGGCGAGCCTTTGGCCGGCGAGCCGGATGCCAGTCGGGGCGTGGTGTTCCAACGCTATTCGGTGTTCCCGCACCTGACCGTGCTGGACAACGTCGCCCTGGGTCTGGAGCTACCACGCTCGCCGCTGCTCGGTCGCCTGTTCGGCAGCGCCAAGCGCCAGGCCCGGGAAGAAGCCGCGCAACTGCTAGACAAGGTCGGACTCGGCCATGCGCTGGATAAATACCCGGCGCAACTGTCCGGGGGCATGCAGCAGCGACTGGCCATCGCCCAGGCACTGATCATGAAGCCGCGTGTCCTGCTGCTGGACGAACCCTTCGGCGCCCTCGACCCGGGTATTCGCAAAGACATGCATGCCTTGTTGCTGGAGCTGTGGCGCGAAACCCGCCTGACGGTGTTCATGGTCACCCATGACCTGTCCGAAGGTTTCAGCCTCGGCACGCGCCTGCTGGTGTTCGACAAAGTCCGTGTCGATCCCCACGCCCCTGGCGCCTATGGCGCACGCATCACCTACGACATTCCATTGAACAGCGACCGCCGCACCGCCCGTGCCGCCGTCGACGCCCTGCCCGCCGAACTGGCCGGCACCTTGCGTATCGCTTGAAAGGAGTTTTTCCATGCCCGACTCGACCCGCTTGTTTACGCCCTTCGCCGAAGAATTGCTGCCCGGCGGCGGCCACCGCTCGTTCGTGCTCAAGCGCGGCCAACTGCTGCGCCTGACCGATCTGCGCGGCGGGGCCAACGTGAGCCTGACATTGCTCAATGCCAACGAAAAAACCGAACGCCTGAACCTGCCCGACAGCCTCAAATGCCAACACACCGCCAAGCTCACCGCCGGCCATTGTCTGTACTCGGACATGGGCCGGGTGCTGGCGGCCATCACCGCCGACACCTGTGGCTGGAGCGACAGCCTGGGCGGCGTGCTATGCGCCGAGGAGGTCGCGCAGAAATACGGTCAGGGTCGCTACCAGGAACTGCGCAACGGCTTCTTTCGCAACGGCACCGACAACCTGTTGGTGGAGTTGGGCAAATGGGGCCTGGGGCTGTCCGACCTGCTGATGACCCTCAACCTGTTCAGCCGGGTCGATGTCGATGAGGCGGGAAACTTTCACTTCGTCGAGGGCAATTCCCTGACCGGCGACTACATCGAACTGTACGCGCCGATGGACACCCTGGTGGTACTGACCGCGCTGCAACACCCGATGGACCCCAACCCGCAATACGCCCCGCAACCGCTCAAGCTCAGCTGGATGAATGCCGACGCCAGCGTCGCCGAGCACTGCCGCCTTTCGCGCCCGGAAAACCAACGCGGCTTTATCAATACCGACCGCCTGTTCGCCTGAGGATCGCTGCCATGTCACTCGCCATCGCCACCGCACACAAGCAACCCGATACCGCCGTCTACCGTGCCACGATTCCCGCCGGGGAACCCTGGCTGGTGGAGGTCAAGGCCGGCCAGACCCTGCGCATCCTCGACCTGGAAGGCAACCAGGCGGTCGATACGCTGTTCTACAGCCTGGCCAACCCCAAGGAACGCTACGACGTGCAGCGCACCCTGCGCCGGCAAAACAGCGTTTATTTGAGCACCGGCAGCGTGCTGTATTCCAACCTCGGCCACCCGATGCTGACCATCGTCGAAGACACCTGTGGACGCCACGACACCCTCGGCGGCGCCTGCGCCCAGGAAAGCAACACCGTGCGCTACGCCTTGGAAAAACGCTACATGCACAGTTGCCGTGACAACTACCTGAGGGCCTGCGCCCACGATGGTCGCCTGGGCAAGGGCGATATCGGCCCGAACATCAACTTCTTCATGAACGTGCCGGTCACCGCCGATGGCGGCCTGACCTTCGAAGACGGGATCTCGGCGCCAGGCAAATACGTCGACCTGCGGGCCGAGATGGACGTGATCGTGCTGATCTCCAACTGCCCGCAACTGAACAACCCGTGCAACGCCTACAACCCCACGCCTGCGGAGCTTTTGATATGGAACTGAAACTCGCCCGCCTGCGGCGCTGGTTGTTTGCGTTGTGCCAGAGCCGGTCGGGGCAGTGCATCAAATAAACACAGATTCATGAACACCCTCAATGCCCTGTGGGAGCGGGCTTGCTCGCGAAAGCGGTGGATCAGTTGGCGGCGATGTCGGATGTGCCGATGTCTTCGCGAGCAAACCCGCTCCCACAGGTATCAATGGTGCTTTTGAACTTGATTATTTCGCCGCCAGGGACGACCCCGGCGGCCATCGAAAACTGCGGGACGGCCCGCATCCCAGTTCAGGCAGCACGCAAGCCTGAGGGGGCAATGCCATGTTCGAAAAAATCCTCATCGCCAACCGTGGCGCCATCGCCTGCCGCATCCTGCGGACCCTGCGCCAACTGAAAGTCCAAGGCGTCGCGGTGTATTCCCAAGCCGACGCCGCCAGCCTGCATATCTTGCAAGCCGACGAAGCCCACAGCCTGGGCGAAGGCGCGGCGGCCAATACGTATCTGGCGGTGGACAAACTCCTGACGATCGCCAAAAACAGCGGCGCGACGGCGGTTCATCCCGGCTACGGCTTTCTCTCGGAAAACGCAGCCTTCGCCGAAGCCTGCGAAGCGGCCGGTATCGCCTTCATCGGTCCGACGCCACAACAACTGCGCGTGTTCGGTCTCAAGCACACCGCCCGCGACCTGGCGCGGCAGCACGGCGTGCCCCTGCTCGAAGGCACCGAACTGCTGGACAGCCTCGACGCCGCATTGTTGGCCGGCACCCGGATCGGTTATCCGGTGATGCTCAAAAGTACCGCCGGCGGTGGCGGCATCGGCATGCGCGTGTGCCGCAGCGCCGCCGAACTGAGCGAATCCTTCGAAGCGGTCAAGCGCCTGGGCCAGAACAACTTCAGCGATGCCGGAGTGTTCATCGAAAAGTACATCGAGAAAGCCCGGCATCTGGAGGTGCAGGTATTCGGCGACGGCCAGGGCCAGGTGATCGCCCTGGGCGTGCGCGACTGCTCGGTGCAACGACGCAACCAGAAAGTCATCGAGGAAACTCCGGCGCCCAACCTGCCCAAGGACATGGCCGACGAACTCTGCGCAGCAGCGATCCAACTGGCCCAGGCCGTGAACTACCGCAGCGCCGGCACCGTGGAGTTCGTGTTCGACAGCGACGCCGGGCGCTTTTACTTTCTGGAAGTGAACACCCGCCTGCAAGTGGAGCACGGTGTCACTGAACAGGTGTGGGGCGTGGACCTGGTGCGCTGGATGGTGCAACTGGCTGCCGGAGACCTGCCGCCACTGAACGAGTTGAGCGAGGGTTTAAAAGCCGAGGGCCACGCGATCCAGGCTCGCTTGTATGCCGAGGATCCAGGCCGGGACTTCCAGCCAAGCCCTGGGCTTTTGACCGCCGTGAAATTCCCCGAGGCCGACGGCAAACAGTTGCGCATCGACACCTGGGTCGAGGCCGGTTGCCAGATCCCGCCCTACTTCGACCCGATGATCGCCAAGGTCATTCGCTGGGCGCCAACCCGCGAGCAGGCCCGCCTGGGCTTGCACCAAGCGCTGGACGAAAGCCTGCTGTACGGCGTCGAAACCAATCGCGACTACCTGCAACAGATTCTCCTTGATGCACCGTTTGCCAACGGCCAGCCCTGGACCCGCTGCCTGGATGCGTTGGTCTATCGCGCCCACACCGTTGAAGTGCTTAGCCCCGGCACCCAGACCAGCGTCCAGGACTATCCCGGCCGCCTCGGTTACTGGGCGGTGGGGGTGCCGCCGTCAGGACCGATGGACAGCCGTTCGTTGCGCCTGGGCAATCGCCTGCTGGGCAATGAAGAAGGTGCGGCGGCATTGGAAATCACCATGAACGGGCCGCTGCTGCGTTTCAACTGCGATGCCCGGGTGGCGGTGACCGGTGCGGTGATTGCCCTCACGCTCGACGGTGAAGCCGTACCGATGAACACGCCGTTGTCGATCGCTGCCGGCGCCACCCTCGCCATCGGCAACATTTCCGGTGCCGGAGCACGCAGCTACCTGTGCCTGCAGGGTGGCGTACAAGTACCGGATTACCTGGGCAGTAAAAGCACCTTCACCCTCGGCCAGTTTGGCGGCCATGGCGGACGGGCGTTGTGCACGGGCGATGTGTTGCACCTGGCGCCGCTGGATGAGCACACGACGCTGCCGCCAACGAGCGCACCGATCCTGGAACTGCCGAGCGTGCGCCAGATCCGTGTGATCTACGGCCCCCACGGCGCGCCCGAATATTTCACCGAACGCTACATCCAGACGTTCTTCGACACGGCCTGGGAAGTGCACTTCAACTCCAGCCGCACCGGCGTCCGACTGATCGGGCCGAAACCCGAATGGGTACGCGCCGACGGCGGCGAAGCCGGGTTGCACCCTTCCAACATCCATGACAACCCCTACGCCATCGGCGCTGTGGACTTCGCCGGCGACATGCCCGTCATCCTCGGCCCCGACGGCCCGAGCCTGGGCGGTTTCGTCTGCCCGGTGACGGTGATCGAAGCGGATCTCTGGCAGTTGGGGCAACTCAAGGCTGGGGACCAGGTGCGGTTTGTGCCGGTGGACCTGAAGACAGCCCGCTCACTTGCCTTGGAATACGCTAACTGTGGGAGCGGGCTTGCTCGCGAAAGCGGTCTGCCTGATACATCAATGCTGAATGTGCCATCGCTTTCGCGAGCAAGCTCGCTCCCACAGGGGATCATGTCGCCTGTGGTATTGGATATCGGCCAGGAAGACACCCATCTGGTGGCGAGATTGTCCGGCGACACCCACCTGCTGCTGGAAATCGGCGCCCCCGAACTGGACCTGGTGCTGCGCTTTCGCGCCCATGCCTTGATGCAGGCTTTGGAACACAAACAATTGCACGGTGTGATCGACCTGACGCCGGGCATTCGCTCGCTGCAAGTGCACTATCAACCCGAACAACTGCCCCTGGCCGATCTACTGAGCATCGTCGCCGGCGAGTGGGACGCCGTGTGCGCCGCCCAGGACCTGCAAGTGCCGTCGCGCATCGTCCACCTGCCGCTGTCCTGGGATGACCCGGCCTGTCAGCTGGCCATTGAAAAATACATGACCACCGTGCGCAAGGACGCGCCCTGGTGCCCGAGCAACCTGGAGTTCATTCGACGCATCAACGACCTGCCCAACCTCGACGAGGTGCAACGCACCGTGTTTGACGCCAGCTACCTGGTCATGGGCCTGGGGGACGTCTACCTCGGCGCACCGGTCGCCACGCCACTGGACCCACGGCATCGGCTGGTGACCACCAAATACAACCCGGCCCGGACCTGGACCGCGGAAAACTCGGTGGGCATCGGCGGCGCCTACATGTGCGTGTACGGCATGGAAGGCCCGGGCGGCTATCAGTTCGTCGGACGCACGTTGCAGATGTGGAATCGTTATCGGGACGTCGCCGCCTTCGACGGCAAGCCCTGGCTGCTGCGGTTCTTCGATCAGGTCCGCTTCTACCCGGTCAGCGCCGATGAACTGTTGCGCATCCGCCGGGACTTCCCCCTGGGCCGCTTCGACCTGGAGATCGAGCATAGCCAGCTCAATCTCGCTGACTACCAGCGTTTCCTGGCGCAGGAGGCTGACAGCATCGCCGCGTTCCGCCGCCAGCAACAAGGCGCCTTCGACGCCGAGCGCGAGCGTTGGATCGCCGGTGGCCAGGCGCACTTCGACAGTGAAGAACCGTCTATCGCGCCGAGCGAAGATGCGCAACTGACCGAGGGTCAACTGAGCGTCGACAGCCACATCGCCGGAAACCTCTGGCAGGTTCAGGTGGAGGTTGGCGCTCGGGTCGCCGCCGGCGATGTGTTGGTCATCCTGGAGTCGATGAAGATGGAAATCCCGGTGCTGGCACCCGTGGCCGGCGTGGTACGCGAGGTGCGCGTGCAGCCCGGTTCGGCGGTGCGCGCCGGACAGCGCGTCGTGGTGCTGGAACGTGACTGAACTCAATCAAAGGATTAACCCCATGAACCTTTCGCTTCGCTTGGACGACCTGCGCAATGCCTACCGCAGCGGCGAACTGACGCCTCGCAAATTGCTGTTGGACCTGCGGGAAAAAGCCGCGGCGCTGAACCCGGACTATCACCTGTTCATCCACCTGCTGACGGTCGAGGAACTGGAGCCCTACCTGGCCGCGTTGGAAGGCCGCGACCTGGAGAGCCTGCCGCTGTACGGCGTACCTTTTGCCATCAAGGACAACATCGACCTGGCCGGCATTCCGACCACGGCAGCCTGCCCGGCGTTTGCCTATGTGCCGCCACGTTCGGCCACCATCGTCGAGCAGTTGCTGGCACTGGGCGCGATCCCCCTGGGCAAGACCAACCTCGACCAATTCGCCACTGGGCTCAACGGCACTCGCTCGCCCTACGGCGCCTGCCGCAACAGCGTGTTGCCCGACTATCCGGCCGGTGGTTCGAGCGCCGGCTCGTCTCTGGCGGTGGCCTTGGGCGTGGCAAGTTTTGCCTTGGGCACCGATACCGCCGGCTCCGGTCGGGTGCCCGCCGCGCTGAACAACCTGGTGGGTTTGAAAGCCACCCTGGGGTTGATCTCCACGGCGGGTGTGGTCCCGGCCTGTCGCACGCTGGACTGCGTCACGACCTTCACGGCGACCGCAAAGGAAGCCAGCCAGCTGTTGGCGCTGACGGCCCGTCCAGACCCTCGTGACGACTACAGCCGCCACAACCCACAGTGGAACGATGGCGCCGCGTTCGGCGCGCCGCGGCGCTTTCGCTTCGGCGTACCTCGTCAGCAGGACCTGGCGTTTTTCGGCTGCCCTGAAGGTCCGCACCTGTTTCTGGATGCCATCGAGCGACTCGAACGTCTGGGCGGCGAAGCCGTGGAACTGGACCTGTCGCCGTTCCTGGAAGCCGCACGGCTGCTTTATGAAGGCCCGTGGGTGGCCGAACGCTACAGCGTTGCCGGCCCATTGATGGAGCGCGAGCCCGACGCCGTACTGCCCGTCATCCGCGCCGTATTGGCGAAAGCGCCTACGGTAGATGGCGTACAAACCTTCCGCGCCCGCTACCGTTTGCAAGCACTCAAAGCCCAATGCGACCGGGCCATGGACGCGCTTGATTGCGTACTCACACCGACCATCGGCCGGCCAGTGACCCTCGCCGAGCTGGACGCCGAACCGGTGCTGCGCAACTCGGAACTGGGTTACTACACCAATTTCATGAACCTGCTGGACTACGCCGCCGTCGCCGTTCCCAGCGCGATCATGGCCAACGGTTTGCCCTGGGGCGTGACGCTGTTCGGTCGAGCGTTCACCGATCAATACCTCTTGAGCCTGGCAGATGCCTTGCAGCGTCAACAGGACAAGACCTTGCCCGTGCCCGCCCAGCCGGCGCGCCACGACCGGGCACGGCTGGTCGTGTGCGGCGCACACCTGGACGGGTTGGCGCTGAACTGGCAGCTCAAGCAACGCGGTGCCCGGCTGATCGAGGTCACCCAGAGCTCGCCGGACTACCGCCTCCATGCCTTGGCCGGCGGCCCGCCCCTGCGCCCCGGCATGCTTCGGGTCAGTGAAGGTGGTGTGGCGATCGAGGTCGAGGTCTGGGAACTGCCAAGCAGCGAACTGGGTTCGTTCCTGACCGGCATTCCTGCACCGTTGGGGCTGGGCAAGGTGCAACTGGCCGATGGGCGCTGGGAAAGCGGATTCATCTGTGAGTCGTATGGCCTGGTGGGCGCTCAGGACATCAGCCATCTGGGAGGATGGCGGGCTTATCTGCGTAGCCTGGAATAAAGCTGAACCTGTGGCGAGGGAGCTTGCTCCCGCTCGGCTGCGAAGCAGACGCTTTGGGGTCGCTTCCCGGCCCAGCGGGAGCAAGCTCCCTCGCCACGGTCCTACAAACCTGCAAATTCGACTGTCTTTTCCCACAAGGCCACTAAACTGACTCCATTGGGTCCTAGCCAAGGGAATCGCCATGTCGCTTCGTTCGCCGTTGTATTCCCAGCGCAAGCCGCTGCTGGTCGTGGTGGCGTTGCTTGGTACAAGCTTCCTGATCATTTCATTGTTGGGCTATTACGCAGCCCATACCTCGATACGCGATCACATTCTCAAGACGCTGTACGTAAACCTGCTGGTCGGCCTGCTCGTGACGCTGGCGGTCCTGGCCATTCTTTATCGGCTGATCAACAACTACCAGCAACGCATCGACGCCCAGGCCACCCTCGACAGCCTGACCGAGCTGCCGAACCGCCGTGGTTTCGACCTGCTGGCCGTGCAAGCCCTGCACGAAGCCCAGCGCGAGCCCAGGCCCTTGACGGCGCTGCTGGTGGAATTGGACGACTTCAAGCGGCTGGACACCGCTCACGGTCATATCGCCACCGATCAACTGTTGACCGGATTCGCCCGCAGCCTGACTGAGAGCCTGCGGCATTCGGACATCGTCTGTCGCTGGAGCGCCGAAGCCTTTGTCGTCCTGCTCAAGGACACCGACGGACAGACCGGTCTGAAAATCGCCGAGAAAATTCGTCAGCACATCGAAAAGCAACGCTATTTCTGCAGTGGTAAACAATTGCTGGTCACCGTCAGCCTCGGCCTCACCACCTTGCAGGACAAAGACACCTTGCACAGCTTGCTGTCGCGGACCGATCATGCGTTGCAACGCGCTCGGCAGACCGGGCGCAACCGAACCTGCGTGGACATGCCTCACTCCAGTTATGAATAAACCCAATCTTTGCCCGGCCTGCGGCGGCACCAACGACTGCACCCTGGCCGATCCACGAACCGCCGACCGGGCCTGCTGGTGTTATGGCGTGAGTATCGACCCGGCGGTGCTTGAAGCATTGCCGGCCGAACTGCGTGATCAGTCCTGCCTGTGCCCACGCTGCGCCCAGGTCCAAGCCCAGTTGCGCGCCAAGCCCCAACCGATCGCGTAAGATGCCCACCCTCCGCTGCCTTGCCTGAACTGCCCATGCGCGTCGACCGTTTTCTCAGCAATCTGCCGCGATTCAATCGCCAACAAGTGCGCCTGTTGCTGGTGGAACGCCGGGTGCGGATCGACGGCCAGACCGTCAACGATCCCCATGCACCGGTACGTGAATTCAGTCGCGTCGAAGTCGACGACGAAGTGCTGCAAGCCGGCCGACCGGCGCGCTACTTCATGTTGCACAAGCCGCCCGGCTGCGTCAGTGCCACTCGCGACCCGCAACACCCCACCGTGCTCGACTGGCTGGACGAACCGGACAAGGACGACCTGCACATCGCCGGGCGCCTGGATTTCAACACCACCGGGCTGATGCTGATCACCAATGACGGCAGCTGGTCGCGGCGCCTGACCCAACCGCAGACCAAGCTGCCCAAGGTCTACTACGTCGAAACCGAGCAAACCATCACGGCCGAATACGCCGACACCTTCGCCCGAGGCCTGTATTTCGCCTTCGAAGACCTCACCACCCAGCCGGCCGAGCTGACGTTGCTGGGGCCGAAATCAGCGCGACTGAGCATCGTTGAAGGGCGCTATCACCAGGTCAAGCGCATGTTCGGCCACTTCGACAACAAGGTGCTGCGCCTGCACCGTGAATGCATGGGGCCACTGCTGCTGGACGCCAGCCTCGAGCTCGGTCAGTACCGCGCCTTGACGCCTGAGGAAGTCAGCCTGATCTGAGTCGATGACCGTCGGGCAGAAGTGTCGAACAATTTTCCGACAGGTACTTGCGCAACGGTCGCCCCCCTGCTTGAATCAAACCGTCGGCCGAAATGTGACCGATGAGTCACCACATACTTCCAAGAAACTTTTTGCCGGCGGGAACCCTCAGGTTCCGCCTTGTCCGCCCGGCAAACTGCCCGCCATAACAACACCCGTCGACCGTCTTCCTTGGATCGACATGGGCCTTATCTTCCAGGCGTATGCCTACCTGTCACATTGCCCGTGCAATCTCATTGCGCGCATACCCGCTTGCCAGGAGTCTTATGACATGAGGCCAGAAATCGCTGTGCTGGATATACAGGGTCAGTATCGGGTTTACACGGAGTTCTATCGCGCAGACGCCGCACAAAAGACCATCATTCTGGTCAACGGCTCGATGGCCACCACTGCGTCGTTTGCACAGACCGCCAAAAACCTCTACCCGCAATTCAATGTCGTGCTGTACGACCAGCCCTACGCGGGCAAGTCCAAGGCTCACAATCGTCACGAGAAAATGCTGACGAAGGAGATCGAAGGGCAGATCCTCCTGGAGCTGATCGACCACTTCGCCGCCGAGCACGTGCTGTCGTTTTCCTGGGGCGGTGCCGCCACACTGAGCGCCCTCGCCCATCGGCCAAGGCGCATCGAAAAAGCGGTGATCAGCTCGTTCTCACCGGTGCTCAATGCGCCGATGCGCGACTACCTGGAACGCGGCGTGGATTACCTGGGCAGCCTGGACGGCGACCGGGTCGGGCACTTGGTCAACAGCACCATCGGCAAGCATCTGCCGCCGCTGTTCAAGCGCTTCAACTATCGCCACGTCAGCAGCCTGGCCGAACATGAGTACGGGCAGATGCATTTTCATATCAGCGATGTGCTCCACAGCGACCGGTTGTGCTACGTGAACGCGGCGAAAAAAATCAACGTGCCGGTGCTGTTCCTGAACGGCGAATGGGACGAGTACACCGCAGCCGCTGACGCCAAGCTTTTTGCCGAGCATGTGCAGCACAGCAGCTTCAGCACATTGCAAGCCACCGGGCACTTCCTGGACATGGAACACAAAGCCGCCTGCCGGGACAGCCGCAACGCTTTACTGGACTTCCTGAAACCAACCCACCACGAAAGTCGACCACGCTACAACTACGTGCAGGGCTACCATGCACTGGCTATCTGAAACCGAGTCCTCGCGAGCAAGCCCCTCCCTGCGCTTTTTGGCAAATGGGGCTTGCCCGCGAACGACCGCTCTGGTTTGAGCCTTGCATAGACGAGTGACCTCGCCGTACGTAAAGAAAAACTTCAAATCCGTGGCCACATCTGGTACAAAGTCAGCCGCTCTGAGCGGGTGTCGTATAATGGCATTACTCCAGCTTCCCAAGCTGATAACGAGGGTTCGATTCCCTTCACCCGCTCCAATCGATTCTGGTCCCGCGCTGTATGTTTTTGGCGAGGGACATAAAAACCGGCTCTTGGTGGCCGGTTTTTTTATGGCTGATATTTGGGGAAGTGTGAGGTGATCTCCGAGCGTAGATAGATGGCTCCCGTCTCCGTCCAAAATAAATACGTCCCCATTTCCGTCACTACTTCAGCTCCTACTGCGTATGGGTACCAGAAAGCTTCGTGCTTCAGCTTCGTTTCTTCGGCCGTAAGCTTGCGAGTCTCAGCCAATAACTTTCGGGTTTCGAACCTCGGATATCGTAATGAGAGAAATGAATCCCGTGGCGAGGGAGCTTGCTCCCGCTTGAGTGCGAAGCGCTCACAAGAGGGGCTGCTGCGCAGCCCAGCGGGAGCAAGCTCCCTCGCCACATATCGCATGGCCCTGGGAGATTTGTAGGCAGAATCCGAAAACTGCGTAGGCGGTGCGCTTACCTTACTTTTCGGTGAGTTTTCGCCTTGTCGCCCTTGTTCTTCGATGGCTACTCTCCAGACGTCGCTGCAAATTCAGCGACCGGGCCTAGGAACCCGTTGAATTCAAGGCGCACAGCGCCCATAAAAATTGCAGGCTCTTTTTGTGTTTGCGATGATGTTTTATGGCGGCTGTGCGTGGGACACCCTCGGGTGTGCCGGGTGCCTTGATTCCCGGTTCCTAGCCCACGTACGGCCGCCACCCGAATCTAGGAAAGGATGGCGGCGGTTTCTCAAGTCAAGGAGTGAAACTATGCGAAACGTAATTCCATCCTATTTCCGCGCTGACCAAACCAAGCCTCAGGCCAACGACCTTCCAGTCTTCGGAGGCAGGCCATGAACGAAGATACGACGCTCAAAACCATCGGCTACACCCCCTTCAACTATTCCGCTGATCGAGCACTGTTCCGAGTCAACGGCGGCGTTCCCATCCAAGAAGCATTGGAACGGGCATCGGATCTTTTGCATCTGGCTCACCGGCTTGCCGAAGACGCGGCGTTTGAGAAGAGCACCGACCGCTACGCCTGGGCTGCGCATTTTTTGTTGGAGATGAGCAAGGCAGTAATTGATGACGTTGTGAAAGTCATTACGCCTAGATCGGAAGTTGAAGTTAGAAAAAAAGCCGAGAAACAATAGATAGACCGTACGTTTGAGAATGGGAGCCGCAGACTCCCACCTAACGACAAACCAAAGAGCCCCGGCGTTTTTCGCAGCGGGGCTTTTTGTATGTTGGCTGCCTACTTGTGTCGTTCATTGCTCAGCCGCCAGGCAAATGCCCCAACGGCAGCGCCCCCGGCGTCTTCACCGTATGAATCGCAAAATTGCTCCGGATGTCACTGATGCCCGGCAGCTTCAACAAATGCCCGGTGACGAACCGGTCATAGGCGCGCAAATCCGGCACCACGACTTGCAACAAAAAATCCGACTCGCCTGACACCAGAAACGCCGAAATCACTTCCGGCAATGCCGTGACCGCCTGGCGAAATGCTTCGGCTCGTTCGTCGTTGTGCCGTTCCACCTTGACCCCGACAAAAATCGTCAGCCCGAGGCCCACTTCGTCGCGGTCGAGGACGGCTTGATAGCCGCGAATCACTCCGGCTTCTTCGAGCATCCGCACGCGGCGCAGGCACGGGGAGGCGGACAGGCCGATTTCTTCGGCCAGTTGCACGTTGCTCAGGCGACCGTCGCGTTGCAGCGCGGCGAGGATTTTGCGGTCGAAGGCGTCGAGTTTCATGGATTGGCATTTTCCGATTCGATGAGGCTAATACCTGGCAGATTATGCCAATTTCATAAGCTTTATAAGCTGACTTCGCAACCACCTGCCCTGCCCCTCGGCCCTAGACTGGCACGACTGAATCGTCGATGAAGGGAGTGTGGTATGGCAGAGCTCTGGTTGTTCCTGATGGCCTTGATGGTGGCGTATGTGCTGCCTGGGCCGGACATGATCCTTTTGCTGCAAACCGGTGCCCGTCAGGGCAGGGGCGCGGCGCTGGCAACGGCGGTGGGCCTGGGCGTTGCCCGGGGATGTCATGTCGCGCTGGCCGCATTGGGGCTTTCGGCATTGTTCAAGACTGCGCCCTGGACCTTCGACGTGGTACGCCTGGCCGGGGCTGCCTACCTGTTATGGATCGGCTTTCAATGCCTGCGGACCACGTTGCTGCCAAGTTTTGAAGGGACCGGTATCGAGGCCGGAAAGCGGCGTTGGTATCAGGCGATTCGGCGTGGGCTGCTAACCAATTTGCTTAACCCCAAGGCGCTGCTGTTTTGCTCGGTGCTGTTGCCGCAGTTCATCGATCCACAGGGCGGACCGGTGTTGGGACAGTTTGCGACCCTGGGTGTGGTGTTGGTCAGCGTGGGCTTGTTGTTTGATAGCGCCTATGCACTGGTAGGTGTCGCGCTTGGGCGCTGGCTTCAACGCTCCCCTTCGGCCCAGCGTGTTCAGCAATGGTTGTTTGGGAGTCTTTTGATTGGGTTTGCGGTGCGGCTGACGTTTGTGCAGCAGGCCTAGTGCCTGTGGATAAGCTGGTCGGACGGACACCTGGAGCGAACCGGGGGCTGCTACGCAGCCCAGCGGGAGCAAGCTCCCTCACCACGTGGCATTATTCGGCGAGTGCAGGGTTGAAATTTTTTGCCCGGCTCAAGCAATACCGGGCAAAAGCGACACATTCAAGACTGATTATGAAAGCGTGATTGCCATTGAATGCATTTTCCTACCGGGGGCAGTATGAAACGGCAAGAAACGCCGGCTCAGCTGTTTAGGAAAACAGATCATTGGCATGTTCCTTAATGCCCACCAGACTGACGAGCTGCATATCCGCTGTCTGGATCTGTTCGATGGTGTCGTAACCTGCATACCAATCCTTGAGGCGCACACCTTCTTGCGGTGTCTGTCCTGGAGTGAAACTTGATCGGTGCAGATAAAGGTCATCACCGATGCGATCAGTCAACAGTTCAGAGCTGCTGATGTATGACAAAACCAATTTGTCGCCGCTGCTGATGCCGTCGTCCTGAATCGTCACTAACTTTGGAGTATCGATGGTGTAGATATCGTCACCCTCACCACCGTTAGCAAAACCGCCGGTCTGCAATATCAGTCTGTCGTCCCCCTGACCGCCTGACAGTGAAAAGCCCACGCCTCTACCGGTCAGCAGGTCGTTGCCTTCCCCACCATCAGCCATGCCATGTATCACAGTGATCGTGTCACTTCCGGCCTCACCGTAGGCCTGAGTACCCTCGTCGCTGGCAGCCGTGACGATGGTGTCGTTACCGCCACCACCGTACAAGATGTCTGCCTGCGGCCCATTCGCCGAGCTATCGACTTTGAAAGGTTCTATCCACGAAGTCAGCCCACCATAGAGGAAATCATCGCCGTCCCCGCCGTCGATGACGTCATTGCCCAATCCACCCTCCAGATAATTAACACCCGTGTTTCCAACCAGGACATCGTTGAAGTGACTGCCCAACACGTGTTCGATGTTGAGCAATACATCACCTTCGGCATCGCCACCTTGATTGATTTGAGTCTGCAAGTTGATCGAGACGCCTGTTGTGCTTGTAATGTAAAAAGCACTGTCGAAACCTGCGCGACCATCGATTACATCTGCCCCGGCTCCACCAATGAAGATCTCCTTCAGACCAGAGCCTGATAGCGTGTCGTTAAAGTTGCTGCCTTGAAAAAACTCAATGTTGGCGTAGGTGTGGCCAGCAGCCTCCCCTATGTCGGTGCCGTTGGTCAGGTCGATCGTCACCCCGCTGTCAGACTGTTCATAAGTGACTAGATCCACACCACCCGCGCCATCCTCCATCATGGACGAACTACCGCCATAGAAAACGTCGTTGAAATTCGATCCCCTGATCACCTCGATACCGGTATAGGTATCACCTGCCGCAGTCCCTGAATACACACCCGTCTTGAGGTTGAAGGTCATGGCTTCTTGGCTGTCGAGATAGCTCGCTATGTCATAGCCAACACCGCCGATAAACTGATCCGCTCCCGCACCTCCGTACAATGTGTCGTTACCCGAACCGCCGATGAGCTGATCCGCGCCCGCGCCACCGTACAGTGTGTCGCTGCCCGAACCGCCGGTGATGATGTTGTCGCTGTCATTGCCATAACCGATGAATGCGCCAGTGCCAACGTAGGTCAGGCGCTCGACGTTTGCCGCCAGGACCGTGCCGTTGGCATTGATCACCGACACGCGGACTTCATCGTTGCCGCCACCGGCCTGTTCGATGATGTAGGGGGTCAGCCCCAGATTGATGTTGTAGATGTCGTCGCCAGCCCCCCCTTCCAGCCGTACCGTTGGAGCTACGGTGTACGGGCCAGCGGAGAGTACGTCGTTGAAGGCAGAGCCTATGACGGTTTCGACGTTCGCTAAAATGGTGCCTTCGGCATCTCCGCCCGTTCCTGCGGTTCCCGTCCCGGTACGGATATCGACGTTTACCCCCGCAGTCGAGCCCGAGTAGTCAACCGTGTCGATTCCGGCACCGCCGTCGAAATCCAT